>NZ_JBITMP010000037.1:0-116676 GCF_044466425.1 Nonomuraea sp. NPDC049400
AACTGAAGCCTTCTATGCGACCTCAGCTCAGGTGCTGCCCACCCTCTTGATCGCCCTCACCGTCGAGATCGGCTTTCTCCTCACTCGCCTCGAACATGCTCACACGAAGGCGCACCGAGAGGAACATGACGTGGCTCCGCAACCCTTCTTCTTCTACCGCGGGCTATTCGGGTGGGACAGCCGGCCCATCGCTGCGGCTGAGTAAGGGGCTACTCATGCACGCACCCGGGGGCCGCCCTTTAGCTAGAAGGGCATGAGCATCCCATCGCCAAAGGAGATCACGGTGATTCGCTCCATAGCTCTGGCTGCCTTAATGGCCGTCCCGTTCGTGAGCGCCGCCCCGGCGTACGCGGCCGCGCCGGGGTGCGCCGCCGCGGCAGCGTACTACGACGCGGCTCCGACCAGCAGCAACCTCGCCATGGTCGGCCAGGCGGTGCACTGCCTCATCGACGCCGAACGCGCCAAGGTCGGGCTGGCCGCGCTCACCCGCAACAGCTCGCTCGACTCGGCGGCGACGTCGCACGCCGCTGCGGCGGCGAGCCTGAAGTGGTGGCGGCCCGGCGCCGACTCGCACACCAACCCGCAGACCGGCTCTACGCCGTACAGCCGTATCACCGGCTCGGGTTACTGCCCGAACCCGGTGTCGTGGGCCTACTCCGAGACCACCTACACCGGCTGGGGCACCGGCTACGGCACCGCGCGGGCCGCCGTCAACTGGTGGGTGAACGTCAGCACGTACGGCCACCGCCAGATCGTCCTGAGCCCGACGCTGACAGACCTCGGCATCGGGGTCGCGGCCGGGTCGGCGGATCCGGCTGGCGCGGGGGCCGCAGGCGGCGGGACGTACGTTGTCGACTTCGGGCGTTGCCAGCGATAGGCGGGCGACGGAGTGGCGACGGCGCAGCATCCGTCACCGAGGGCGCAAGGGATGAAGAAGGCACCTTGAAGATCACCTCATCGGGCGGCAGCACGTTGGGCCGGCGATGTGCCGACGGCCGCCTCGGTGTCCACAGGATCGCCGTTGGAGTGGCTCCGGAAGCGGCCATGGGCGGCGTGGCCGTGGCCTCATCATCGTCCCGGTCAGGCGGCGCACTCCAGGCAGACCTGCTGACCGTTCCGCTCAGAGGCGCGCTGGCTACGGTGGTGCACCAGGAAGCAGCGCGAGCAGGTGAACTCGTCCGCCTGAGGCGGGATCACCCGCACGGACAGCTCTTCATTCGACAGATCCGCGCCAGGCAGTTCGATCGACTCGGCCAGGTCGGTCTCGTCGACGTCGATGCTGCCGGACGACGTGTCGGCGCGGCGAGTCTGGAGTTCTTGGAGGCTCTCCTCGCCGGAGTCGTCGTCGATCTTACGCGGGCTGTCGTAGTCGGTCGCCATGGTGTTCATCCGCCTCATCTCAATGTCTTCGCGGGGCCGCCTGTCTTGTGCCCGACCCGCCGGGAGATTCCCATTCGTGCCCGCACGAATCCACAACGAACCTTCCGACTCCGGGCGCTAGGGACCTGTCGGGTCTTCGACCAGCGCGAATCCGACGGCATCGTCGAACTCCCTCCGGCGGCGGACCTGACGCACTGGCCGCCGCCCATGCATCTGTCCCTGGTCGATGATGCTGTCCATGGTGATTACCAGGTCACCGGGAGGGAGAGCACGCCGTTGACGGGTGCCAGCTCGCGATAGCGCAGCTCCTCATGTGCTCCGGCCCGCCACCACGTGACCCATCACCACGCGACAGAGCAGCATCCCCAGAACGAGCGCCGTCCCCCCGGGCTTCGACGGGGTGAACCCCCTCCGGAGCAGCGGCCGCCACGCACCCGCCGTCTAATGTTCGCGGTGCAGGTGCCGCGCCTGCCGGAACGGCACGATAAGCGCAGGGGCGATGGTGGCTGCTGCACTGAGCGGCGGCCGACAGGTGGGCTGTCGGCCGCCGCTATGGCGCGAACAGGACTCTGGATTCCAGATCGAGACGCGTGGTGGGGTCGGCCGCTGGTGGTGTGAGGTTGAGGATCCAGTTGCCGAATCGGCGGATGACATGGGTGATGTAGGGCGAGATGGTGGCCAGATCGTCGGGGTCGACGGGGCGGCCTTCGGCGGCGATGGCGTTGACGGCATCAGTGATGTCGCAGGCGGTCGAATGAATGACGCTCAGAACCGGACGGTGATGGCCCGCACGATCAAGTTCCGGGTCGCGGTCCCGGGCTATGAGCGGCTGTCGGATGAGGAGATTGGCGTGCTGCTCGGCCTGGCCCGGCACGCCCGCGACACCTTCCTGATCCAACTGCTGGCCGAAACCGGCATGAGGATCGGTATCGATGAATGCCACGTCCGCCGGGGTCAACGTGAAGAACCGGAACAGCTCCTCCAGGCCGCTCTCGGCGAACCTCCGCAGGCCCTCCAACTCCTCGTCGGTGAACGGCGCGCAGGAGGAAACCGACCCTGAGCGGCAGCTCAGGGCCTGCGAAACGCCTGAAACCCTGGGACTCCTGGCCTGATCAGTTCACGTCACCGGAGGTTCGTGGCATTGGCGGACCTCCACCGGTTCGCCGGCGCCGGCGACGATCTGACGGGCGAGCTCCAGCGCTCTGTTCTCATCCGCGACGTCCACCAGCCACCAGCCGGCCAGTGATTGGCTGGGCTCAGCAAACGTGCCGTCCCGCACGGCCACCGCGCCGTCTTCGAGACTGACCACCTTCGCATGCGGCGCGAGTGCCAGCCCTTCATCGGCGAGCAGTTCACCGGACCTCTTCAGCCCTTCGGTGAACTCGGTCATGAATTTGATCATTTGCCGGACCCATCCCTGAGACTTGCCGCTCAGGACGGTTTCGTCGCCGAACTGCATCAGCATGTATTTCATTGCTTCCTTCCGGGGTGAGTACCTGGTCGACTTCGTGTGATGGTGACAGGACCTCCGGCCCGTCCCCTCGCCAACGCGTCGATTGCGCACCCCCGGAATCGACATGGCTCCCGAGGCAGTTTTCAGGCGTCAGGAGCGAAGCGGCATTCGTGCAGCTCAGGTCCATGGCCGCGCACATCAGATGACTGATCGACCTTTCGACGATCCACCGGTGCGGCGGGCCGCTGCCAACCTACTTGCCTACATGGCTTACCTGCCTTCAAGCCCCCGACCAGCTAGTTCGCTTGAATACCCCAGATAAGGACGGGCCCTGCGGGAAGAGCTGGCATGCCGTGAACGCGACCGCCAGGAGCAAGCGGCAGCACAGCAGTGGTGGACCGGTGTGTCCGCAGCTCAGCTCACCGAGCTTCTGGACCATGTCGCGGCGCTGGCCATGAGTAAGCACGCCGCACGAGCGCTGCCTGTCTGCGGTCTAGGCGATCGCGAGCACGGGTACGGCATCGCCGTCCACACCGGTCGTCTTCTCTACGGGGTGGTCAGACCATGCCCGCACTCGCTGGGCCGGCTCGCCACCTCAACGCGGATCTTCGTGCGCAACGCCCGCGAGAAAGGCACTGATCACCGCAATGGATCTCGTCGACGCCGATCTGGTCACCCACTTCAACCCGCCCGACCATGAGCAACCGCTCTGCTCTGACACACCCCACGGCGGATGGACCGACAACTCCACCGCCCTGCTCGGCTACATCGAGGACCAGGCCCTGTTGGAGCGCGAGCCGTCCGAGAGGCGAGTGGGGGCGACCGGCCAGCGCCCGGCGTACGGCCTGGCCTACCCGGACGGCATCGGCGACCACCGCAAGCACAACCCGCCCTACTGTGGCCGGCTCCCGGTCTACCGGCTGGGCATCGACTGGGGATACTTGCGAGGCCAGCACGTGACTCTGGTCGGGCCCACCTACAACATCACCGGGTACGTCTTGCCCGACCAGCTGGCACCCGAACCCCCGCGACTACCACCCGTACCTGCAGCTGCTCCGACCGACCCGGCTACGAGGGCGAGGTGGCCCCGTTCAACCCGTGCGGCTGGCTGGATGTCCACCCGGCACCGCCTGGCGGGCTTCCCGTCGTCCCGTGGTAGCGGGGCTGGGGAGCGCGGGATCTCTGAACACAACGGCTCTCAGCGTCGCAGGCTTCGGCTTCGGATCGGTGAGGTGCCGGCCTCTAGGTCCAGAGGGCCGTCGTGCGGGTGAGCGGCTTGGTCACCCGCCGGTCTGCGAATCAGCGATCGCGTGGTTCTGCTCTGCGGGCGGCGAGCTCGTCGTTGGCTGCCGCCTCCATGCTGGTCAAGCGCGCGTGGCAGACGATCCCGACCAGGTCGTGGCGCCCGTGCCGGCTTTTGAGAGGCCGAACAGGTCGAACTCCTCGAACGGCTGACCGAGGAAGGCTGCACAGTTGGAGCCCTCATGTAGGCCGATCGTTGACGCCCGCGATGTAGGGCGGCGGGCTCTCGCCTACCTGCTCGTTTTCCGCACCCCCATCGGGCGGCTCGTCCCGTTCGAGCACCGCGCCGCTGGGGCCTGTCTTCACGCGCCAGCCCGGCGGCCACACGTGCTCGCCATCCGGGTGCAGCACCCGCGCTCCCGCCAGCCAGATGTGAGTGCCCCGCGTGCCAGCGAATAGGGCGTCGCCGGTGAAGGTCGCCCCGTTGAATCGGGCGTCGCCGGAGAAGATCACCTTGCCGAACCAGACGTCGCCGGTGAAGGTCGCCCCGTTAAACCGCGCGGTTTCGGAGAAGATCGTCTCGCCGAACCAGACGTCGCCGGTGAAGGTCGCCCCGCCGAACCAGGCAGGGCCGGAGAAGGTCACATTGTTGAACCCGGCAGGGCCGATAAAGGTCGCCCCGTTGAAATGCGCTTGGTGGACACGGCGGCTGTTGAAATTGAAGTCGAGCAAGGTGGCACCGGTCAGGTCGAGGCGGATGCCAGGCCAGAAGAGTGGGTTGGCGGCGGTGGAGCGCTCCCACCAGCGGGGCTTTTGCCAGAGCAGATGGTTGACGAGGAGACGCTGTGCAGTGAGCCGGACCTGCCGCTCCTCGTCCGGGTCACGGGTGACCCGCGCCTCGGCACGGCCTGGTGACCGGGTGCGGCTGGCGCGCTGGGCAGCGCGGATCTGCTCCTGCCGGTCCTCCTTGCGCGGCGGCGTCCACGGCATCCGCAGATAGGCGCAGACGACGTCCACGACAGTCTGCCTCAGACCGGGGTTATTCTGGGCGAGCTGTTCGAGCGCGTACAGCCCGCCGAGCCGGACCGGGGCTTGGCTGCTGCCGAGCTGCTCGACCGCCTTGCTGAAGCGGTCGGTGTCGTGGCCGTGCTCGCCGAGTTGGAAGGTGCGGCGGGCGGTATCGGCGTTGCGGGCGGTGTAGAACACCGCAAGCAGCGCGGCCAGGCCAGTGGCCACGGCCAGGACGTTGCCGCGAACGGATGCGAGGGCGGCGGCCCAGTCCTTGGCGGTCAGCTCGTTCGGGGGCAAGGTCGCCGGGGGTGGGATGTCGTCATTGAGGGTGACACCGTCCATGGTCTCCAGTACCCACGTGGCTCCCGGCCCGAGCAGCCAGGCCAGTGTCGGGACGGCCACGAGCACGAGCATGGCTACGACGATCGACGAAGGCTTCACCGTCCGGACTGCTGCTGTGAGTTCTTCTCGGCCATGGCCTGATGATGCTCCTGCGGTCTGGACCCCAGACGCCGAGTGACACGATCGTGACCCCTCATAAAGGAGGCTGTAGTTGCGCGCGGACATTACGCTCTCCACCCCCGTACGCCGCACCGCCCGCGTCCTTCAGCTCCAGGGCATGTTCGACGTGCCGCTGGAGGAGCCGAGGAGCCGGTAGGCGAGATTGATCAGCTTACGCCGCTCGCTCATGATCGCGGTCAGGCTCGGATCGAGCCGGTCGTGCCCTGGCTCGGAATGTGTGCTCATAGTGTCGCCGACTTTCCTTCGTCGCATCTGCCCTCACCAGATGGACGAGACAACCCCGCGGAATGTGAGGCTGACACCTCGCCGCACATTCCGCGGGGTTGCATTTGGCCGATGTCAGCTCGCCGACACCGAGAAGCTGTTGGTACGGAAGTCCATTCCGCCGCTGGATGACGTGATCTCGTAACCGAACTGGACGTCGCCCAGGGTCACGTCGCCGAACCAGTTCCTGGACCGGAGCCAGTTCAGGATTGCCTTGATGTCCACGGTCCCGGAGTTGACGTTGCCCTGCCGGACGAAGGAGAACACCTGGTTGGACCCGTTGGAGCCACGGTAGACGTCCCAGCTGTGGCCGCCCACCGATGCGCTGGTCTGCCGGGACCCGATCGGGCCGACCGGGCCGTACTTGTTCATCCAGAGCATGATCTCGTAGGTGTGACCGTCGCACCAGATGTCGTACGCCGACGTGTAGGCGCCGCCGTTCGGCACGGTGACGTTGAAGCTGCTGGTCACGCTGCCGAGAGCACTGAGCCGCCGGTTCACGTTCTTCGTGGCGTTGGGGTAAGACTTGACGCCACCGGTGTTGGGGTGGTTCGCCCAGACACCCCAGTTGCTGTACGAGTTTGCCCAGATCGTTTGTGGGCCGGCGCCGCTGCCCCAGATGTTGTTGTAAAGGGTGTAGCCGCCGTTGGACCAGGTCGCCCACTGGGCCGACGAGGACCAGACGGCGGCCTGTGCCGGCTGGGCGAGCACTGCGATGAGCGCGACGAGCATGGATGCCGGGAGGAAGAGGCGGAGCGTCCTGAGCATGATCTCCCTTTCCGCTGTTGTCCGCCGATGGCGGGCACCACTGTGTCGAATCCGGTCCATCGAAGCGCTTCGACGACAGTTCGACGCGGCCGAGACCGGTTCCAACGGGAAGTGGGGTCACCGTAAGTCCGCGGCTGGCCGGAGGAAACACCGGCGAGCAAGAAATCCTCACCGCCGCAGGTCAAGCGATGAGAGGCGGTGGGATCGACGTGAAAGTTTCACCCCGCCTGCAGGTGGCCGACCTCGCCGGGTTGGCGTGGTGGCGGCGTAGCGGGTGCTATTTCGCATGTAGCGCCTCCTGGTCGAGAGGTCCGAGACGTCCGAGACATTCGAGACGTTCTGACTGGAGGAAAGCAATGACGATTCTCGTGACGGGCGCTACCGGAACGGTCGGCCGGCAGATCGTGGCGCAGCTCGTCGCCCGCGGCGAGCGAGTGCGCGCGCTGACCAGGAACCCGGCCGCGGCCCGGCTGCCCGCCTCCGTTGAGGTGGCCTGCGGCGATCTGAGCAAGCCGCAGTCGCTGGCCCCGGCGCTGGAAGGTGTGACCGCGCTTCACCTGATCACGGTCGGCGGCGACGACCAGGCGGCGCTACAGACCGGGCCCGAGCTCGTCGAGCTGGCCGCGAAGGCGGGAGTGACCCGTGTCAGCGTGCTGAGCAGCTGGGACGAGAGCTCGGTCGAGGAGGCGCTGCGGGCCGGGGAGATCGGCTGGACGCAGCTGCTGTGCGTGGAGTTCATGGCCAACGCGCTCGAATGGGCCCCATCCATCCGCGAGGAGGGGGTGGTCCGGGTGTTCGGCGACAACCCGGGGGCCGTCGTGCACGAGGCCGACATCGCCGCCGTGGCCGTGGCGGCGCTGGTGTCGGACGGGCACGCCGGCGAGTCGTACCTGATCACCGGGCCGGAGACGCTGACGCCCGCGCAGCGGGCCCAGCTGATCGGGGAGGCGATCGGCCGGGAGATCCGGTTCGAGGAGCTGAGCGAGGCGCAGTATCGGGCCTCGATGGAGGCGTGGGGAGCGGGGGAGGAGCTGATCGAGTTCGCGGTCCAGCTCGGCGCCAACCCGCCGGACGCCGCCTCGGTCGTGCTGCCGACCGTCGAGCAGGTCACCGGCCGTCCCGGCCACACGTTCGCCCAGTGGGCCGCGGAGCACGCCGCCGCATTCCGTTCTTGATCCAGGAGAAATATCGTGATGATTAATCCGTTCCGCATTGACATCGCCCAGCAGGACCTGGACGACCTCCGTACCCGCCTGGCCATGACCCGCTGGCAGGACCAGCTTCCCGGCACCGGCTGGGAGCGCGGCGTCCCCCTGGACTACCTCAGGGACCTGGCCGAATACTGGCGTACCGGCTACGACTGGCGCGCGCACGAGGCCAGGCTCAACACGATCCCGCAGTTCACCACCACGATCGACGGGCAGAACATCCACTTCGCCCACATCCGCTCCGAGAACCCCTCGGCCCTGCCGCTCATGCTGCTGCACGGCTGGCCGGGCACGTTCGCGATGTTCCTGGACGTCATCGAGCCGCTCTCGCGCGACTTCCACCTGGTCATCCCGTCGCTGCCGGGCTTCGGCTTCTCCACTCCGCTGTCCGGACCCGGCTGGGGTCCCGTCCGCACCGCGAAGGCGTTCACCCAGCTCATGGCGTTGCTCGGCTATGAGAGGTACGGGGTGCAGGGCGGCGACAGCGGGTCGTTCATCGCACCGGAAATGGGCAAGCACGATCCCGGCCACATCGTGGGCATCCACCTCAACGCCGCGATCACCTTCCCCGTCGGTGAAGAAGGTGAGATGGACGGGCTCACGGAGGAGGAGCGGCGGCGCTGGAACTCGATGGAGAACTCCAACGACGGCTACCTCCAAACCCAGTCGAAGCGGCCCCAGACGGTCTCGTACGGGTTGCACGACTCGCCGGTTGGGCAGCTCGCGTGGATCATGGAGAAGTTCAAGGAGCTGACGGAGCCCGTGGAGGGCCTGCCGGAGGACTCGCTTGACCGCGACCTGATGCTGACCGACGTCACCATCTACTGGCTGACCGGGACGGCGGGGTCGTCGGCGCAGTTCTACTACGAGAGCATGAGCGCCAACGACTGGAGCGACGCCGGCACAGGCGACTGGGGCGATGCCTCGGACGGGGCCTCGGACGGGCCCGCGGACGGGGCCTCGGACGGGCCCGCGGACTGGGCCTCGGACGGGCCCGCGGACTGGGCCTCGGGCGGGGCTGCGGACTGGGCCGCGTCGGCACGAGGCACCGTGCCGACGGGGGTGCTCGTGTCCAAGGCATGCGACGTCACCATCCGCCCCTGGGCGGAACGGGACCACAACATCGTGCACTGGGCGGAGTACGACCGGGGCGGCCACTTCTTCGCGACCGAGCAACCCGCCCTCTTCGCCGAGGACGTCACCACGTTCTTCGCCAAGCTCCGCTGAACCAGGTCCGTGTGCCCGCCGTCAAAGTGACCAGCGCACCGGCGGACTTGGATGGTAGCGGCAAGTGGCGCCGGTGGAGACCGAGGCCCTCAGATGAGCGGCCAGCTCCGGATGGCGCTGGTCGAGCTGGCGTAGCGTGCTGCGGATCCGGTTGGTGACGGCCTTGCGGGCGCGTTCGGCCTCGTCGCCGAGCCTACGCGTACGGCCGCCGAGCCCGGCGGCCGTACGCAGCTCGTCCAGCAGCGCCTTCCGCTCGGCGTCGAGCTCGGCCGCACGGCGGTCGTCGCCCAGCTCGGCGGCCCGGTCGATCTCGTCGTCGAGCAGTTCCAGCCGCCTTCGGTAGCGCTTCTTGGCCTCCTCGTCCAGCACGTCGTCACCGCCCATGCTCCGCGCCGCGACCACGACCTCGCCGCCCGCCGGGTTCAGCAGCTCGACCGCCGGGACCTCGCTCCCTGGACGGCCGAGCAGGACACGGAGGTCGGCCAGGCCCTTGGAGTCGGGCAGGTGCACGGTCCTGCCTGCGTAGGTCAGGGTCCAGACCTGGCCGTCGAAGCGGAAGGCGTCGGCTTCCGGGCGCGGCAGGCGTACCAGCATGCCGAGGGCGGCGGCGTCCCGTTCGACCTGCTCGATCAGCGCGGAGGCGTCGTCGCCGCGCGCCTGCAGCACCTCGGCCAGGCGGGCGCGGGACTCGATCGACCACGGGCGCGCGCCCAGCAGGTCGGCCGCGCGGTAGGCGGCGGTGAAGCCGTCGACGGCCTCGTCCCAGCGTCCCTGTGCGGCGTCGAGCACGGCCGCCCAGTGCGCGAACGGCCCCTCCACGGCGACCGTGGCGGTCACGCCCCACTGGCCGACGTACGGGGTGATCGCGGCCCGTGCGTGCTCGCACAGCACCGGATCCTTCGACAGGGCGGCCGCCTGCGCCTGGAACCTCAGCCACAGCGGCGCCATCCACCGCAGGTATTGCTCGCCTGCCGCCATGATCTCCGTCAGGTGACGTACGGCGGCCTCGCCCCCGTCGCCCCGCTGCACTGCCGTCACCGCGCGGTAGAGCGGGAAATGGCGGCTGCCCGCCCGCTCCATCTCGCCCAGCACGCTGTCGGCCACGTCGAACCGGCCCCTGAGCAGCGCGACCGACCACCGTTGCATCCAGCGCAGGTCCCGCCGGCCGATGCCCGGCTGCTCGCCCAGCTCGTAGGCGGCGTCGATGTGGGTCCCGGCCTCGTCGAAACGTCCGGCGAGCGTGGCGAACATGGCCTTGAGCACCGCGGCCTCGTGCTGGAACAACGCCAGCTCGGCCCCCTCGGCGCGCGTCACGAAGCCGCGCAGCTCCAGGAGGCACCGGGGATCGCCCGCCTCCAGGAGCGCGCCGACCCGCCAGGATCGCGCGGTCAGGTCGAGCTGGGCGTCTCGCGTCCGCCGGGCCACGGCCGCCAGCTCCTCGGTGATGGCCAGCCGCTCGCCCGCGGTGTCCGGCCCCCAGATGGCCCCGAGCCTGGCCACCAGGCTGAACCCGAGCGTCTCGTCGTCATCCCCCCGGCGGGCCAGTTCGGCCGCGACCTCGGTCAACTCCAGCGCCGCGACGTCCAGGCGTCCACCGCCATCGCCCGGCTCACGGGCGCCGCCGCCCGTCGATGGGGGGAGGTCGCCGGGCCTGTGTGGAGCGTCGCCGGGTCGGCGTGCTCCGGCGTCGAGGGCGTGTGGGGTGTCGAGGGTGTGTGGGGTGACGCCTGAGCCCGGTGCGAGGCCGCCCGGCCCCCGCGTGGCGCGGCCATGATCGAGTGCGGTGCTGTGCGGCCCGTGGGCGACGTTGCTCGGCTCGAGTGCGCTGCTGCGCGGCCCATGAGTGGCATTGCTCGGCTCGCGTGTGGCGTCAGCTGGTTCGGGGGTGGCGGTGTCGTGTGTGGCGTTGGCCGGTGCGGGGGTGGTGGCGTCGCGTGCGGGCATCGTGGTGCGCGAGGGATCGTACGTGGCCGGGCGGACCAGGCGGTGGTGCGCCTCGTGGACGAAGTCGGCCCATTGGCCGCCCTGGCCGAAGTAGCAGAGGTCGTGCAGCTTCAAAGCCGTCAGCGCCATCAGGTCGGCGTCGTCGAGCCGGCGGGTGATCGCGATGGCCGCCTCCAGCGTGCGCACGCCGGTGGCGGTGTCGCCCGCGCGGTGCTGCGCCACGCCGAGGTCGAGCCCGATCGTGGCCCGCCTGCGCGGCTCCCAGGCAGGGGTCAGCTCCAGCGCGCGGCGGTAGTGCCCGGCGGCCTCCTCGTCCGCCATCCGCGCCTCGGCGTCCCTGGCGGCGGTGAGAAGCAGGTCGGGCGCGTCGGGCACGGCGGCGAGGTACGCGTGGTGGGCACGGGTCGCGGGCAGCGCCGAGCCCAGCGCACGCAGCGCGGCCGCGTGCCGGGCACGGATCTCGTCCTCGTCGAGCTCGGCGTAGAGGGTCTCACGAACGAGGTCGTGCACGAAGGCGTAGCGCCCGGAGCCCAGCGAGGTGACCAGCTTGGCCGACACCGCCTGCTCGAGCGCCGACCGCACCGAAGCCTCCGAACCGCCCAAGAGTGCCGACCTCACCGAAGCCCCGGAACCGCCCAGTGCCGACCCCACCGAAGCCCCGGAACCGCCCAAGAGCGCCCGGTCGTGCGGGAGAGCGGCTCGATCCCTCAAACTCACCGCCGCCGCCGAACCGCGCGAGGCGGCCCGCAGGTCGAGGGCATCACGGGGCACAGGGGTGAGCGCCGCGTGAAGAGCGTCCGCGGTGAACTCACGGCCCAGGACCGCCGCCATCCGCAGCAGCTCCAGCACCGCCTCCGGCAGCCGCGACAACCGCCGCCGCACTGCCGCCCCCACCCCAGGGGGGATCGTGGCGAGCGGAGTCCCGCCCTGCCACAGCCGGGCGGTCTGCTCCACGAAGAACGGGTTGCCGCCCGTACGCCGGTGGATCTCGGTCACCAGCTGCTCGTCGGGGGGCAGGCCCGTGGTGCGGGCCACCAGCCGGCCGACCTCCTCCCGGCTCAGCCTCGTCAGCGTCAGCGTGATGGCCTTGGCTTCCAGGGGCAGCGCCCCGCCCACCTCGGAGTCCCGGTAGGTGCCGATCACCAGCAGCCGCTCGAACCAGGCATGCCGCACCACGAACTCCAGCAGCCTCAAGGACGCCGCGTCCGCCCAATGGAGGTCTTCGAGCACCACCACGACGGGCCGCTCCCTGGAGGCGTCCACCAGCAGCCCGGTCACCGTGTCGTACAGCTCGAACCCCTCGGATCCCGTCAGGGGCTCGGCGGCGAGGCGGCGGACCACCTGCACCCACGGCCAGTGGCCCGGCGCCCCCTCGCCCTCCCAGCAGACCCCGGTGAGCAGCCGGGCGCCCCCGCGGACGGCCTCCTCCGCCGCGCTCGCCACCAGGGTGCTCTTGCCGATCCCCGCCTCGCCCGTGACCAGCACCAGCGAGCCGTGGCTGACCAGGGCACGCTCGACCTCGCCGCGCAGAATGGCCGCGGGCCGGTCCCGTCCGATGAGCGTCGCCATGCGGGGCACCCTACGCGGCCCGCCCGACAATCCAGGCTCTGCGGCGCCGCCGGCGGGGTGCCGGGCGTGAAAGTTTCAGCGGGAACCCGCAGGTCGCTGAGAACACCTTGACTCCCGGTTTGACGGAAGCGCTAGCCCGTGCGATCAAAGCAGGCGCGGTTCCCGCCGGAAGGGGCGTGCCGCGTTCGCCAATGTTAGCGCTACCAAAACAGAGGTGACCGAATGAAACGCCTGGCCGTCCTGCCCCTCCTGTTGATCGTCACGTTCCTGTTACCCGCCCAGACCGCCCTGGCCGACACGAACGTGGCCAGGAGCGCGACGCCGTCCGCCTCCTGCACCTCGTCCTGGGAGAGCGTGGCGGCGATCAACGACGGCATCGACCCGCCCAGCTCCAATGACACCGTCAACCGCCGCTGGGGCACCTGGCCCAACACCGGCACCCAATGGGCCGAGCTCACCTGGGGCTCGTCCCAGACGCTCAAAGGCGCCGACGTGTACCTCTTCGACGACGGCGGCGGCGTCCGCGTCCCGGCCTCCTGGAAGCTCCAGTACTGGAACGGCAGCGCGTACGTCGACATCTCCGCCACGTACCCGATCGCGGTGAACGCCTACAACAAGGTGAGCTTCACGCAGATCAGCACCACGCGGCTGCGCGTCGTCCTGCAGAGCGGCCAGGGCTCGGTGGGGCTGCTCGAGGTGAAGGCGTGGGCCCCCGACTCCGGCGGCGGCACCTCGAACTGGAACCCGCCGGCCAACCTGGTCACCCCGCTCAACCAGGTCTGGCAGCACGTCGAGAGCACGTACCCCAACCTGTACGGGTTCCGCAACTACGGCTGGGACCAGATCATGGCCAACCGCGGCTCGATCAACTACTGCGTCCGCTGGGACACCACCGCCACGGTGACGGCGGCCCAGCGTGACCAGATCCACGCCGCGCTGGCCCGCCAGTTCAAGAAGTGGATGGACGTCATGGCCGGCCACAACGGCTGGCCGTACGCGAACGTGCCGCTGAAGGTCGTGGGCTGGGCCGTACGCGACCGCGCCCAGCTGCAGTGGAACGACAACTCGGTGGACATCTACGTCAACGACATCCGGGAGAACGCGCCCCAGTGCGCCGAGCCCTGCGGCCGGTTCTTCAACCAGAGCGGCAACTACCCCAACTGCCCGGGCGGCGCGTCGCACCACTACGACATGTCGCTGTGGCTGACCGCCGGGTTCGGCGGCGGAGCCGGGGGCGACTGGGGGCAGCGGATCGGCAGCGAGTACTACATGTCGAACCTCAACGCCGACAACATCCACATACTCCTGCATGAGATAGGCCACTCGTTCGGTCTGGACGACTTCTACGACTGGACTCCGACAGGCGTCTGCTGCTTCCTGATGAAGGCGGGCAGCGCGGCGTACATCACGGACTTCGACGCGTGGATGTTCCGGGACTGGTGGCGGCACCTGAAGAGCCGTTACGGCTACTGACGAAAGGGGAGGGCGGCGGGGTCTCCGCCGCCCTCCTTCTCGCTATCCGACGGTGAGCTTGTACTCACGCGTGACGGGGGTGCTCAGCTTGTCGTTGTCCCTGAGCTGGACGGTGAACGTGGCGGTCCCTGCCGTGGCGGGGGTGCCGGTGATCGCCCCGGTGAACCGGTCGAGGCTGAGGCCCGCGGGCAGCGAGCCCCCGACGACCTGCCAGTCGTAGAACGGGACCCCGCCCTTGGCCTGGAGCCGCTGCTCGTACGCCGCTCCCGCCTTCGCCGCGGGGACGGCGGAGGTCTCGATCGAGGGCTTGAGGAACGGGGTCAGCTTCCTGTTCAGCTTCCACCCGGCGTTCTCCGCGATCAGCAGCGTGAGCTTGGTCAGCTCCCACCTGCGGGTCGGGAAGACGTGCCGCCAGCCGCCGCTCTGCCCGCTGATCCGGTCCCAGTAGGGGTCGTCACCGGGCACGTGGTAGCTGGTGTCGAGCGGCACGGGGTAGCCCTGGTAGTCGATGACGTCCTGGTCGTTCCTGCCCTTGGACGCCACGTAGTCCGCCATGCCCTGCCAGTCGCTGTGGAAGGCGACCGCGTGGCCGTACTCGTGCATGACCAGGCCCTGGACGTCGATCACCTGGCCGAGGTCCGTCTTCCACCAGTCCTCGTCCTTGAGCGAGGTGAACAGCTTCATCAGCTGCTCGTCGTACTCGAGGATCATGCTGGTGGAGCGGTGGTAGGGGGTGGGCTTGCCGTTCTGGGTGTGGAACTTGCCGTTGATGGTGGGGTAGCCGGTCGAGTACGGCGTCTGGATGCCGCGGAAGAAGACGTACATGCCGTTGTACGGCTTGGCGTTGGAGACCTCGACCTCGTTCTGCCAGTCGTCGCCCGGCAGCCGGTTGACCTCGTCGCCCGCCGGGACCGTGTCGAACGGCTGCAGGTCGAAGAACGCGAACCAGTTGCGCACCGCGGTCTCGGCGGCCTTGCGCACGGCGGGGTCCTTGAAGTAGCCGGTGATGTCGTCGTAGCGGTAGTCGAAGTCGATGGGGATGGTGGGCTTGAGCGGGGTCTTCTCGTCCTGCTGCACCCGGATCGGCATGGTCTGGGTGCCGGTGGCGCCGGCCGCGTCCGTGGTCTTCATGACCCACTGGTGCAGCTCGTCCTGGCCGCCGCTCTGCTTGGAGTGGATGGCCAGTCGCACGACCTCGCGGTCGGCGGGTCCGGTGAGCGTGAAGGACTTGGTCGCGCCGGTGGCCGTCAGCTCGCTCGGCATGTTGAACATCAGCCTGGAGGTGCCCTTGGCGTGCAGGTCCACCTTCAGCGGGTAGCTGATGCCGGGGACCTTGGGCGCGCGTACCGTCAGCTCGATGTACGGGTTGGCGAGGTAGCCCTGCCAGTCCACGAGCTGGACGCCGTAGTCGTTGACCTTGCGGTAGAAGATGTCGAACACGTCCAGCGCGGGGGCCGCCTGACGGGCGGCGAGGCTGGGGGAGGGGACCGACAGCGCGCCGGCCAGGGCGGCCAGCGCGCTGAAGATGGCGATCTTCCGCATTGAACCCTTCTAGGTGTAGGTGCAGACCCGCTACCTGCGGTGAGGACCCGCTACCTGCGGTGAGCCGCTAGACGCGGCTCACCGTAGGCCTTCACTTCGAGCAGTCCCACCGAGGCTTGGCCGCTCTGCAGGACCACGCGCAAACGGGCGGTGCTGATCGGGTTGAAGGTGACCTTGTTGTAGGCGTTGATGGCGATCGGGTAGGTGCCGGGGACGTCGGCGTACGCGCTGCCGTTCCAGTACTGGAGCTTCCAGGAGGCGGGCAGGCGGACGCCGTCGTTGTCGTCGAAGAAGTAGATGTCGGCGGCTTTGAGGGTCTGGGCGGAGCTCCACGTCAGCTCGGCCCATTGGGTGCCGGTGTTGGGCCAGGTGCCCCAGCGGCGGTTGACGGTGTCATTGGAGCTGGGCGGGTCGATGCCGTCGTTGATCGCCGCCACGCTCTCCCACGGGGAGGTGTAGGAGGCGGACGGCGTCGCGCTGCCGGCCACGTTCACCGAGGTCCCGCCGCCGCTGCCGACAGTGAGCTGGAACGTCCTGGTCAGCGGCGTGCTCAGCTTGTCGTAGTCCCGCAGCTGGACGGTGAAGCTGGACGTCCCCGCCGTGGTGGGGGTGCCGCTGATCGTCCCGGTGAACCGGTCGAGGGTGAGCCCCGCGGGCAGGGAGCCGCTGGTCACCTGCCAGTCGTAGAACGGCACGCCGCCCTTGGCCTGCAGCGTCTGGCTGTAGGCCGTGCCCGGAGTGGCCGCGGGCAGCGAGGTGGTGACGATCGACGGCGGCAGGAAGGGGGTCAGGTTGCGGTTGAGCTTCCAGCCGGCGTTCTCGGCCACCAGCAGGGCGAGCTTGGTCAGCATCCACCTGCGGGTGGGGAACAGGTGGGTCCAGCCGCCGCTCTGCCCGCTCAGCCGGTCCCAATAGCGCTGCTCGCCGGGAATGTGGTAGCTGCTGTCGAGGGGGACGGCATAGCCCTGGTACGCCACCACGTCTGGATCGTTGCCGCCGCCCTGCACGTAGGAGCGCATGCCGGCCCAGTCGCTGTGGAAGGCCACCGCGTGGCCGTACTCGTGCATGACCAGGCCATGCACGTCGAGCACCGAGCCGGCGATCTCCGTCTTGTACCAGTCCTCGTCGGCCAGGGAGGTGAACAGCTGCTTGTTCGTCTCGTCGTACTCGAAGATCATCGCGGTCGAGCGGTGCAGCGGGCCCGCGAGCTGCTGGCCGCCCCGGGTGCTGTACTTGCCGTTGGCGGCGGGGTAGCCGGTCGAGTACGGGGTCTGGATGCCGCGGAAGAACACGTACATGCCGTTGTAGGCGGCGTTGTTGGTGACGTTGATGGTGTTCTGCCAGTCGTTGCCCGGCAGGTGGTTGTTCTCCGCCCCGGCAGCCACGGTGTCGAACGGCTGCACGTCGAAGAACCTGAACCAGTCCTTCACCGCCTCCTCGGCGGCGGTCCTGAAGTTCGGCTGGTTGAAGTAGCCGGTGATGTTGTCGTAGCGGTAGTCGAACGTGGTCGGCAGGCTGGGCTGCAGCGCGGTCTTCTCGTCCTGCTGCACCCGGATCGGCATCTGCTGCTGGTACGTCGCCCCTGACGCATCCCGGATGTTGAGCTTGAGCGTGTAACTTTCATCCTGGCCGGGGCCGCGCTTGGAGTGGATCGCGAGGCGGAACGGCTTCTGCTCGCCGGCGCCGGCGAAGGTCAGCGTCTTGGTGGCGCCGGTCGCGGTCAGCTGGCTGGGCAGGTCCACCATGAGCCTGGAGGTGCCCTCGGCCTTGAGGTCGATGGTGACCGGATACCGCACGTCTGCCGGGGGTCTGACGGTGAGCTCGACGTACGGATTGGCCAGGTAGCCCTGCCAGTCGACCAGCTTGACGCCGTAGTCGTTGACGGTCCTGCCGAACATGTCGACCACCGTGGCGGTGGTCGCGGCGTGCGCTTGTTGCGGCACGCCGCTGAGTAAGGAGGCGAGTAAGGCTGCCGCTACGGTGATTCGCCTGGCGCCCTTGGCGGCCCTCAGGGCGTGGCGGGATCCTCGGTCCATCCGGACTCCTCTAAGGATTTGGGAATAGGTTTTCCCAGGCGCACAGTAAGGTGTTACACAGCACCGGTCAACCCCCGCCCCGGCACCTCGTCAGGGGGTGGCGCGCCGGGTGGACTCGCGCAGGACCAGGCTGGCCGGGACGATGGTGACGCCGCCGGTCGTCGGGTTGCCCGCGATCGCGTCCAGCAGGTGGCGGGCCGCCAGGCGCCCGATCTCGCCCAGGTTCATGTCCACGGTCGTCAGCGGCGGCCGGCACCCCAGCGCCATCGGCTCCCAGTTGTCGAACCCCACCAGGGCCACGTCCTCGGGCACCCGCCGGCCCCGCTCGCGCAGCGTCTCGGCCACCCCGCGCGCGATCTGGTCGCTGCCGCAGAAGATGGCGTCCACGTCGGGCTCCGCGTGCAGCAGCACGTCGGCTCCCTGCCTGCCCCACTCCTCGCTCCACTGCCCGTACAGGATCTCCCCCGCCGGTGACAGCCCGGCGGCGGCGAGGGCGGTGGTCAGCCCCTGCGCGCGGCGGCGCGCCGCCTGGAAGCGCTGGGGTCCGGTCACGTGGCCGATGCGGGTGCGTCCGGTCGCCATGAGGTGACGGGCGGCCAGCGCTCCGCCGCCCTCGTCGTCCGGGATGATCGAGACGTCCGAGTCGTCGGTGGACTGCGTCATCGCGTACACGACGGGAACGGGCAGGTCGCGGCCGATCCCGGGGCGCGGCTCCGTGCGCCGCCCCGTCACGATGATGCCCTCGACGCGCCTGGCCAGCAGGCGCTCGACGTAGTGCCGCTCCCTGATCGGGTCGTCGCGCGTGTCGCACATGAACACCGAGATCTGGCCCGCGCCCAGCGCGTCCTCGGCCCCCAGCATCACCGGGATGCTGAAGCGGCCGAAGCTGTCGCCCGTGACCAGGCCCACGGTGTACGTGCGGCCCGCCAGCAGTCCCTGGGCGAGCGGGTTGGGCCGGAAGCCGAGCCGTTCGGCGGCGGCGAGCACCCGGTCGCGGGTCTCGGTACGCATCCGGCCCCGCCCGTTGAGCGCCTTGGACGCGGTGCCGATCGACACGTCGGCGGCCGCCGCGACATCCCTGATCGTGACGGTTCTCGTCGTCCCATCGGAAGGGTTGGCCAACCGAGTCCCCTTTCGCGTCACACCCTATTGCGCACAAGCATCCCCTTGACCTGTGCTGTATCACACCTTACCCTCCGTTTGAGAAAACCTATTCCCACTGTTTTCTCACCGAGGTCCGAGGTTGAGGAGCTAGATGCAGCAGAGTCCTGTCATTCCGTCCGGCCGGACAGTGTGGCGGCCGCTCGGGATCCAAGACGTGGTCATCACCGCCGGCCCGTTCGCGCGCTGGCAGCGGATCAACCACGAGGCCAGCATCCCGCTGGGCCTGGAGCAGATGGAGCGCTCGGGTGCTCTGCCCAACCTGCGCCGCGCGGGAGGAGAGGGCGAGGGGCCGTTCCAGGGCTACCGGTTCCAGGACTCCGACCTCTACAAGCAGCTCGAGGCGATCTCCTGGGAGCACGTCCGCGCGCCCGAGCCCGGCTACGGCGAGTTCGCCGACCAGGCGGCGGCCGTCCTGAAGAAAGCCCAGCGGGACGACGGCTACCTCAACTCGCACTACCAGGTCGTCAAGCCGGACAAGATCTACACCGAGCTCGAGTACAGCCACGAGATGTACTGCGCCGGCCACCTGTTCCAGGCGGCGGTGGCCGCCGCCCGCGCCGGGATCGGCGACGGAGTGGTCGAGGTCGCCAGGCGCCTGGCCGATCACCTGGTCGAGGTCTTCCTGACCGGCGGGAACGACGGCATCGACGGCCACGCGGAGGTCGAGACCGCGCTGGTCGAGCTGTACCGGCTGACCGGCGAGCGGACCTACCTGGACCTGGCGGCCAAGCTGATCGACAACCGCGGCAAGGGCCTCATCAAGGACAGCGGCATGGGCATGCTGTACGCCCAGGACCACCTGCCGGTGCGCGAGGCCGACACCGCGGTGGGCCATGCCGTGCGCCAGCTCTACCTGGAGTCCGGCATCGTCGATGTCTACCTGGAGACCGGTGACGAGTCGCTGCTGGAGTGCTCGCTGCGCCGCTGGGAGGACATGGTCGCCACCAAGACGTACATCACCGGCGGCCACGGCTCGCGCCACGACGGCGAGGCGTTCGGCGAGCGGTACGAACTGCCGCCCGACCGCGCCTACAGCGAGAGCTGCGCCGCCATCGCCAGCATCCACTGGAACTGGCGGCTGCTCCTGGCCACCGGCCAGGGCCGCCACGCGGACCTGATCGAGCGCACGCTCTACAACGCCTTCGCCGCCTCGACCTCGGCCGACGGCGTGCGCTTCTTCTACGTCAACCCGCTCCAGCGCAGGAACGACCTCGTCGAGGACGCCTACCTCGGGCGGCGCAGGGAGTGGTTCGCGTGCGCCTGCTGCCCGCCGAACATCATGCGCCTGGTGGCCTCGCTCGGCGCCTACGTGGCCACCACGACCGACGCCGGCCTCCAGCTGCACCAGTACGTCCCGGGGACCGTCGCCGGGAAGCTCCGGATCGAGACCGAGTACCCGTGGGACGGGCTCGTCCGCATCACGGTCGAGGAGGCGGGCGACTGGGAGCTCGCCCTGCGCATCCCGGCCTGGAGCGAGACCACGTACGTCGACGACCGCCCGGCCCGGGCGGCCGAAGACGGATATTTCCGCATCCGCCGCAACTGGCAGAGCGGTGACACGGTCGAGCTGCGGCTCGACATGACGCCCAGGCTCACCTACCCCCACCGCAAGATCGACGCGGTCAGGGGCTCCGTGGCGCTGGAGCGCGGACCGCTCGTCTACTGCTTCGAGAACGCCGACCAGCCCGAAGGCGTGGAGGTGGACGACCTCGCGCTGAATCCGCAGGCTCCGCTGCGGGTGAAGCCCGTCGACGACCTCGAGGGCGTCGGCCGCACCGTACTGATCGAAACCGACGCCGTCGCCGTGCACGAGCCCGTCGGCGGCCTGCCGTACACCACGAAACCCCTGGCGACCAGCACCAGCGTGACCGCGACCGCCGTCCCCTACTTCCAGTGGGACAACCGCGACGGCGGCGCGATGCGGGTCTGGATCCCCCTCGCGTAAGGAAAAACGCGGATGAGAAGACGCGACCTGTTGAAGCTGGGCGGGCTCGCCGCCCTCGGCACCGCGGCGGCTGCCTGCGGCGGCGGCTCGGGCTCCGGCTCGGGCGGGAAGAACGTGCAGCTGCAGTTCATGTACTGGGGCTCGACGTTCGAGAAGGCGGCCGTCGAGCGCATGCTCAATCAGTACGAGCAGAAGCACGCGGGGGTGACGGTCAAGCCGCTCTACACGCCCGACGAGTACGACGTGAAGCTCAACACGCTCGTGGCCAGCAACCGGCTGCCGGACGCCGGGTACGTGCCACTGGCGATGTCGTACCGCCTGGGCCAGCAGGGCAAGCTGGTCAACCTGTTCCCCTATTTGAAGAAATATCCGCAGCTGGCCGGCTACCTGTCGGACGCGTACCTGTGGACCGGCCAGGACAACCTGCACGGCGTCGCGACCGCGAACGAGATCGAGCTGCTGTGGTACAGCAAGTCCGCCGTCGCCGCCGCCGGCGTCACGCCGCCCGCCGACGCCGCCTCCGCCTGGACGTGGGACCAGCTCGTCCAGAACGCCTACAAGCTGACGGTCGACCAGAACGGCAAGCATCCGGACGAGTCGGGCTTCGACCCGAAGCAGATCAAGCAGTTCGGCATCTCCAGCAGCATCACCTACGGCGCGGCCTGGTACGGGTTCCTGCGCAGCAACGGCGTGGACTTCGCCGACGAGGCCGGCAAGAAGTGCCTGCTCGACACGCCTGAGGCGATCCAGGTGTTCCAGAACCTGCAGGACCTCATCTACAAGCACCGCGTCGCGCCCGGTCCGGGCCAGCTCGCCGCGACCGGCGACGACGCGCCAGGCACCAACATCCTGCTCAAGACCAAGCGGGTCGCCATGGTGGTGGACGGCCACTGGAGCCTGCTCGACATGAACGAGAGCAAGGTGGACTACGGCATCGGCGTGCTGCCGAAGTACAAGGAGCCGTTCACCGCCAGCCAGGTGGCGGGCGCGTCGGCGGTGTTCGCGGGGAGCAAGCACGAGCAGGAGGCGGTCGAGCTGTTCGCCTTCCACAACGACCCGCGCTACGTCGACCTGTTCGCCAAGGGCCTGTGGATGCCGCAGGAGAAGAAGTACTACGAGGACCAGGCGGCCATCGACTCCTGGACGAAGAACGAGCTGCACCCGCCGGAGTTCCGCACGGCCGTGGTGGACTACGCCCGCGACCACGGCGTGCCCACGTTCGGCAACCGCGTCAAGAACATGTCCACCATCAGCAGCGACGTGCTGGCCCCCGCGCTCCAGGAGATCGAGAGCGGCAAGCGCCCCGCCGGGGAGATCCTCAAGGAAGTCGCACCGAAGATCACCAGCATGCTCCAGGGCTGGCAGCACACCCAGGAGCTCTGATGCGCCGCCTCGAAACGCGCTGGGGCATCCTGATGGCGCTCCCCGCCATCCTGGGGTTCGTCATCTTCACCATCGGCCCCATGGTGGCCTCGGCGTTCTTCAGCCTGACCGACTGGACGATCGGCGCCAGCCCGTCGTTCATCGGCCTGGACAACTACACCGAGATGGTCCGCGACGAGCTGTTCTGGAAGTCGCTGAGCACCACCACGTACTACACGCTCGGCGCGGTCCCGCTGGTGCTGATCGTCAGCTTCGCCGTGGCCATGCTGCTCAACCAGAAGGTGCGCGGCCTGGCCCTCTGGCGGACGATCTTCTACCTGCCGACGCTCGTCCCGGCCATCGCGAACGTCGTGCTCTGGATCTGGATCTTCAACCCGGACTTCGGCCTCCTGAACTCCCTGCTCCGGCAGGGCGGACTGTCCGGCTCCCAGTGGATCTACGGCGAGTCGACGGCCGTGCCCTCGATGATCATCATGAGCACCTGGGGCTTCGGCAACACCATGGTGATCTTCCTGGCCGGGCTCCAGGGCGTGCCGAGGCACCTGTACGAGGCCGTGTCGATCGACGGCGGCGGCGCGTGGCGGCGCTTCTGGCACGTCACGCTGCCGATGATGACGCCGACCATCTTCTACAACCTGGTGGTCGGCGTCGTCGGCACCTTCCAGGTCTTCAACCAGGCGTACGTGATGACCGAGGGCGGCCCGAACCACGCCACGCTCTTCTACGTCTACTACCTGTTCCGCAAGGCGTTCACCGAGAGCGAGATGGGCTACGCCAGCGCGCTCGCCTGGACCCTGTTCATGATCATCATGGTGGTGACGTTCCTGATGTTCAGAAACGCCCGCCGCTGGGTCTACTACGAGATGGCAGGCGCCCGATGACCGCCGTGGCAACCCCGGACGAGACCCGCGCGGCCAGGGTGGCTCCCACCGAGGGACTGCGCAAACCCCGCAGGTACGGCCGGGCCCTGCTGTATGTGGCGCTGGTGGCCGGGTCGATCCCGACCCTGCTGCCGTTCGTCTGGCTGGTGCGCAGCGCCCTCATGCAGGACGCGCAGATGTTCGTCTCGCCGCCCCAGTGGATCCCCTCGCCGTTCCAGTGGTCGAACTTCACCGAGGCGCTCACCACGCAGCCGTTCGGCCGCTACTTCTTCAACACAGTGGTCATCGCCGTCATCAGCGTCCTCGGCACGGTGCTGACCTGCGCGGTCGCGGCCTTCAGCTTCTCCCGGCTGCGCTGGCGCGGGCGCAACATCGTCTTCGCGCTGCTGCTGAGCGGCGTGATGCTGCCGTACGCGGTGACGCTCATCCCGACGTTCGTCATGTGGCAGGAGCTGGACGCGATCGACACGATCGCGCCGCTCACGGTGCCCAGCTGGTTCGCGGGGGCGGGCGGGGGTGTGTTCAACATCTTCCTGCTCAGGCAGTTCTTCCTGACGATCCCGTTCGAGCTGGACGAGGCCGCCTACATCGACGGGGCCTCCCCGTGGCGGGTGTTCTGGACGATCGTCATGCCGCTGTCCAAGCCCGCGATCATCGTGGTGACCATCTTCACGTTCATCGGCACCTGGAACGACTTCCTCGGGCCGCTGCTGTACCTGCAGAACGAGGAGAACTACACGTTGTCGCTGGGGCTCGCCTCCTTCCAGAGCATGTACATCACCCAGTGGGGGTACCTCATGGCGGCGTCGGCGGCGGTGATCGCGCCGATCATCGCGCTCTTCTTCTTCCTGCAGCGGTACTTCATCGAGGGTGTCACGCTGACAGGCATCAAGAATTAGGCACCGGTCGCGGCGGCTCGCGCCCGTGCCAGCGTGGTGAGGGCGCGAGGGGAGCCGGGGAGGTGCTCGTCCAGCACCTCCAGGACGCGGAGCAGCACGCGCGCCGGGATGCCGCGCGCCGTCAGCATCTCCGCCATCCAGCCCACGAAGGAGGAGAACAGTTCGGGGTCGTCGACGTACAGCGCGGCCCGCAGGAAATCGACGATGTACGCGACGTCCTCGGCGGGGTGTCCGAGCCGCTGCTCCGCGTAAGCCGACGCCATGTCAGGGACACGCCGGGCCAGCTCGTCCACGGCGTCTTTCACCAGGACAGGGGCGGAGTTCGTGAGCGTGGCGTATTCGCGGCCGGCCAGGGGCGGCGGTCCGTCGTCGCTCTGGGCGGAGGCGGGACGGCGCGGCAGCGGCCCGCTGGCCAGGCGGTCGGCGGCGGCACGCGCGTCGGGGGCCCAGGCGTCGGCTCCGAGCAGGCGGGCATAGCGGCCGTCGGGGCCGAAGGCGGCGCCACCGGCCAGCACCGGCGTACCCGCCGCCTGGCACGACGTGATCGCCGCGTGCGCGGTGGGCAGCCGGGGCGCGAGCGAGCAGGACAGTGCCGCCGCATCCGGGTTCGTCCTGTGCAGGTGCGCGACCAGCTGCGGCGTGGGCACCTGCGCGCCCAGGTAGTCGACCCGCCAGCCGCGCAGGCGCAGCACCTCGGCCACCAGCCGCGCCGGGAACGCGTGCCACTCGCCGTGGACGCACGCCACCGTGATGCGGCCCCTGCCCGGCTCCGGGTTCCCGCGCGCGGAGGGTTGATGGGCCAGGGTGGCGAGCACGCGCTCGTTGACGGCGGTGGCGGTGTGCTCCTGGGCGACCGTGATGCGGTTGGCCGCCCACTCCTGGCCGACGCGCGACTGCACAGTGGCGACGACGTCCAGCAGCAGGGTCTCCATCGGCATCCCCGCGTCGAGCGCGGCCAGTGCCGCCTCGGCGGCGGCGTACTCGTCGCCGGCCGTCGCCGCCGCCCACAAGGTTTCGACGCGTTCCTCGACGTCGTATCTCATGGCAGGCGCTGCCCGGCCGTGCCGCGCGAAGCCTCGCGGGGCGCGGTTATGGCGACGACCGCCATGTCGTCGTGCTCGCCACCGCCGACCCACTGGCAGGCCAGCATCTGGACGCGATCGGCCAGGGCTTCTGGCGGCATGCCGGCGCACTGCCGGAGCTGCTCGCACAGCCGCTCCTCGCCGAAGAACTCATCGCCGAGCGGGCCGCCCCTGGCCTCGACGATGCCGTCGCTGTAGAGCAGGCACGTGTCGCCGGGCTCCAGCAGCACCGACTCGGTGACGCTGGTGATGGGCTCCACCAGGCCGATCAGGGTGCCGACGGCGTGGATCGGCTCCACGCGGCCGTCGTTCCGCACGATCAGCGGCGGTGGGTGCCCGGCGCTGGTCAGCCGCAACGCGACCTGTGTCCCGCGGCGCTCGATCGAGGCCAGGACGACCGTGACGAAGCGGGTTGGATCGCCGTCGGTGAGCAGCACGCCGTTCAGCAGTTCCAGCACGCGATGGTGGTCGTCGGCCAGCGGCACCAGGGCGCGCAGGATGTTGCGGATCTTGCCGGTGAGCACGGCGGCATCCAGGCCCTTGCCGGACACGTCGCCGAGCACCACCAGCGACTCTCGCCCGGAGCCGCCGACGGGATGCACGTCGTAGAAGTCGCCGCCGACTTGTTCGCTGTCGCCCGCGGGCCGGTAGCGTGCCGCCAGCTCCACGCCCTCCAGCGGTGGCGCCGCAGGCGGCAACAGCTCGGCCATCAGGGTCTGGGTGATGGCCGACTGCTCGGCGTACAGCCGCGCGACGGAGATCGCCGCGCCGGCCCACGCGGTGAACAGCGGCGCGAACACCTTCTCGTTGCCCGAGAAACCGGCCCGAGAGGTGCGGCGCAGCAGCACCAGCGCTCCCGCCGGCAGGCCATGGCCGGGCAGCGCGGTCACCGCCACGGAACCCACCTCGCTGCCTGCGTCGCGGAGCACCCAACCGGGGGTCTCGGCCGGATCGATCCACCGGGTGGGCGCCGGGGGAAAGCCCCGCAGCGCCTCCGCGAGCCCTGGGACCGTACGGGGATCGATGGATGCGCGCTCATGGGACACCTCACCCCGCGGATCGCAGTAGGTGATCGCGTAC
This sequence comes from Nonomuraea sp. NPDC049400, assembly GCF_044466425.1. Classification (NCBI taxonomy): domain Bacteria; kingdom Bacillati; phylum Actinomycetota; class Actinomycetes; order Streptosporangiales; family Streptosporangiaceae; genus Nonomuraea; species Nonomuraea sp. NPDC049400. The sequence continues at coordinate 26,074 of NZ_JBITMP010000037.1, forward strand.
TGGCGAGGGGCCAGCGGCATGACGACCAGCGCGGCGTCGGCCAGCCGCCGGGCGGCCAGGCGCGCGGTCGCCTCCAGGCAACGCTCGAGGTTCAGGGACGACAGCAGCTCGACGGACGCCTCCACCATGAATGCGGTCCACTCCCGCTCGGCGCGCAGCTCCTCGGCGGCCCGCTGATGATTGTCGACGTCGACGAGCCACCACATGACACGATCGCCGTCTATGTGTACGGGATGCGCCTCGAACATCGGCCCGCCGACCGGCCCGCGGACCGGCTGACCCTCGGCGTGCCTCCGTCCGGCCCGCTCATCGGCCCGCTCATCGGCCCGCTCATCGGCCCGCTCATCGGCCCGCTCATCGGCAGGGTGACCGGCGCAGACTTCGCGGTGGGCCTGCCACAGCCATGCGGGGGCGACCCGCGCCAGCGGTACGCCGATGGCCGCGCCGGCGAAGAGCAGCCGGGCCGCCTCGTTCGCCTGCTCGATGATGCCGGCGGCGTTGACCGCCAGCATCGGGTACGGCGCGTCTTCCCACACCATCCCGATCGTGCCTCGCACCCAGATCACTGTTCAGATTCGTCACTCTATGTGGTGAGCGCCGGGTCCTTCTTCGCCTCATATGGTTCTTTGCAGTAACTTTCACCTCCGACTGGCAGCCCTGCCGTGCGATCCGTGGAACCCGGCGAAGGTTTCGCGGAGATATCGATTCCTGGATTTCGCAGCCGTAGCAGCAGCTCCTTGACGTTCGGCAGGGCTTCTTTTGTATTTCTGAGAAATCAATTACCCCCCCGCGAGGCGAATCGGCGTCCAGGCTCTCGGACCGCTCGGTTCTGCTGCTCGATGTACTGGCGGACGACGGTCAGCGGCGTCCGGCCGCAACTCCTGGCGACGTACGAGTCGGAAAGTCAAGGACATCATTTATTCGCGCGTGGAGAACTGGTCGCTCGGGAGCGGGCGGGAAGGGGCACCCTCTCGAAAACATTATGGAAAACTTCGGCGACACTCGGTAATACGTGCGGTGGGTGATGGTCTTGTGACAGGAGGTGCGCGATGGCGACCCGCCGCTTCGACACCAACAAACAGGACCTGCCGCCGGTGGCGCAACCGCAGCTCGCCGCCACCCCGGCCCAGGACCCTGGCCTGGAGAAATGGCGGTCCGGGCACCGCGCCCGGCTGGCGCTGACACCCGCGCAGGCCCGCCTCATCGACGACCAGGCGCACGCGGCCCGTGCACTGTGGAACCTGCTGCACGACTGGTGGACCATGCTGGCCAGACACCAGCGCTCCTTGGCCGCGGCGGATGCGGCGATCCGGCAGGCTCGCCAAGAGATCGACTGGCTCGCCGTACTGCCCGCCCAAGCCGCACAGGCTTTGCTGAAGACGTATTTCCAGGCGTGGAAGAATTGCTGGGAGGGCCGGGCCGAGGAGCCGACCTTCAAGGCCCGCTTCCGGTCGGTGATGTCGGTGGACATCCCGCAGGGCCGGGACCTGCAGATCACGCGGGTGCACCGCCGCTGGGGCATGGCCAATATTCCCAAACTCGGTCGGGTGCGCTTCCGCTGGACCAAGGACCTGCCCGTCGGCAAGAAAGCCGATGCGGGCAACCGGATCACCGGTGCCCGGCTGGTCAAGGACGCGCTCGGCTGGCACATCGCCTTCCGCGTCCAGACCACCGCCCCCAAGCCCGCGCCCCACCCGGGTCCGCCCGTCGGCATCGATGCCGGTGTGGCCGTACCGCTGGCCCTGTCGGATGGCAACCATCAGACCCATGATGAGTGGAGGTCCACCAAGGACAAGCCGAACGCCTGGCTGACCGACAAGGAACAGGCCGGCCTGCTCGACCTGGAGCGGCGGGCAGCCCACCGCAAGAGCTTCCGCAAGCCGGGCGAGCGCAGCTCGCGCCGGCTGCGGGCGACCTACGACCGGGTCGCGCGCCTGCGTGCAAGAGCCAAGCGCCGGGCGATCGACTGGCAGCACCAGACCACCACCTCAATCGCCCGCACCTACGGCATGATCGTGGTGGAAGACCTGCCCATCGCGAATATGACCAAGAGCGCCAAGGGCACCGCCGAGGCTCCTGGGAAGAACGTCGCGCAAAAGTCCGGCCTGAACCGTTCCATCAGCCAAGAGGCCTGGGGCCGCACCGTGACGATGCTGACGTACAAGGCCGCACGCTATGGCGGCGCGCTGTACAAGATTCCCGCCCCCGGCACCTCCCTGCGCTGCTCGGCATGCGGGTTCACTACCCCGGGCAGCAGGGAGAGCCAGGCCGTATTCGTGTGCAAGAACTCCGGTTGCGGCTGGTCCGGCAATGCCGACCACAACGCCGCCCGCAATACCTTGCATCTGTATCGGATGGGCCTCGCGCTCGTCCCGGCTGCCGGGAGGGCAGTCGTCAGGCGCGCTCGCCGCGTCAAGCCCGCCACCGCAAGGTAGGAGGGAATCTCCTCCGTTCACCGGAGGAGAGCACTTCAACAACAGGCCTTCGCCTTCAACTTCAACATATCGGCATCGACGGCCTGGCCATCCCCGACGGCGGCATCCGCGCGGTCCAGCTCGGCCAGCTCTCGGCCACGTTCATCTACCCGACGGGCGCGCAGGAGGCGGCCGACACCGTCAACAAGATCCTGCACGGCCAGCCGGTCGAGAAGAAGCAGGTGCTCGGCACCACGCAGGTCACCAAGGAGAACGCGGCCGAGCTGTACAAGCAGTTTGACCTGTCGGGGGCGAACTGATGTTCCTCGGCGTCGACATCGGGACCTCGAGCTCCAAAGGGGTGCTCGTGGCGCCCGACGGCACGGTCGTGGCGACGGCGGTACGCGAGCACCCTACCGCCACGCCACGGCCGGGCTGGTTCGAGCATGCGGCCGAGGACGTCTGGTGGGCCGACTTCGTCTCGATCGTGGCGGAGCTGGCCCGCCCCGGCATCGCCGCCGTCGGGCTGAGCGGCATCGGGCCGGTCGTGCTGCCCTGCACGGAGGACGGCACGCCGCTGCGGCCCGCCATCCTGTACGGGGTGGACACGCGCGCCACCGCCGAGATCGCGGCGCAGACCTCCCGGTACGGCGCCTCGGCGATCCTGGAGCGGTGCGGGTCGCCGCTCACCTCCCAGGCCGTGGGACCCAAGCTGGAGTGGCTGCGGACCCACGAGCCCGAGGTGTGGGGGCGGACCCGGCGGCTGTTCATGGCGCACTCGTGGCTGGTGCACCGGCTGACCGGCGCCTAGGTGCTCGACCACCATTCGGCCAGCCAGTGCACGCCGCTGTACGACACCCGTGCCCATGAGTGGATCACCGACTGGGACCTCTTCCCCGAGCTGGAGCTGCCCGCGCTGGCATGGAGCGGCGACGTCGCCGGCACGGTGACCGGGCCGGCGGCGGCGCTGACCGGGCTGCCCGAGGGGATCCCGGTGGTCGCCGGGACGATCGACGCGTGGGCCGAGGCACTGAGTGTCGGGGTGACCTCGCCGGGGGACGTCATGCTGATGTACGGCACCACGATGTTCCTGGTCGAGGTCCTCGCCTCGCGTGCCGTCTCGCCGCGGCTCTGGGGACCGCCGGGGTGTCGCCGGGGACGTACAACCTGGCGGCCGGGATGGCCACCTCCGGGGCGGTCACCGGATGGCTGCGGGACCTGACCGGCGCCTCGTACTCGTCGCTCACGGACGAGGCCGCCGCCGTGGGGCGCGGGGCGGAGGGGCTGCTCATGTTGCCGTACTTCGCGGGGGAGCGGACGCCGCTCTTTGACCCGGACGCGCGCGGGACCGTGATCGGGCTGACGCTGCGGCACGGGCGCGGGCACCTGTACCGGGCCGCGCTGGAGGCGACCGCCTTCGGGGTGCGGCACAACCTGGAGGCCATGCGGTCGGCGGGCGGATCTGGCAAGCGGCTGGTGGCGGTGGGGGGCGGCACGAAGGGCGGCCTGTGGACGCGGATCGTGTCCGACGTGCTCCAGCAGGCGCAGGTGCTGCCCACGCACACGGTCGGCGCGGCCTTCGGCGACGCCATGCTGGCCGCTCAGGCTTGCGGCGTCTCATGTGAGGGGTGGAATCCGGTGAAGTCCGTGGTGGAGCCCGACCCGGGCGCGGCCGAGGACTACGGACGACTGTACGAGCTCTACCGCGACCTGTACGAGTCGACGTCCCACATCGCCCACGAGCTCGCGGGGCGTTAACGGGCGCTGCTCTGGCGCGGGTGGAGCTCGGCCGGCAGGACGATCGTGGCGGGTTTGGCGGCCGGGGTAGCGATGCGGTCGACCAGGAGGCGGGCGGCCATCCGGCCCAGCTCGTACGTCGGCTGCGTCACCGTCGTGGGCGAGGGGTGCACCAGGTCGGCCCACGGGATCTCGTCGAAGCCGACCAGCCCCATCTGCCCGGGCACGTCCACCCCGCGCTCGGTCAGGCACCGCAGCGCACCCACCGTCATCAGGTTGTTGGCCACGAACACCGCGTCGGGAGGCTCGGGAGAGGACAGCAGTGCGGCCATGGCGTCATAACCCCCCTGCTCGCGGAAGTCCGTGCGGACGATCACAGGCGGCGTGGACACGGCGGCAGTGTAGCCGCTCAGGCGCAGGTCGGCGGTGCTCACGCCTTCGGGCCCCGTGATGCACGCGATCCGCCGGTATCCGGCCGCACGCAGGTGCTCCACGGCCGTGCGCGCGCCCGCCTCGTTGTCGACCACCACCGTGTCCACGTCGCCGCGGGGCAGCTCGCGGTCGACGGCGACGACCGGGATGGGTGACTCGATCAGGGTCTTGGCCGCCTTGACGCTCCCCGACGAGGAGATGATCACGCCGGCCATCTGCTCGCTCAGCGCCGCCGCGACGTACGTCTCCTCCTTGACCGGGTTCTCGTCGCTGTTGCACAGCACGACCGAGTAGCCCTCCTGCTGGGCGACGTCCTCGATGCCGCGGACCATGGCGGTGAAGAACGGGTTGCCGATGTCGGAGATGATCACTGCCCAGAGTGTCGTACGGCTGCGCCGCAGGTTGCGCGCCACCGCGTTGGGGCGGTATCCGAGCTCGCGGACCGCGGTGAGCACCCGCGCGACCATGGCGGGGTCGACGGTCCTGGCGCCGTTGAGCACGCGGGAAACGGTTGCGGCCGACACACCGGCCTCACGCGCGACATCGTAGATAGTGGGCATCGCTCCAAGTTTCTACCATCGCGGAGCCCCGTGCCCCGTCCTCGCGTGGACCGGGTCGAGGTCCTGGTCCAGGAATCGCTTTCCGTCCATGATCATACTTCCACATTTCTAGAAATATTGAAATGTGTGGGTTTAGCTGCATAAATGCTCGACTCAAGTCCTGACAAATCAGGGCTTGACGGGTGTCACAGGCCGTGATTGTACGTTCATCCAGAAATCGATTGCTCAGACCTCTTCTCCCTTCACCCCCACCCTCACGGCCTCCTGACTGCCGCGCGCTCAGGGGTCCCGCACCGCCAGGAGAAGTCATGTTCCCGATCGTTCGACGATGTCTGGCCACGGGCCTGGCCAGCCTGATCATCACAGCCATGGCGGCCGTCCCGGAAACCACGGCCGCCGCCGCCTCGCCGCCGCCCAGCCCGTTCTTCTCGACGGTGCAGATCGACTCCGCCGCCACGGTCGGCGCGCCCGCCGTGGGCGACAACCGCAACCACGGCGACCTGTGGCCGAACTGCTGGTCCGACGACGACAACGTGTACACCGCGTACGGCGACGGCATCGGCTTCGGCACGGCGTACAGCGACATCGGGGTGGCCCGCATCTCCGGCATGCCGGGCAACCTGACCGGCACGCAGCTCCCCATCGGCGACAACGTCGGCCAGGTGTGGAAGCCGAACCACACCCGCAAGCCCACCGGCATGGCCTGCGTGGGCGGCACGCTCTACCTGGCCGTGCAGGACCTGGCGTTCGACTTCGACGACGCCCCGGCTGCGACGATCGCGAAGTCGACCGACCATGGCCGGACGTGGACGTGGGACCGGTCGGCGCCGATGTTCGACAACGGCCTGTTCACCACGATCTTCTTCCTGGACTACGGCAAGGCGTACGGCAACGCCCCCGATGGCTACGTGTACGCCTACGGCCTCGACCACAACTGGCGCGACTCCTTCGCCAACCGGGTGCCGGACCCGGTGGACGTGTGGCTGGCCCGCGTGCCCAAGGACGCGGTGCAGAACCGGTCGGCCTGGGAGTTCGTGAGCGGCTTCACCGCCTCGGGCACGCCCACCTGGTCGGCGGACATCGGCAAGCGGGTCGCGGTGCTCCACGACGACCGGCGGCTCTACCCGGACGTCTACACCGCCAACCGGGCCAGGAACCTGAGCGTGATCAGCCAGGGCGGCGTGGTCTACAACAAGCCGCTCAACCGCTACATCTACACGTCCTGGACGGAGTACACCTTCGAGTTCTACGAGTCGCCCACGCCGTGGGGCCCCTGGAAGCACTTCTCGGGCAAGGACTTCGGCGGCTACCCGTGGACCAGGACCAAGCACGGCGGTTACGCCACGACCATCCCGTCGAAGTACATCAGCGCCGACGGCAAGTCGATGTGGCTGCAGTCGAACGTCTGCCCGTGCGGCGGCGGCTTCCCCGACGGGGAGCACTGGGCGTACACGTTCTCGCTGCGCAAGATGCGCCTCGAGCCGCACGTGGACACCATCCCGGGCAACGCGCCGGACGCGGCCAGGAACCTGGCCCGCGAGCCGGGCACCGTGGGCATCGAGCGGGCCGCGCATTTCGGCAACACCGCGTTCTACAACGACGGCGACAAGGCGCAGAACGAGGACGACTGGAACGACGAGCGCAAGGGCGCGAGCTGGTGGGGCTACACCTGGCCGCGCGAATACCTGATGAACAAGGTCTCCTTCACCAGCGGGCAGATGTTCGGCGACGGCGGCTGGTTCGCCCAGGATCTGCGGGTGCAGGTGCGCAGGAACCACGAATGGGTGGACGTGAGCGGGCTGCGCGTCACGCCGGACTACCCGTATGACCACACGGCCGGGCCGAACCGTACGTACGAGCTGGGCTTCAACCCGGTGGACGGCGACGGCGTGCGCGTCATCGGCGTGCCCGGCGGCACCCGCACGTTCACCTCCATCGCCGAGCTCGAGGTCTACTACGGCGGCACGACCGGGATGCTGCTCGGCGGCTCGCCGGCGGATCTCACCGGTGACGGCAAGGACGACGTCGTCACCTTCACACGCGGCTCCGACGCCGACGCGGATCCCGGCGCCGCTGCTCGCCGTCCTGCTGGCCACCGCCTGCGTGACGCTGCTCGGGCTGGAGCGGTACGGCATCAAGGTGGTGGGCGCGATCCCCGCCGGGCTGCCGATGCCGGCCCTTCCGGCGCCCGACGATCTGCGGCACCTGCTGCTGCCCGCTCTTGGCGTGCTGCTGGTGGGCTACAGCGACAACATGCTCACGGCCCGGTCGTTCGCCGCGAAGCACGATCAGCAGATCGACGCCAACCGGGAACTGCTCGCGCTCGGTGTGGCCAACCTGGGCGCGGGTGTCCTGCACGGGTTCCCGGTCAGCAGCAGCGGCAGCCGTACCGCCCTGGCCGACGCGGCCGGCGGCCGCAGCCAGGTGTATTCGCTCGTCGCTCTGGCCGCCATCCTGAGCGTGGTCTTCTTCGCCGGCCCGCTCCTGGCTGACTTTCCCATGGCCGCGCTGGGCGCCATCGTGATCTACGCCGCGACCCGGCTGATCGATGTGGCGGCTTTCCGCCGCCTGGCGGCCTTCCGCCGCAGCGAGCTGCTCCTCGCGGCCCGGCCACATGACGCGATCCTGGGCGTCGTCCCGGGGCTGGCGGGGATGCATGACGTGGACGATTATCCGGCCGCCCGGACCATTCCCGGGTTGGTCATCTATCGCTACGACTCCCCGCTGTTCTTCGCCAACGCCCAGGATTTCCGGCGCGCCGCGCGCTTGCCGCGGTCGACCAGCACGAGGGCCCTGTGTCGTGGTTCGTGCTCAACGTCGAAGCCAATGTGGAGGTGGACGCCACGGCTCTGGACGCGGTGGAGTCGCTCCGCGCCGAACTGACCCGCCGGGGCATCGTGTTCGCCATGGCCAGGGTCAAGCAGGATCTGCGTACCTCGCTCGACGCGTTCGGCTTGACGGAGGTCATCGGAGAGGACCTGCTGTTCCCGACTCTGCCGACCGCCGTGGCCGCTTACAAGCGATGGCAGGCCCCGTGACGGGACTATGTGCGCAGATGTCCGTTTCGGGAAGAAGGAGGGAAGGGGATAGCTCTGTGAAGGAGGCCCGGTGATGGCCGGACCGATCGTGGTCGGCGTGGACGGCTCCGAGTCGGCGAACGCGGCGGCGGAGTGGGCGGCGGCCGACGCCCTGCGCAGACGGCTGCCACTGAAGGTCGTGCATGTGTGCGAACGGCGGCCGGGTGGCATCGAGGGCAGGAAGTACTGCCTCGGCGTGCTGGAAGCCGCCGCCGACAGCGCTCGCGCGGTGAGCGGGGATGTCGAGGTGAGCACCGAGCTGGCCGAAGAGAACGTAGTCGACTTCCTGATCGGCCAGTCGGCGTCGGCTGATTCCCTGGTGCTGGGCAGCCGGGGATCGGGGGGATTCGCGGGACTGGTGCTCGGCTCGGTCGGCCTCGCGGTCGCGGGGCATGCCGAGGGACCGGTCGTCATCGTCCGCGGGCCTGCCGCCGCGGAGCACGGCCAGATCGTGGTCGGTGACGACGGCTCCGAAAGCGCGCAGGCGGCAATGACGTACGCCGTCGAGCAGGCGCGTGCCCGCCACGCACGGCTCCTTGCCATCCACGCCTGGCAGGCGCCGCTCGTCTCTGCCTACGCCCCGGACTACGGTCTCCTGCTGGAGGACGCTTTCCAGGAGGAGGCTCGTGCGGCTCGGGAGCGGATGACCCGGTGGCGCACGGAGAACCCTGACGTTGAGATCACGGAACAGCACGTGAGAGAGCATCCGGTGCCCGCCCTCGGCGAGGCCTCGGCCACAGCTGACCTGGTCGTGGTCGGTTCGCGTGGGCTGGGCGCTTTCGCCTCCGCGGTGCTCGGCTCGGTCAGCCACGGTGTGCTGCACCGCGCCGCCTGCCCGGTCGCGGTGGTACGGCCACGCGCCAGGAAGCCATGAGCCCCCCGGGTGCGGCGTCAGAGCGTGAAAACGCGCTCGGCCTCGTCGCGGTGGGTGGTGTGCAGCTCCCAGTAGACGGGGGCGATCTCCTCGGGCTGGGCCGTCGGAAAGTCGGGGATGACGGACAGGCCGATCGACACGTCGATGCCGACGTGGGCGGCCTGGATGCCGGTTCCGGTCAGTTCCTTGTGCAGGTTGATCGCCCAGTTGCGCAGGGCCGCGGCGGCGGCGTTGACGTTGCCGACCTGCGGGACGGGGTCGATCGAGCCGGCGCCGGTGGTGTAGAGCAGGGTGCCCGCGCCGGACTCGCGCATCGCCGGCAGTACCGCCTTGGTGGCGGCGATGGCGCCGTAGAGCTGAAACTCCATCTCGTGCTGCACATGCGAGGGTTCGGTCTCGGACGGAATGGTCAACGCGGTGGAGCCGAGCGTCCCGACCGGGGAGTATTCCAGGACGTCGATGCCGCCGAACTGCGTGACGGCGTCCTTGAGCGCCTGGATGAGCGCGTCGCGGTCGAGCACGTCCGCGGGGAACGCGGCGGCGGTGATGCCCTCGGCGGTGAGCCGGCCGACGAGATCGTCCAGCTTGGCGCGGTTGCGGGAGATCAGGGCTACGTCGAAGCCGTGGGAGCCGAAGGTGCGGGCGATGGCCAGGCCCAGCTGGGGGCCGGCTCCGACGATGGCGATGCTGGTCACAGCAGTCCTTTCGGAGAACGTGGTGGGTGAGACGGTGTGTCAGGCGAGGTTTGAGAGCGGTCTTGCCGACGGTGCCGGAGGCCCTCTGCGGCTTGTCCAAGCGGCCGCACTCGAGCCGGATAGGCCTATCCGTTTCAAGATTTGGATAGAGCTATCCGTTTCGCCGTGACTACAGTACCACCAAAATGGATAGGGCGCTCCGATTGCTAGACTGGCCGGTATGAACCCTGCCGCCCAGCCCCCCGACGGCGCCGCCCCGCCCATGCGCAGCGACGCCGAGCGCAACCGGGGGCGGATCATCGCCGCGGCGCGCGCGGTGTTCGGACGCGACGGCCTCAATGCCTCCATGGCATCCGTGGCCCGCGAGGCAGGTGTGGGGATCGCCACCATGTTCCGCCACTTCCCGGCGAAGGAGGAGCTCGTCGCCGCCGTCTTCGCCGACCGCATGGACGCCTACGCCGACGCGGTCGCCGTCGCCCTCGCCGACCCCGACCCCTGGCACGGTTTCACCGGCTACATCGAGGCCGCCTGCGCGATGCAGGCCGCCGACTACGGCTTCGCCGACGTGCTGACCATGACCTTCCCCACCGCCAAGGCTCTGGAGGAGCGCCGCAACGAGGCGTACGAGGGCATGGTGCGGCTCATCGACCGTGCCAAGGCCACAGGCCGTCTGCGTGCGGACTTCGACCCCTCGGATCTGGTGCTGATGCACATGGCCAACGCCGGCGTCGTCAACGCCACCGGCGACGCCGCCCCAGACGCGTGGCGACGCGTCGTCGCCCTGTTGATTCAGTCTTTTGAGGCCCCGGCCCGGGGCACTCTGCCCGCCTCGCCCGAGCATGCCGCTCTCTACAGGGCCATGCTCCGCGCAAGCCCGGCGGGCATCACCGCACCGGAGCCGGACAAGAGCAGCTGACCTCAGGACCGCAACCATCGCCTCCGGCATGGCACGGCGGGCAGCATGTCGGGTGCGGTCTCATTCGTCAGGCCGCTCGCGGGGCCGCGCCAGAACGCCGGACCTGCCCGGCGGCTGCGCCCGCTGCGCGACGAGGACGCGCCGAACGCCTCCATCAGCGTGCGGAGGTGGAAATTGCCGCCTGCCTCTGTCGGCGGCGAAGTGGTCGCAGACGGCGGCACCGACCACTTCGAGGAGTCTGTCAGCAACACGCCGGGACAGCACGCCTAGCCGAGGAGGCTGCCGCCGGTGGCGTCGAGGGACGCGCCGGTGATCCAGCGCGCTTCGTCGGTGGCGAGGAAGACCACCACGTCGGCGACCTCCTCCGGCTCGCCGATGCGTTTGAACGCCGACACTTGGGACATCTGCTCCCGTACCTCGGGGATCTTGAAGATCTCCGAGCCGTTGTCCGTGATGCCGGGGACCACGGTGTTGACCGTGATCCCCCGGGAGGCGAGGTGCCGTGCGAAGTGCAGTGAGAGCTGTTCGATGGCGCCCTTGGCCATCGCGTAGACGGTCTGCGGGGGGCTGGCGACCCGGCTCAGAGCGGAGGAGATGTTGATGATGCGTCCTCCGTCGGGGAGCAGCCCGAGGGCGCGCTGGGTGATGAAGAAGGGCGCCTTGGCGTTGACCGCGAACAACTTGTCGAACTGCTCGGCGGAGACCTCCTCTGGAGCGGTCCCGCCGGGCAGGGTCTCGGCGGCGTTGTTCACCAGGATGTCCAGGGTGCTCTGCCCGGTGCGCTCCTCCAGGCCGGCCTCCAGATCGCGGAACAACTGGTGGATGTCGCCGGGCACGCTCAGTTCCGCATGGACCGTGAAGGCCTTGCCGCCGTTCTTCTCGATGAGCTCGACGGTTTCCTGAGCGGCCTGCTTGTTGTGCGCGTAGTGCACGGCGACCATGGCTCCCTCGCGGGCCAGGCCGGCGGCCGTGGCCCGGCCGATGCCCCGGCTGGAACCCGTGACGAGAGCGGTCTTGCCGCTGAGCTTGTCCATGATGGTGATCCCTTCGGAGTCCCGGACCGCGGGACGCGGCCGGTGGTGGATTCCTTGGATGGCGTCCAAGGCGCCTTTCAGGTGGACAGTGACGATCTCGACGGACTGTCCCTGCGGGCGTCGCCGGCGCAGCGCCTGGAGCTTCCAGCGCGGCTTGTCGCACTGGTCGGCCGGCGACGGGGGTCAGAAGCTGTAGGGGCCGAAGCGGCCCCAGGCCACCAGGGCGGCCAGGACCAGCAGGACCGCGTTGAAGGCGATCGCGGCGGGTTCCTTGCGGCGGGCGTGGGTGAGCGCGGCCAGGACCATCACCACGGCCAGACCGGTCGCGGCCAGCGGGGTGAGGAAGGGGACGATGCCAGTGGCCGCGGGCAGGATCAGCCCGAGCGCGCCGGCGAGTTCGGCCACGCCGATGAAGCGGATGGTGCCGGCGGAGAAGTCCTCCACCCAGGGCAGCTTGGCTTGGAGCTTGTCCTTGGGCTGGGTGGACTTCATCACCCCGGCCATGCCGAACATGACAGCCAGCACGGCCTGCACGATCCACAAGACGATGTTCATGAGAATTCCTTCGGGAAAGAGGGGGGTGGGCGGGAGGCTGGGGCGGGTCCTCCGGCTTGGCGGATGTCTTGGTGGGAGCCGCCTGTCAGCCGTTGAAGATGACCTCGGGCCGGTCGCGACGCTCGTGCAGGTCCCAGTACAGCGGGGCGATCTGCTCGGGCGTGGCCGTGGGGAAGCCTTCGGGGCCGCCCCCGCCGATCCAGACGCTGATCGCCACATGCGCGGCGTACACGCCGCTGCCGGTCAGCTCCTTGTTCAGGTTGAGCACCCAGTTGCGCAGGGCTGCGGCGGCGGTGTTGACGTTGCCGAGCATGGGGATGGGGTCCACTGAGCCGCCGCCGGTGGTGAACAGCAGTGTGCCCGCCCCGGCCGCCCGCATCGCGGGCAGCACCGCGCCGGCGGCGGCCACCGCACCGTAGAGGTTGTACTCGATCTGCGGCTGCAGGTTGTCCACCGTCACCTCGGAAGGGACGGCCATCGTGAAACCGGGCACCGGCGAGTGCGGGGCCGGGGAGTACTCCAGCACGTCCAGACCACCGAAGCGGTCCTTGGCGGCCTCCAGGGCGGCGGTCAGGGAGGGCCGGTCCAGGACGTCGGCGGGGAACGCGGCGGCGGTGATGCCTTCCTGGCCGAGCTGGCCGGCCAGGGTTTCCAGCTTCTCCTTGGTACGGGCGATCAGTGCGACGTCGAAGCCGCGGCTGCCGAAGGTGCGGGCGATGGCCAGGCCCATGCCGGGGCCGGCGCCGACGATGGCGATGGTGGGCATGATCAGATCTCTTTTCGTTGCCTTGGACAGGAGTGATGGATGCAAGGGCCCGAGGTCAGGAGCAGGCGACGGCGAGCTTGCCGAGCGCGCCGGCGCCGAAGGCGGCGAACGCCTCGGGCGCCCGCTCCAGCGGGTAGGTGGCGGTGACCGGCACGCGCAGCGCGCCGGAAGCGGCCTGCTCGGCCAGGACGGTCAGGGTCTGCGAATTGGGGTCGGCCATGATCGTGTGAACGGTGACGTTGCCGCCGTGGACGCTGTCCTTGACGGCGTCGGCGGTCAGGCCGAGGGTGGAGGCGAGGCGGCCGCCCGGCCGCAGCAGGCTCGCGAGCTGCGGGCCGTCGCCCGCCAGGTGCAGCACGGCGTCCACACCTTCGGGGGCGAGGGCGCGGACCTCGGCCGGCAGGTCGCCGGTGAAGTCCACGAGGTGGACCGGCGTGCCGGTCAGGCCGGCGACGAAGTCTGCCTCGGCGCCGGGGCGGGCGGTGGCGATGACGCGGGCGCCGCGAGCGGCGGCCAGCTGCACGGCCAGCGCGCCCACCCCGCCGGTGGCGCCGGAGATCAGCACCGTCTCGCCGTCGGCAGGGGCGACGGCGTTGAGGCTGTCCAGCGCGGCGGTGCCGGCCACGCCCAGCGCGCCCGCCTCCTGCAGGGACAGGCCGTCGGGGACGGGGGCCACGCCGTAGCCGGCGGACACGGTGACGTACTCGGCCAGCGAGCCGGTGCCCAGGAACGGCTTCATCACCACGCCGAAGACCGCCTGGCCGGCCGTGAAGCCCTCGACGCCCCCGCCGAGCGCCTCGACGGTGCCCGCGAAGTCCTTTCCCACCACCAGCGGGAAGCGGTGCTCCATCGCCCCTTGCAGGTAGCCGGCCGCGGTGGCGGCGTCGAAGCCGTTGACCGAGGAGACGGCCACCTTCACCAGCAACTCACCGGCCTCAGGGCGGGGAGTGTCGACCTCGGTCACGGCCGGGGTCGCGGGAACGGAGTCCAGGGTCACAGCACGCATGATCTGCACCTTTCAAAAGTGGAACGGCCTGCCCGTTTCATGCCGACAGCTTAACAACGAAACTGGGCAGCCTGTTCCACTTAGGTAGAATGAAATCATGACACCCGCCGCAGACCCCGACTCGTCCCTCGACCGGCAGCCCGAAACGGGGCTGCGCGCCGACGCCGAACGCAACCGCGAGCGCATCCTGGCCGCCGCCCGCCGCCTGTACGCCAGCCACGGGCTCGGCGTCTCCATGGCCTGCATCGCCCGCGAAGCAGGCGTCGGCAAGGCCACCCTGTCGCGCCGCTTCGCCACCCCCGAAGAGCTCATCAACGCGGTCTTCGCCGACCGCATGGACGCCTACGCCGCCGCCACCGCCGAAGCCCTCGCCGACCCCGACCCCTGGCACGGCTTCACCGGCTACATCCACACGGTGTGCGCCATGCAGGCCGCCGACCGCGGCTTCGCCGACGTGCTGACCATGACCTTCCCCGCCGCCAAGGCGCTGGAAGGCCGCCGCGCCGAGGCCTACGACGGATTCCTCGAACTCATCGCCCGCGCCCAGGCCACCGGCCACCTGCGCGCCGACTTCACCCCACAGGACCTCGTCATCTTGCTCATGGCCAACGCGGGCGTCGTCGCCGCCACCGAAGATGCCGCCCCCGGCGCCTGGCGCCGCCTGGTCGGCCAGATGCTGCGCGCCTACGCCGCCCCCGGCACCGACCTCCCGTCTCTGGAGCAGGCTCCTGCGCACACCGCGCTGTACAGGGCCATGGTCCGCCTCACCCGCCCCGCCCCCGGCTCCCATGGAGACGCGGAGCGACCAGACGGCCGGTGACGTCGCCACTCCGTGTCCAGGCGGCCGGCTCTGCCGTGGCGGCGGTCTCGGACGGCGTGGCCGCCGTCGACCGCCATGGCATGGCCGGTCACGAAAGCCACGGCACCGCCACTGGCGCTGGATGCTCGCCTGCGTCAGTGTGATCCGGTAACCCGGTCACGCGCCGCCGATCGGCCGGTAGTCGTACCAGTCGAAGCTCACGCTGCCGTCTGTGGCGTACATTCCGATCACCCTTCCGGTGAAGCCGGTGGCGACCTCGGTCGACAGGTACCGCCCGTCGAGCTCAGCCAGTACGCATGGCTCGGCGGCGTCGATCGTCATCGTCACGGTGTCCGGACCGGTGGCGACCACGCCCAGCGGGTCGCCGGTCAGCTGATCGCGGCCGGTGACGGTCGGTGGCAGCACATCTGTGGTGCGGAAGTCGATGATGAGATCAAGTGGGCCCGGTGGCACCGTCCGGGACGCCACGCAGTGGCTCACCGGGCCGATCCGGGCGATGACCCGCGCCTGTCCTCCGCCGACCTCCAGGTCGTAGTGGTGGGCCTCGTCGAGGCGCACCGACAGGCCGCCACGCCCCGCGCCGGGATCCAGCCGGGCGCCCACTCGCACGTCGTGGTGCTGCTGCCGACGGCCCAGGAAGGTGGCGCCGGGCCGGTCCAGCGTGTCGCCGGTGGCCCGCAGTGTGAGCCAGCCCGGCCGTTCGGTCAGCGACCACGCGTGTGGCGGGCGGCTTCGGGGTGAGATCCAGCGCGGCGACAGCGCCGTGGCGTCGAAGTCGTCACGCTCAGGTTCGGCCGGCAACGGGCTCCAGGCCCGGGGCGCCTGGCCGTGCTCTTCAACCGGCCCGACGACCGGCCAGTCGTCGACCCAGGTGACGGGGGCGAGGAACGTCTCCCGGCCCAGGACGTGGTGGTACGGGAAGCGCCCCTTCGGCCGGATCCCCAACAGCACCATCCACCAGTCGCCCTCGGGCGTGTCGACCAGGTCGGCGTGGCCGAGGGCCTGGATCGGCCTGTTGGTGCTGCGGTGGGAGAGTATGGGGTTGGCCGGTGCGGGCGTGAACGGTCCGCGTGGCGATCGAGCGCGGGCGACCGATATCGCGTGCCCGGTGTGCGTCCCTCCTTCGGACATCAGCAGATACCACCAGTCGCCACGGCGGTAGAGGTGGGGCCCCTCCGGCCAGGCCAGGCCCGTGCCGGACCAGACCGGCCACGGTCCTTCCATGATGACGCCGCGCTTGGGGTCGATGCGCGCCTGTTGCAGTCCGGAGAAGGTGCAATAGCACGTTCCGTCAGAGTCCCAGGCCAGGTCCGGATCGATCCCGGGCAGGTCGATCCAGATCGGGTCGCTCCACGGGCCTTCGGCGCGTTCGGCGGTGACCAGGAAGTTGCCTTGCCCGGTGACGTTCTTGGTGATCATCCAGAACAGGCCGTCATGGTGGCGGAGGGTCGGCGCCCAGATTCCTCCCGAGGCGCGTACCGACGGCGGCAGATCCAGTTGTTCCGGCCTGTCCAGGATGTTGCCGATCTGCCGCCAGTGCACCAGGTCCCGGCTGTGGAAGATCGGGACACCGGGGAAGTACTCGAAGCTGGAGCAGGCCAGGTAGTAGTCCTCGCCAACCCGGCAGATGCTGGGGTCGGGGTGGAAGCCGCCGACGATGGGATTGCGGTACTCGGGCATGGCCGGAGGTCCTTCGTCGTGCGGATCAGAGGTCAAAAGGGTGCCAGCCGTCCGAGCCGGCGAGGTACTTCTGAGGGGTGTGGTTCTCCGCGTCGGCGTCGCTCAGCTGAGGACGGTTGCCATTGACGGCGGCCCCGGGTCCGCTGTTGCGATACTCGGAGAACCGGGCGGCGGTCCAGGAGTTCGCGGACATGTTGATCCACGGTTGGGCGGTGGCGATGGTGGCCGACAGCCACGACTCCCGGTACAGCACCTGCGCATCCGGGTACCACGGCCGGCCGAGTTGGGTGACGTTGCCGGCGGCGCCGGTGATGGTCGACCGGTAGAACAAGAAGCCGTAGGTGCTCTCCGCCGGAGTGCTCGCCGCGGTGATCGGACCGCCGGTGAGCCGCTTCTGGTAGATGTCGCAGCGGTCGAAGACGGCGCTGGCCGCGCCGAAGATGAAGTCGACGGTGCCTTCCACGTAGCAGTTCCTGAAGTAGGCACGGCCGCCACGGGCATAGAGGGTGTCCTGGTCGCCGAGCACGCGGATGTCGCGGTAGACGGCGCGGTCCGCCCGGGTGTACAGCGCCACCGCCTGCCCGCCGCTGGTGGCGGTGCTCTCGTCGAAGTCGTTGGCGATGGTCAGGTTGCGGGCGGTGAAGTCGTGGCCGTAGACGAACATGGTCGAGCTGCCCGTTGTGCCGTACTGTCCGGCGTGGCGGTTGTTCACGATGACGGTGCTGTCGGGGGAGCGGCCAAGCCCGCGCAGCGTGATGTACGGCTTGTTCGACGGCACCGTGACGATCTCTCGATAGGTGCCGGGCGCGACGGTGATGGTGACCGGGCTGGTGTTGCCGCTCGGCACGGCGTCGATGGCGGCCTGGACGGTGGTGTACATCCCGCTGCCGTCGGCGGCCACGGTCGGCCGTGGCGTGGCGGTGGCCGGTGACGTCGCCGCGACCACCGCGCCCGCCGGCAGCACCAACGCAGCGGCAGCGAGGATGATCCAGCGCCTTGCCTTGCTGAGGTTCTGTGTTCTCATGAATGTCCTCATCGTCTGTTTGAGACTGACCGTTGGTGTGCAACGGCGCGGAGGTGCGGGCGAGAGGCCGCGTGGCCTCACCTGCCGATCGAGTCCTGCGGGCCGGAGGAGGCGGCCAGCACCTCGGGAAGGGCGGTGGCGGGGTCGACGGTGTAGGAGTAGAACGTCGTCGGGTCGAAGGCGGCCCCCTGCTCCTTGATGAGGCCGTCGCGCCAGGAGCTCGTGCCGGTGACGACGTTGCCCCGCTGGACCAGCTCGCCGGCGGGGTCGACGAAGTAGGGGTCGGCCACGTTGTGGAAGAGGCTGTGCTCGATCACGGCCTTGGTCTCGCCACGCGCCCAGTTGCCGTACGACCTGATGTCCTGCAGGTAGTTGCTGTACATGTGCATGTTGAGCAGGTTGCCGCCGCTGGGGTTGCGCTGGTTGGTACGTGCGAACCAGTTGTGGTGGAGAGTCATCCGCGTGATGAGGTTGGCCGTCCAGCCGATGCCCAGGGTCTTGTTGTTCTCCAGGAACTGGTTCCACGACACCGTGATGTCGGTGACGTCCTTGCGGCTGTCGAGCAGGCCGTCGTTCATCCGGGCGAGCCGGTTGTGGTCGATCCAGACCTTCTTCGCGGAGTCGATCTGGATGGCGTCGTAGTCGAAGTCCTTGTCATCCGGGTCGTCCTCGGGCATGAGGGTGTCGCGGATCGTCAGGTTCCGGATGATCACGTTGCTCGTGGTGGCGCCGAGGAAGAAGCCGCCGCCGACGATCTCGCCTGCCGTACCGACCCCGATGATGGTCTTGTTGGAGGCCACCTTGAGCTCGGTGCCCTTCGGGCTGATCTCGATCGGGCCGGCGACCTTGATGATGTACGGCTCGGCGGCCGTGACGTAGGTGTTCAGCTCCTCCTGGGTGGTCACGGTGACGACCTGGCCGCCCTGGCCCCCGGTGGTGCCCGCGGCGAAGCCGTCGGCCTGGTCGGTCCAGTGGCGCGGCCCGCCCACCGGGCGGAAGGTCCAGAGCCGGTCGGCGATCTGGTACTTGCCGTCGCCCGCGTAGGTCAGGGCGACCTCGGCGGAGCTGCGGTTGGCGCCGTTGACCAGGCGGACCTGGCCGCCCGGCGCGGCTTGCAGGCGGAGCTCGGCGTCCTGGCCGCGGCAGGGCCGTTCCCGGAGCTTGATGTCCAGGCACTGGCCGGTCCCGGCGTTGACGATGTGGTAGCCGCCGCCCACGTGGCCCGCGGCTGAGGCCGGGGTCGCGGTGGCGGCGAGCAGGGTCAGGGTGGCAGCCGCCAGGGCGGCATGACGCGCAGTGGTCACAGGGGGGTTCGCTTTCCTGAGGGAGATCCGGCCGTGGTGATCTCGGCAGGCGCCACGGCCGTGAGCCTGAGCGGCGAGGTGCCCTCACTGTAGGAAGACCGCGGAATTACCGTCAATGGCTTTCCTTAATATTTGTTTCACCGATTGACGTAACTGGAAACCCGGCCGTAGCCTCCTGGCAACCCCCCGTGCGAAGGGCAAGACGACTGATGATTTCCAGAAGAGACATGCTGCGCACCGCCGGTCTGACCGGACTCGGTCTGGCCGTGGCCGCCTGTGGACGTGGCTTCGGAGGCGGCGGCAGCGAGGCGGCCTCCGGCAAGATCGAGCTGAACATGGTCTGGTGGGGCGACGCTTTCCGCGCCCAGAAGACCCAGGCCGCGCTCGACCTGTTCATGAAGGCCAACCCGGGCATCACCATCAAGACCGAGTACCAGGACAGCGGCCCGTACAAGGACAAGCTGGCCACGCGCTTCGCCGCCGGCAACCCGCCGGACCTGATGATGATGCGGATGGACAGCCTGCGGGAGTACGCCGACCGCAAGTCGCTGCTCAACCTCAACGACCACCCCGGCATCGTGGACACCGCCAACCTCAGCCAGGCCGCGATGAACCTCAGCAAGGTCGGCGACGCCGTCTACGGCATCCCCTCGGGGCTCAACGCGATCGGCTTCATCGTCAACAAGACGATCACCGACCAGTACGGCGTGACCATCCCCGACGGCGATAGCTGGAGCTGGCAGGACCTGGCCAAGTTCGCCAAGGAGATTACCGACAAGAGCGGCAAGAAGGTCTACGGCACCCTGGTGGACACGGCGACCCTGGCCAACCTGGTCGTCTACACCTCCCAGCAGGGCGAGGACCTCTTCACCCCCGACGGCAGGTTCGGGGTCAGCGAGGCCACGCTGACCAAGTGGTTCCAGCTGTTCGAGGACATGCGCAAGGAGGGCGGCTTCCCGCCGGCCGGCTTCGTCGAGACGATCGGTTCCTCGCCCGACCAGTCCTACATCGCCAAGGGCTCCGTCGCCTCGCAGATCATCCCGAGCAACGGCTTCCTCGGCTACAACAAGGTCGCCGGCGGCAACCTGGTGCTGCTGGGCATCCCCGGCGAGGCCACCGCCAAGCGGCGCGGCACGAACATCGGGACCCCGGCGCTGTGGTCGATCGCAGCCTCCTCCAAGCACCCGAAGGAGGCGCTGCAACTGCTCAACTTCCTCATCAACGACGTGGAGGCCAACAAGGCCATGGGCACCACCCGCGGCGTGCCCGCCAGCACCGTCGTCGCCGACGCGATCAAGCCGACGCTGGAGAAGGACGACCAGGTGGCCACCGACTACCTGATCGGCCTGCAGAAGCAGACACTGGTCGCCGTCCCGCCCTACCCCAAGGGCGCCAGCGGCATCCAGGACGAGCTCACCGCGGTCGCCCCCGAGGTCGAGCACGGGCGCCTGACTCCGGCAGAGGCCGCCAAGAAGGTCATCGACGCGGCGACGAAGGCCCTGTCGCAGTGACGCTCGCGCCTGTGAAGGACCCGGCCGTGTCCAGGGCGCCGGTTTCGCCGCCCAAGGCGGCGAAACCCCCTCAGGACCGGTCGGGCTACCTGTTCATCCTGCCCTGGTTCCTCGGGATGGCCTTCACGATCATCCCGTTCTTCGCCTCGTTCTACCTGGCCTTCACCGACTACAACCTGCTGAACGTCCCGAACTGGATCGGCCTGGAGAACTTCGCCGAGATGTTCTCCGACGACACCTGGTGGCAGTCGGTCAAGGTCACGGTGATCTACACCTTCGTCTCGGTGCCCCTCTCGCTGGCTGCCGCGCTGGGTGTCGCCATGCTGCTCAACCGGGGCGTGCGTGGCCTGCCGGTCTACCGGGCGATCTTCTACCTGCCCTCGCTGCTGGGCGGCAGCGTGGCGCTGGTGCTGCTGTGGCGCTACATCTTCGGCCTCAACGGCATCGTCAACGCCTTCCTCGGCTTCTTCGGCATCGACAAGATCGGATGGACCTCCGACCCGGACTACGCCCTCACCACGCTGATCATCCTGCACATCTGGACGTTCGGCTCCCCGATGGTGATCTTCCTGGCCGGCCTGAAGCAGATCCCGGCGATGTACTACGAGGCCGCCGCCATCGACGGCGCGACCAAGTGGCAGCAGTTCCGCAAGATCACGCTGCCGTTGCTCAGCCCGATCATCTTCTTCAACCTGATCCAGTCGCTGATCTCCTCCTTCCAGACCTTCACGCAGGGGTTCATCTTCAGCGGCGGCAAGGGCGGGCCGGCGAACTCCACGATGTTCTACAACCTCTACCTGTACAAGCAGGGGTTCGAGCAGTTCCACATGGGCTACGCCTCGGCGATGGCCTGGATGCTGCTGATCATCATCGCGGCGTTCACCGGGCTCAACTTCCTCCTGGCCAAGCGGTGGGTGCACTATGACAACTGACGAGAGCTACATCGAGCGCATCGGCAACACCCGCCGCAAGCGCTTCACCAAACACCTGCTGCTCTGCCTGGTGAGCATCGTCATGCTCTACCCGCTGCTGTGGCTGGTGTCCAGCTCGCTCAAGCCGACCGGGATCGTCTTCAAGGACCTGTCGCTCTGGCCCGCCGAGTGGGACTTCTCCAACTACACCGAGGGCTGGACGGCCCTGCAGTTCCCCTTCGACCTCTACCTGGTCAACTCGGTCGTCATCGTCGTGCTGAGCATCCTGGGCAACCTGCTGTCATGCTCGCTGGCCGCCTACGCCTTCGCCCGGCTCAACTTCCGTGGCCGCAAGCTGTTCTTCGCGCTGACGCTCGGCACGATGATGCTCCCCGGTCACGTGCTGCTGGTGCCGCAGTACATCGTCTTCGCCAAGATGGGCTGGCTCAACACCTACTTCCCGCTGATCGTCCCCAACTTCCTGGCCACCAGCGCCTTCTACATCTTCCTGATGGTGCAGTTCATCCGCTCGCTGCCCAGGGAACTGGACGAGGCGGCCCGCATCGACGGCGCGGGCACGTTCCGGATCTTCTGGAGCGTGATCCTGCCGCTGTGCAAGCCCGCCTTCGCGACCACGGCGATCTTCACGTTCATCTCGACGTGGAACGAGTTCTTCAGCCCGCTGCTCTATCTGACCGAGCAGGAGCTGTACACCGTCCCGCTGGCGCTGCGGCAGTTCATCGACTCCGAAGGCCAGTCCCAGTGGGGGCAGATGTTCGCCATGTCGTTCGTCTCACTCGCCCCGGTCATCGGCTTCTTCATCGCCGGCCAGAAGTACCTGGTCAAGGGCATCGCCACCACAGGACTGAAATGAGACGCTACGCCTTCGTCGGGACCGGCTCACGCGCCCGGATGTACCTGGACGCCCTGCTCGGCCCCTACGCCGACCTCGGCCGTCCGGTGGCCTTCTGCGACACCAACGAGGTGCGCATGGCGTACTACGACCGCGTCGCGGGCGCCCCGCTGCCGCACTACGCCCCCGACGACTACGACCGGGTGCTGAAGGAGTCGGACGTGGTGGTGGTCACCTCGCCCGACTCCACGCACGCCGGCTATGTCAGCCGCGCGCTGCGCGCGGGCGTGGACGCGGTCGTGGAGAAGCCCATGACCACCGACGTGGAGGGGCTGCGGCAGATCGGCTCGGCGCTGGTCGAGAGTACGGCGGAGCTGACCGTCACCTTCAACTACCGGTACTCGCCACGCAACAGTCTCATCAGGCAGCTGATCGCCGACGGCGAGATCGGCGACGTCACCTCGGTCACCTTCGAGTGGTGCCTGGACACCGTGCACGGCGCCGACTACTTCCGCCGCTGGCACCGCGACAAGTCCGCCTCCGGCGGGCTGCTGGTGCACAAGGCCACCCACCACTTCGACCTGGTCAACTGGTGGCTGGACGACCGGCCCGAGATCGTCTTCGCCCGCGGCGGGCTGCGCTTCTACGGCCAGGCCAACGCCGCGCGGCGCGGACTGGGACCGCGACCGGACCGGGGGCCGGTCGCGGGCGACCCGTTCGCCCTGGACCTGGCCTCCGACGAGAAACTCCGCGAGCTGTACGGCGCCGGCGAACACCTCGACGGCTACATCCGCGACCGCGACGTCTTCTCCGACGGCATCACCATCGAGGACAACCTCAACGTCGTCGTCGGCTACCGAGGCGGGGCGTCGATGTCGTACAGCCTGCACGCGCACTGCCCGTGGGAGGGCTACCGGGTCGCGATCAACGGTACGGCGGGGCGGATCGAGCTCGACGTGGTGGAACGGCCCCATGTCTCCCCGGCGGGCGTCTCGGCGGCCATCGGCGCGGCCACGGCCAACCCGGATTCCGGTACGGCACGCGGCTCGGCTGCCCGCCGCGAGGGCGAGCCCGGCTCGGTGCTCGACCCGAGTGCCGAACCCAAGGGCTCCGGAAGCGGCCCCGCCGACAGCGGGCACCGCATCCGCGGTTCGCGGCTGTTGCTGCAGCGGCACTGGGAGCCCGCCGTGCAGATCCCCATCCCGGACGGCGCGGGCGGCCACGGCGGCGGTGACGCGATGCTGCTGCACGACGTCTTCCGCGGACCCTCCGGTGATCCGCTGCGGCGGCAGGCCGGGTTCGCAGAAGGGGCGGCCAGCGTGCTGGTGGGCGTGGCGGGCAACGAGTCACTGCGCACCGGCCGCGCCGTACGACTGGACGAGCTCGAGGCGATCCCGGGCAGGTCCGCGCGATGACGCCTGCCGTACTCGTGGCGGCACCGCTCGGGGGTTACGCTCACAACTCCCGAGTACGAGAAGGCGGCGAGATGTCTGCGCAAGTGTTGCGGCTCGACGGGCGTGAGGTCGCCACCTACGTCTGGCAGCCGGAGGCGCCCGCCTCCAGCTCGCCGCGTCCCTTCCTGCATCCGGTGCGCACGCTCGCCGGCCGTACCGTCACCGACGCCGTCCCCGACTCCCACCCGCACCAGTTCGGCATCGGCGTGGCCTACCCCGACATCGACGGGGTCAACTTCTGGGGCGGGCGCACCTTCGTCGCCGGCCACGGCCCTGCCTGGCTGGACAATCACGGCTCTCAGCGGCACGAGCGCTGGGAGCGGCGCGGCGGCGGCGAGCTGGCGCACAGCCTGCGCTGGCTCGGTCCGGACGAGCGGGTGCTGCTGCGCGAGCGGCGCGTGATCGGCTGCGAGCCGGTGTCGGGCAGCGTGTGGGCGCTGTCGGTGCGCAGCAGGCTGGCCAATGTCACGGACCGGCCGCTGGAGGTGCGCAGCCCGGCCGCCAAGGGCCGGGTGGGCGCCGGGTACGGCGGCTTCTTCTGGCGTGGTCCGGCGGTGTCGGGCGCGACGGTGCTGAGCCCGGCGGGTCCTGGGGCGGAGCCGGTGCACGGGTGCAGCGCCGAGTGGGTGGCGGTGGCAGGCGCCGACTGGACGATGGTGTTCGTGCCCGGCGACGCGGACACCGCCCGCGACCGGTGGTTCGTGCGGGCCCGCGACTACCTCGGAGTGTGCTCGAGCGTGGCCTGGGACGAGCCGCTGGTGCTGCAGCCGGGCGAGGAGCTCGCCCGCCACGTGGTGACCCTGGTCGCCGACGGTGTGCTGAACGCCGAGTCGGCGGCCGAACTGGTAGCGGAACGCGGCGCGACAGACCACGGGCTCCCCGCGGCGGATCGGCCGGTGCTCGGCGGCACACCGGGCTTACATTCGCGGCCGGTGACATGACGGCCGCCTTCCGGCTGAGCGGGCCGCCCGAGGGCGCCGTCCGGCAGGAGGATCTGCGCGATCTCAACCTCAAGGTGGTCTTCCAGCGCATTCTCGACGCGGGCCGCCCGATCTCGCGTACGGAGCTGGCCACCGCGACCGGGCTGACCCGGCCCACGATCACCCGCATCGCCGAGGAACTGCTGGCCGGGCGGCTCATCACGGAGAAGGGCGTCACTCACAACGGCCGCGCGGGCCGTCCCCGGGTGGGCCTGACCTTGTCCGACCGGGGACCCGCCGGGCTGGGCCTGGACATCCGCGCCGACGGGCTGGCCGCCTGCGTCGTGGACCTCACCGGCACGGTGCGCCACCTGACGTTCGCGCCCATGCCGCCCACCGGACGTGACGCCGAGGCGGTGCTGGGCTCGCTGATCCGCATGGGCTGCGAGGCGATCGAGGCGGCCACGGTCAAGGAGCTGACCGTGGTCACCGCGACGCTGGCGGTGCCCGGACCGGTCGACGGCGGGGTGGTGCGCATCGCGCCCGCGCTGGGCTGGCGCGACGTCGACGCCGGAACGTTCCTGGCCGACCTGGGCGTGCCGTGCGTGGTGGACAACGAGGCCAACCTGGCCGCGCTGGGCGAGCTGTACGCCGGGGACGACCCCCTGGGGAGTTTCCTGTACGTCTCGGGAGGACTCGGCATCGGCGCCGGGATCGTGCTGGACGGCAGCCTGATGCGCGGGGCCCGCGGCTGGAGCGGCGAGCTGGGGCACGTGACCGTCGAGCCGGAGGGCGCCGCGTGCGCCTGCGGGTCGCGCGGCTGCCTGGAAACCTACGCCAGCACCGGCGCCATCCTCGGCGCGCTGCCAGGAGCAACCAACCGGACCGGCGCCCGCGAAGGCGCCGTCCCGCATGGTGCCGGCCCCGGAGGAGCCGGTGACATTTTCGAGAGGATCAACCCCGACAGCCTCATCACCACCCGCGCCGAGGCCGCTGACCCGGCTGCGCTGGCCGCGCTCGACCGGGCCGGGAGCGCGCTCGGCATCGCGCTGTCCGGCGCGGTCAACGTGCTCGACATCGACACCGTCCTGCTCGGCGGCAGTTTCGCGCTGCTGTCGTCGTGGCTGACCGACTCGGTGCGCGCCGAGATCGACCGAAGGGTGCTGACCGCCTCCTGGTCGCCGGTCACCGTCCGCCCCACCCTGCTCGGCCCCGACGCGGCCGTCATCGGCGCGGCGCTCACCTCCATCGACCAGATCCGCCGCCGCCCCACCGCCTGGCTGGCCCGCCAGAGCTGACCTGTCACCCGCGCCTGCTACCGATCGTGCCTACGGGTCAGCAGGGCGTCGATGGCCGGGTCGCCGGTGGGCGGGCCATGGCGGGTGGGGGCGCCCGCACGCAGGAGGGCCTTGACCGTGCCGAGGTAGTCGCCGTCCTCGGCCCGGTTGTTGCGCAGCCCCCACAGCGCGCAGTCCAGCGGCGTCGGGCCCTCGTCGTCGAAGGCGCGGTCGTCGAGGTTGGCGCCGCGTTCGATGAGCAGCCGCACCGTCTCCGTACGGCCGTGCATGGCGGCCTGGTCGAGCGGTGTGAAGTTGCTCCAGCCCCGCGTGTCCACCGCCATCCCGCCGTCCAGCAGCGCCCGCACCACGTCGGTACGGCCCAGCAGGGCGAACTGCCCCAGGATCCAGCCGAAGTCCCCGGTGTCCAGGTTGCCCAGGGCCGGGGCCGGGGCGGCGGGCAGATGCGCGGACTCGCCCCGCGCGACGGCCAGGACCGCGGCGTCCACCGGGTCCAGGTCGGCGCTCGCCCCGCGGGCGGCCAGCAGCTCGTACGCCGCCAGGTGCCCGCAGCGGGCGGCCAGGGCGAGGGGGCGGCGGCCGACGTCCCAGCGGTCCCACGGCAGGTTCACGTCGGCGCCGGCGTCAAGGAGCATCGTGAGGATGGCGGTGCCGCGGCCACGGGCGATGGCGTGATGCAGGGCGCGGCAGGCGTTCACGTCGGCGCCGTGGCCAAGGAACCAGCGCAGCCCCGCCGCGTCCTCGAAGTCCAGCTTGTGCACCACCAGGCGCTCGTAGCCGGGCCGGTGGAGCAGGTCGAGGAAGGCCGTGTCCGACTGCTCGCAGGCATGGTAGAACGCGTCCTCGTCGGGAGCGGCGCCCCGCTCGACCAGGAGCCGGGCCAGGGCCAGGTCACCGCGCTCCACGGCGTCGAACAGGGCCGTGCGCCTGCCCTCGCCGCCCCACTCGACGGTGTGGCTGCCCGGGTCGGCGCCCGCGTCCAGCAGGAGCCGGGCGCACTCGCGTACCCGCGCGTCGGGGGCGACGGCCCGGCGTAGCAGCACCAGCAGCGGCGCGAGTCCGGCGGCGGGGCGCGCTCCAGGCTGCCCGCGCGATGGCACCGGCTCTGTGGCCGCGGCAGGGCCGGCTGCCAGGAGCGCCGCCAGCGCGGCGGGATCGGCCAGGACGAGCGCCCGCTCGATGCCCTCCAGGGCGGCGACGCGTACGTGCTCGACCAGCTTCGGCCAGCTGGGGAAGCCGTACTCGCGGGCGATCTCGAACTGAGCCCGGCTCAGCGGGATGCCCTGGGCGCGTTTGCGATGTTTGGCCTGCTTGCGCAGGTGCTCGAGCGAAGGGCGCTGGGGAAGACCAGACACGGCGAACCTCCGTCTGCCCGGGTCCGCGCGCGCGGGCCGAGGTCCGTCGGCGACGTGCGACGTGCCGCCGGTGGGATGGTCCCTTCCCCGCGGACTGGACGCGCCCGGCAACGCGGCCCCCATCATAACGTCCGGGGGCCGCGCCGCGGTGTCAGGGCGTGATCGCGACCCGCGTGCCCGTGCGGGCCGACTCCAGGGCGGCGGTCACCATGGCCGCGCCGCCGCCGCCAAGCTCGGCCTCGACGACCTGCCCGTCAGGCGGCCTGTCCGCTTCGACGGTGTCGAAGGTCATGCGGCGCCTACCACGTGATCGGGGTGTGGGCGTTCTGCAGCGGCTCGCCGACGCCGTCCGCCGGGGCGGCCCACAGGACCGCGTTGGCCAGCACGCGCCGCACACCGGGATGGTGGTAGATCGGATATTCCTGGTCGCCGGGGCTGAAGTAGAAGATCCGGCCCAGGCCCCTGCGGAAGCAGCAGCCGCTGCGGAACACCTCGCCGCCGCTGAAGTTGCTGATGAACACCAGCTCGTCGGGCTCCGGGATGCCGAACGGCTCGCCGTAGGTCTCCTGCTGCTCGATGACCAGCGGACGGGGCACGCCGCGCGCGATGGGGTGGCCGGGCGCGACCGTCCAGACCAGCTCGCGCTCGCCCGCGTCCCGCCAGGTGATCGTGCAGGTGGTGCCCATCAGCGCACGGAAGATCTTGGAGTAGTGGCCAGAGTGCAGCACCAGCAGGCCCATCCCGCCCAGCACGCGCCGCCGCACCCGCTCCACGATCTTGTCGTTCACCTCCTCGTGCGCCATGTGGCCCCACCAGGTCAGCACGTCGGTGCCGGCCAGGACCTCGTCGGTCAGGCCGTGCTCGGGGTCGTCGAGCACGGCGGTGCGCATCCGCACCTGGTCGCCGAGCAGCTCGGTCAGCCCCTGCGCGATGGCGCCGTGGATGCCGTCGGGGTAGATGCGGCGTACCGCCTCCTCGCGTGGCTCGTGGTAGTACTCGCTCCAGACAGTGACGTTGACGGCCATGCGTTTCCCTCCTGGCACGTACGGGCGCTTGATCAGCGTACGTCGCCGCCCGCCGTCTCCAACAGCACCCGCACGTCCCACGGGCCGAGTCGCACCTCCGCCCCGGCCTCCAGCGCGGAACCGTCGAGCACGTCACTGACCTGCACGGGCACCCGCACGGACGCGGGCTCCCACGACCAGTTGTGCAGGAAGCGCACGCGCCGCCCGCCGGACGCGGTGGCGCCGGTCGAGGTGACGCCGGCCGGCATGTCCGCCCACGGCCCGGGGGAGGGCACGAGCCGGCGGAACAGCGCCTCGGCCAGCGCCGGGTTCGGCACGGTGCCGACGTACGTGATGCGGCCCTCGCCGTGCGCCTGCGTGGTGATCGCCGCGAACTGCCCGAAATGCGGGTGCTCGTACGACGCCAGCACCTGCGCCCCGTCCGGCTGGAGGCCGTCCGCCCACCGGGTGCCCGCGGCGCCGTCCGGGAGCTTCGGCCCTCGCACGGGCAGCTCGCCGTCGAGGTTGCTGAACTCGTCGTACCAGGCGCCCGCGGCCTCGGCGAGCCGGCCCGGCTGCACCTCCCTGCGCGCCCGCGCCTCCGCGTCGGCGTAGCCCGTGCGCGGGCCGAGCACCAGGTGCCCGCCGGCGGCCGCGTACGCCACCAGCCAGTTCAGCGTGGCGTCGTCGGCCGCGTACAGCCCGGCGGCCACGAGCACCGGGTGCCGCGCCGCCAGCGCGCCCGGATCCTCGGCGACGGCCTGCCCGGCGTGCAGCATCCGCACCTGGCAGCCCGCCTCGAACGCGCCCCGGTAGAACGGCTCGAAGATGCCCTGGTAGGAGCGCTCGTCCGGCCCGCCGTCGGCCCGCGCGAGCGCGGGCTGGGCGGCCAGCGCCCACTTGCTGGGCGTGGAGTAGAGCATCGCCACGTCGGCGTCCGGGGTCAGCCCGGCGACCAGGTCTCCGGCCGCCTCCAGCTCGGCGCCGATGCGGGCGATCTCCCGGTACGTGCGCCCCGGCCGGCCGCTGTGCGGCAGCACGCCGCCCCAGTACGTCTCGGTGCCGAACACCAGCGTCCGCCACTGCCAGTACTCGATCATGGAGGCCCCGCGGGAGACCAGCGCCCAGGCGGCCTGCCGCCACTGGCCGTCATAGGCGGGCTGGTTCACCCAGGAAGGGCCGATGGCCTGCGCGTTCGTCTCGGTGACCAGGAACGGCTCCTGCCGCGAGGAGAACATCCGGTCCGCGCTGAGGTAGAGCGCCCAGGTGTTCCTGGTCATCCAGCTCTGTGGCCCGTCCTGCGGCGCGGGCAGCGCGAAGCCGTCCTGCATCGTGTAGTACGGGTTGCCCGCCGTGACGTCGAGCCGCCGGGTCAGGTCGTCGTCGGCCACCCCGGGCCGGTCGTAGGCGATGCAGGTGGTGACGAACTGCGCAGGCCGGGCGTACTCCCGCACGATGTCGGCCTGCCAGGCGATGAACTCGGTCACCTGGTCGGCCTGGAAACGCCGCCACGCCTGCGTGTACTGGGGCTGGGCGTTGCCGTCCGGCCGCCACAGGTCGGACCAGTCCGACAGCCGGTGCGACCAGTAGACCAGGCCCCACTCCTGGTTGAGGGTCTCCACGTCGCCGTACCGGCCGCGCAGCCAGTCCACGAACCGCTGGAACACGGCGTGGTTGTGCAGCAGGTGCAGGCCCGGCTCGTTGTCCACCTGGAAGCCGATGACCGACGGGTGATCCGCGTACCGCTCGACGACCTTGCGGATGATCCGCTCGGCGTGGAAACGGAAGGCGGGATGCGTGAAGTCCATCTCCTGGCGGCCGCCCCACGGGATGCGCTGCCCGGTGGCCCGCTCTCCGGCGATCTCCGGGTGGAGCCGGGCCAGCCACGGCGGCACCGCGTACGTCGGCGTGCCCAGGACGACGGAGATGCCGCGCTCGTGCGCGCCGTCGAGGGCCGGTTGGAGCCAGTCGAGGTCGAAGCGGCCGTTCTCCGGCTCCCAGGTGGACCAGACCGACTCGCCGACCCTGATCACCGAGAACCGCGCCTCGGTCATCAGGTCGAGGTCGGTCTTCAG
Source organism: Nonomuraea sp. NPDC049400 (assembly GCF_044466425.1). NCBI lineage: Bacteria > Bacillati > Actinomycetota > Actinomycetes > Streptosporangiales > Streptosporangiaceae > Nonomuraea > Nonomuraea sp. NPDC049400. The sequence continues at coordinate 56,349 of NZ_JBITMP010000037.1, forward strand.
CAGCTCGGCGGGGTGGTACTCGGGATAGTAGGCGGCACCGAAGAGCACTCGCGGCACAGGTCTTCCTTCCGTTGTTCGGCCCCCGGCGGGGGCGCGGCCGACTGGCGCACCATGAGGCGCGCGGTCAGGTCGTCGTGGGCCAGCGGGCCCGGGGCGCGCTCGATCTGCTCGACGAGCAGCGCCAGACCGTGGCGGGCGACGGCCTCGAAGTCCTGGCGGACGGTGGTCAGGGGCGGACACAGGTACGCGGCGGGCGGGATGTCGTCCATCCCGACCACGCTCACCTCCCCGGGCACCGCGCGCCCCGCCTCGGCCAGCGCGCGCAGCACGCCGATCGCCATGTCGTCGTTCGCCACGAACACCGCCGTGACCTCCGGGTCCGCCGCCAGGATCCGTCCCGCGGCGTATCCGGACGCGGGGGACCAGTCGCCCTCCAGCAGGGGCGGCTCGGGCGCCCCCGCGGCGGCCAGCGCCGCCCGCCAGCCGCGGGCCCGATCGCGCGCTGCCCACCAGCGCCACGGCCCGGCGACGTGCCAGACGGTGGCGTGCCCGAGCCCGAGCAGGTGCTCGGTCGCCTGCCGGCCGGCGTCCATGCCGGATGCTCCGGCGACCACCACGCGCGGCCCGTCGAGCCCGGGGATCGGCCGGAAGCTGAGCACGGGCACGTCCCGGTCGATGCGGAGCGCCCCGCCAGGGCCCTCGTCGATCGGGTCGGACACCACGATGCCGTCCACGCCCTGCCCGAGCAGCGATTCGACGGCGCTCATGATGGCGTCGTCCTCGCCTTCGAGCGTGTTGACCACGGTGAGCGCGTACCCGAGCTCCCTGGCCGCCCGTTCCAGGGCGACGAGCAGGGACGACGGGCCGTAGAGGGAGGAGCCGAGCGCGGCCACCCCGATGCGGTGGAAGCGGCCCAGATGGAGCGCGCGGGCCGCGGTGTTGCGCCGGTAGCCGAGCTCGCGCGCCGCGGCCAGCACCCGCTCGCGAACCTCTTCGCTCACGTACGGCTCGCCGTTCAGCACCCGGGAGACCGTCTTCTGCGACACGCCCGCAAGCCGGGCGACGTCGGTGCTGCTCGGCGGCCTGCGTGCCGGCTGGGACATCGCGGCTCCTCATGCTCTGACTACGTAGTCAGGTTCCGCGAGTGGCACGCCGGTTGTCAAGAGCGCGGCGCGGGCGCCCGCGCCGCGCTCAGCGCCCCCTCAGAACCTCAGCTTCCGCAGGTAGCGGTATCCGACCTCCGCCGTCTGCCGGGGAGTCACGTCAGGAGTGTCGTTCTCCACGATGTACTCCTTCACCCGGTGCCGGTCGAAGATCCGCCGGAAGTCGATGGTCCCGGTGCCGAGGTCGGCCATGTCGCCGTCGAGGTGCCGGTCCTTGACGTGGAACTGCAGCACGCGCTGTGGCGCCCTGCGGATCACGTCGAGCGCGAAGCCGACCGGGTCGGCCGCGCCGCGCCCGACGCCGCCGGTGACGGCCCAGTAGATGTCGATCTCCAGGTGGACCAGGCGCGGATCGAGCTCGGCGGTGAGCACGTCCCAGGGCGTCTTCCCGTTTCCGAGGTCGATGGTGAACTCGTGCGCGTGGTTGTGGTAGCCGTAGCGCAGCCCCGCCGAGCGGGCGGCCTGCGCCTCGACGTTCATGCGCTCGGCCCACGCCTTCCACTGGTCCTCGCTGGTGGAGTTCAGGTAGGGGACGACCATGAACGACTGGCCCAGGGTGAGCGCGTTGCTGATCTTCGTGTCGAGTGCGGCCTGGTCGGTGGTGAGGCCGTCGTGGCTGGAGGTGGCACGGATGCCGAGCCCGTCGAGGAACTCGCGCAGCTGCCGGGCCGTCCGGCCGAAGTAGCCGAGCGCGACCTCGATCTTCGGGTAGCCGATCTCGGCCAGGTAGGCGAGCGTGGTGTCGTAGTTCTTGGCCAGGTCGTCGCGTACCGTCCACAGCTGGATGCTGATCTGGCCCGGAGGGATGCGGTCTCTGCCGTGGACCGGCGTAGCTGCGGCGGCGGGCGAGGCGGCGGCGACGGCGGCCGCCCCGATGCCGAGGCCCGCGGCGAGCAGGGACCGCCTGCTGGGGCCGTATCCGTAACACATGGTGATCTCCTAATGCGTGGGCTGGAGCACGACCTGGTCGCTGCTGGTCAGCGAGGGCAGGTCGCCGGTGCCGGGGTCGGTGTAGGTCGCGACGAAGACGCCGGTGAGGTGGTCGGTGTCCGGGTCGTGCCCGCTCGGCACGGTGGTCTGGATGGAGCCCGAGCAGCCGCGGGCCGTGGTCTGCGGGTGGCCGTGATCGTCATGGCCGAGGATGTAGTCCACGGTCACGTTGGCGCAGTTCACGGGCTGGTCGTCGGTGACCCGTACCTCGAACTCCACGAGGTCGCCAAATTTGAAGGGCTGCCCTTCCGCTGGCCGGATCAGCTCCACGACCGGCGCCGCGTTGCCGACCACGATCCGCACCGACGTCGCCGCGGACATGCCGCTGGGGTCGCTGACCCTGAGCGTGGCGTTGTAGAGGCCGTTCTTGTCGAACGTGTACGACGCCTCGGGGCTGCGGGAGTCGACCCTGCCGTCGGCGTCGAAGTCCCACGCGTAGCGGAGCCTGTCGCCGTCGGGGTCGGTCGTACCGGCGCTGGTGAAGTTGACGGTGAGCGGCGCGTGGCCGGCGGTCGCCGACGCCGCGGCGGCGGGGACGGGAGTGTGGTTGCCCGTGCGGCCGACGTAGTCGATGCGCGCGAGCTGGGCGTCCGGGTTCTCCTGGAAGTAGCCGTCCCCGTACTCCAGCACATACAGCGCGCCGTCGGGGCCGAACTCCAGGTCCATCGGGTTGTCGAACACGAACGAGGGCAGCACGTCCTCGATCCGCCCGTCGCGGTGGAACGCCTTGACGTAGTCGCGGGTCCACTCGTAGAAGAGCGGAACCCCGTCGTAGTACTTGGGCCAGGCCACGGAGCCACGACCCGTCGCGTCACGCGGGTCGAAGCGGTACGCAGGACCGGCCATCGGGCCGATGCCGCCGGTGCCCAGCCCCGGGAACTCCTGCGACTGCCCGTAGGAGTACCACACGTCCGGCTGGACGACCGGCGGCAGCCTGCGCAGGCCGGTGTTGTGCGGTGACTCGTTGACGGGCGCGGTGCAGTCGAACGTCTGCCCGGACGCGCCGGTCGCGAAGTCGTAGTCGACGTACGGGAGCCGCGCCGTCGCGCAGTACGGCCAGCCGTAGTTGCCGGGCCTGCGGATCGTCGTCCACTTGCCGGTTCCCGCCGGGCCGCGCTTGGGATCGGCCTGCCGCGCGTCGGGCGAGTAGTCGGCGACGTAGAGCTCCCCGGTGCCGCGGTTGATCTCGATGCGGAACGGGTTGCGCAGGCCCATCGCGTAGATCTCCGGCCGGGTGCCCGCCGTGCCCGGCGCGAAGAGGTTGCCGCGGGGGATCGAGTACGACCCGTCCGCGCGGACCTTGATGCGCAGGATCTTGCCGCGCAGGTCGCCGGTGTTCCCGGCGCTGCGCTGGGCGTCGAACGCCGGGTTACGGTCGGCTCGCTCGTCGATCGGGGTGTAGCCGCCGGAGGAGAAGGGGTTCGTGTCGTCGCCGGTCGACAGGTAGAGGTTGCCGGCGGCGTCGAAGACGATGTCCCCGCCGACGTGACAGCAGATGCCACGGTCCACGGGCACGTCCAGGATGCGCTGCTCGGTGCGCAGATCGATCGTGGCGCCGGTGAAGCGGAACCGGGACAGCCGGATCAGCCCCTTGAAGGGCGCGAAGTCCTCCGGCGTTCCGGTGACGGGGGCGTCGCCCTCGTTGACGTCCGGCGTGGCCGGGTCGTCGATCGGGGTGTCGAGGGGCGGGGAGTAGTAGAGGTAGACCCAGTCGTCCGCCTTGGAGCCCTTGCCGAAGCCGGGGCTGAGGGCGATGCTCTGCAGGCCCTCCTCGTCGTGGCGGTAGACGTCGAGCCGTGCGGCCTGCGTGTTGAGGCCGGTCTTCGGATCGTGTAACCAGACCTCGCCTTTCCTGGTGGTGTGCAGGACCCTTGAATCCGGTAACACCGCCAGGTCCATCGGCTCGCCGGGGGTGTCGTTGAGGGTCACCTTCTGGAAGTCGCTGTCGGGCGGCGGGGCCGCCGCCGTCCCGGAGGCCTGTGCGGCGGCGGCCGGCATGAGGATCGCCACAGTAGTCATGGCCGCGATTGCGGTTCGCGCTCCCATGCGTCTCCCTTCGGTCTACTCGGGGGGATAAGAGAGGGCAAAGTAACGTGAATGTAACCCGGGTTATGCCGATCGGGGAGGGCCTAATTGCGGCTATCGCCTACCTTTTGCCTCGAATCGGACTAAGTGTTCGCCGGTAGTCGCTGGGAAGACGATCCCGGCTTGCGGCGAAGGATGGATGATCGTTGACCACCATCCGGAAGGCACACCTATGACGGAGACGGAGACGTGACCGCCGAAGTGGGCGAGCAGGTGACCGACGCCGAACTCGTCGCCGACTACCAGCGCGACCCCGAGCTGTTCACCGCGGTGCACGACCGTTATTTCCGCGACATCTACCTGTACGTGGCAGGCCGCCTGGACACGCAGGCCGCCGAGGACATCACGGCCGAGACGTTCCTGCTGGCCTTCGACCGGCGCGACCGGTTCGACCCGGAACGCGGGGGCCTGCGGCCCTGGCTGTTCGGCTTCGCCACCAACCTGGTGGCCAGGCACCGCCGCAAAGAGGCACGCCACTACCGGGCGCTGGCCCGGCTGGCCCCCGAACCCGTCGTGGAAGGACCCGAGAACCGGGTCATCACCTCTGTCGCGGCTCAGCGCATGCAGCCGCACCTGGCCAAGGCGCTCGCCGCGCTGACCAGCGGCGAACGCGACGTCCTGCTGCTCGTGGCGCTGGCCCAGCTCAGCTACGACGAAGTGGCACAGGCACTCGGCATCTCCACCGGCACGGTCGGCTCACGACTGAGCCGCGCCCGCGCGAAGATCCACGCCCTCATCGACAAGGAGACCGTTCATGACTGACCTCGAAGAGCTCTCCGCTCTGCTCGCCAAGCCCGAACCGTCCGCCGAGATGGCCGCGCGCAGCAGGCGCCGCCTCCAGGACAGGGCGCGTGGCCGCGCGCGAAGGCGTATCGGCTGGCTCGCACCGGGAGTCGCACTGGCCGCCGCCGCAGCCGTGACCGCGGTCGTGGTCTCCACGGGGGCGGCGACGACCGCCGGCACAGCCGCGAGGACGGTGACGACCGCCGGGGCACCGGGCTCGGCCAAGGAGATCCTGCTCGTGGCCGCGGCCAGCGCGGAACGCGCGCCGCAGACCTCGGGGACGTACTGGCACGTCACACGTGTGTTCCTGGACACGGACATTCCGCCGATGGAGAGCTGGACCCAGCGCGACGGCCGGCGCTGGGCCAGGAACGAGCCGGGCAATCCTTCTGGCGCCGTCGTGGCAGACGGGATCCCGCTCATGCTCAAGGGCGCCGAGGTGAGCTTCGAGGAGCTCGAAAGGCTGCCGACCGACCCCGAGGCGTTGAAGGCGTGGATCGCCGAGCGTAAGGGGCGCGACAGGGACATGTCCGCATCCGAACTGCGAGGTGACCCGCTCTTCCCCCTGGTCTCGCTGATCATGGAGCTGCCGGTGCCGTCGGAGGTCCGTTCCGCGGCGTTCCGGGCGCTCGCCACGCTGCCGGGAGTCGAGAGCGCGGGCGCGGTCGAAGGCGGGCAGGAACTGCGGATCCCTGATCCTGACGGCGGGCGGGAGATCAAGCTGGTCGTCGATCCCGAGGCCGCTCGGGTGACGCGCACCAACCTTCTCCTAGGCAACAACGGAAGCGTGGGCTGGGCCCCGAAATTCATCTCGGTGACCACCGAATGGACGGACCAGCTTCCCCAGTAGCGTCCTTCTCCGCTCAGACGAGGTTGATCATGACTTAGGGAAGTCGTTCCTCGCCGCTCTCCTGGCGGGGACGGTCGGCGTGACACCGGCACCGGCACCGGCACCCCAGGCTTCCTCTCAGCAGGTGAACGGGGTGACCTCGATCGTGGCGAGCCGGGAGGAGAAGTACCGGGGAGTGGCGCCGGAGGCAAGGCTGGCCATCGGGAAAGTGGCCTTGACCGAATCCTCCGTTCTCGCCGGCATCGAGTGGGCGGCCGTCGAGGCCAAGGCCAAGGTCGTCAGCATCAGTCTCGGCAGCGACGACGGCCCGGATCTGGACCCGAGGAGTAGCGGGCGGGGGTCGCAAGCTCCAATGCAGCCGGGGTCGCCGCGGCGCGGAGTCGCAGGGTGGCGAGCCGCCGCAGAGCGCACTCCGCGTCCCGGGTGTGGCGATCGGCGAACGAGCCGAAGGCGATGCCCACGTTGGCCGCGGAGGCGGGGAGCGACTGCGCCAGCGCGCCGCCGGGGCCGGCCTGGCTGATCACCCGGTACTGCAAGCCGTTCCGCGCACGAGGCGAGCGCCGGGGTCACGAGGCGGCGGGCAGGCGGGACGGAGGTAACCGGGTGGCGGTTCAGTCGGAGGGAGGTGCCCGGGCGGTTCAGGTCGTGAGCGCGGGCGCGAGGCCGAACGTCGGCACCAGGCTCGCGTCGTTGAACGCCGTGATGCGGCTGATCCGGTTGCCGATCAGGGTCAGGACCTCGACGCCGTGCGCCTCGTACCGGTCCTCGCCCACGCGCTTGTACGCGACGAAGGCGGGCTGACCGTTGGCGCTGGTGGGCACGAGCCGCCACACGTTCTTGCGGAGCACCCGGGCGGCCAGGAATCCGATCACGGCCCGTTGCCCGGTGAACCAGGTCGGGATCGGCGGCATCTCCAGCTCGACGTCGGCGCGCAGCAGGCTCACCAGCGCGTCCGCGTCGGCCCGGGTGAACGCGTCCACGTAGCCGTCGAGGAGGGTTCGCCGGACTTCCTCGTCCGGCTCGGCCAGGTCGTCCTCGACCGGTCCGGCCTGGGCGAGGTGGGCCCGGGCGCGGCGGAGCGCGCTGTCGACGGCCGCGGCCGTCATGTTGAGCATTTCGGCGACCTCGGCCGTCCGGAACGCCAGCACGTCGCGCAGCGTCAGCACGGCCCGCTGCCGGGCGGGCAGGAACTGGAGCGCGGCGATGAACGCGAGCCGTACTCCCGTCCGCCCGGCCACGATCGCCGCCGGGTCGTCGGCGCCGAACAGCGCGTCCGGCGCCGGCTGCAGCCACGCCACCGACGGCTCGCGGGGAGCCAGGGCCACCCGGTGATCGTCCGAAGGCGCGCCCAATCCCGACGGAAGCGGCCGCCGGGAGCGCGTTTCCAACGCCGTCAGGCAGGCCATGGTGGCGATCTTGTACAGCCAGCGCCGTACCGAGGAGCGGCCCTCGAACCGGCCGAACCCTCGCCACGCTCGCAGGTAGGTCTCCTGCACCAGGTCCTCGGCGTCATGGATCGAGCCGAGGAGCCGGTAGCAGTGCGCGAGCAGCTCCGGCCGGAACCGTTCGGCCAGGGCGGCGAACTCGGCGTTGGACGGCATCGCGGATTCTCCAGGCTTCGGTGAGGTCACTGTAGGCGGCGGATCAGCTGATCGGGCGCAGTCCGGCGCCGTTGATCTGGTATTCCGCAGCGCTGTCTGGATCGCCGGCGATCTCCACGACGGCCTTGGCGACCTGCTCCGGGGTCAGGATCGGCCGCAGGCCTTCGACAAAGGTGTCCCGATCGACGCCCTGGCGGGCGGCGTAGCCGGCGACCCCGACCGAGCCGACGCCTCCCAGCGGGGTCAGCTGGGGAAGCAGCGTGACGAACCGGATGTTCAGCCCGGCCCGCTCCGATTCGCCGGCCGCGTAGCCGCGCATGTATCGGATGGCCGCCTTCGCGCTGGCGTATCCGCCGCTGAGCGGGGATCCGCCCAGGACGGCGCCGCTGGACATCGCGACGACCACGCTGCCCGGCGCCAGCGGCTCCCGCAGCGCCGCCCGGGTCCAGGTGAAGACGTGCCGGGTGTCAGCGTGCCAGTTGCGGCTGAAGGTTTCCCAGGTCTGCTCGTGTATGGGCGCCATGTGCGGCGTGACCCCGGCATTGAGGACGAGCAGGCCAGGGCGGTGCTCGCGGATCGCGTCCTGCGCGAGCGCCTCGTCGGTGGCATCGGCGGCGACGGGCGTGAAGCCCTCGCCGAGCTCATCGTGTACGGCGCGCAACTGCTGCTCGTCGCGGGCGATGCCGACGACGCGCGCGCCCGTGGCGACGAGCGCGGCGGCGATCGCGCGCCCGAAGCCGCGGCTGGCACCGGTAACGACGGCGGTCTGGAAGGAATCGGACATCGGGCACTCCCCGAGTGGTGGTGGGTTCGGTCCGCATCAAGACCAGCCGGGGGCTGGAAATCCGTCGCCGCCGCCGGAATCGGCGGAGTGATATAGGTCACACGCGCGGCCGGCTCGGATCTCCGTCCGGTCCGTGGCGGTCAGCAGTGATTGACACCGGCGATGCCGGCGAACAAGCTGGGCACCGACCCGGGAAGAACGGCCTCCACAGGTCAGAGCGAAGTGATCTCTCCTGGCACATGAGGCACGTTGCGTCGAACGCGCTCCGGCCCGTCCTCGGTGAGGTAGACCAGCCGGGACAGTACTGGCGACAGCCGTACCGAACTCGCAAGCAGGCCCGCCGGCTCGGTCACGTCCATAATGCCGAGCCGCTCCAGCGCCTGCTCGATCTCACCCACTTCGCGTGAGCGCTCCAGGTGGACGATCATGCCGGGGTCGGCGACGAGGATCTCGGCCAGTGGTGGCCAGCGCTCCTGGATCAGCGCCCACTTGCCCAGTTGGCGAGGTTCGATGCGATCGGGGCCGTCCAGGAAGCGCCTGCGGCGGGCGATGAGGCTCAGCAGCCGCAACCGGTTGGCGAAGCGTTTGGCGGCGCGAGGCGTGGCAGGTAGGTATCCGCCGAGTTCGCCGATGGAGTCCCGGCGGAATTCGGCGTCGTCGACGACGCGGCGGTCGAGATGCCGCCGGATCTCCTGTTCCAGATCTTCGGCGGCGGCGAGGGCGTTTTCCTCGAGTTCGACGTGGTCCTGGGAGCCGGCCTCGGCACGCTCGAGCACCTGCCGGAGCCGCAGGTGCGATCTCAGGGCGAGAGACCTCCGGAGTAGATCTACGATGACGTCTCCCAGCCTGAGCGCCACAAGGATCAGTGCCACCACACCGGTGCCCGGGAGTAGCCACAGCGGCACGCCATCGCTCCGGATCGCGTTTCCCAGCAGGTCGAGGAGTACATCTCCCCATTTGATCAGCGTGAAGACGGTGATGCTCAGGACGAGGAAGCCGAGGAACCCTGCCAGGGACCTTTGGTCTCCGAACAGGAACTTCAGCCCGATGACGCCGATGACAACGGCCGCGAGGAGCGCGACGAAGTCCCTGAGCCCAGGCGCGAGGTTGGATCCCTGCGGCGCCGTCGCGCCCTCCGCCCACCCGGGCGCGGCGAGCGCCACGGTCACGGTCACGATGAGCGCCAGGAATCCGATCGCGAAGGCCACCGGATGGCGCCGCACGCCGGAGACGATCCGCTGCCATCCCCCCGATGGAGGTGGCGTACGCGTGGGGCGCGGGTCGTCGGCGACGATCGCGGCGATGGCGTCCGGCCGTGCTGGTGGCAGGTCGAACCGGTCCTGGATGAGCTTTTCGAGGTACGCACGGCCCAAGGCAAGCGTGCCCGGACCGTCGAGGGCCGATCCGGAGGCCTCGGCATGCTGCTTGCCCGCGGCCCTGGCGATGATGTTCATGTCGGCGAGCAGGATCGTCACCACGCCCTTGTGATCCAGCAGCGTGCTGGTGGTCTCGCACACCTCCAGCGCTCGCGCCGGAGCGCAACGCTCGAGGTCGTCGACGATGATGACCAGCCGTTCGTCACGCCTGAGCGCCTGGCCGATCAACGCCCCGAGTTGACGGTGCACATCGGTCATGCGCCCGTGGGCGGCCTCCGAGCGCGGGCTGTCAATGAACCTGCCGACCGCCTTGGCCATCGTGAACAGCCATCGGGTGACCAGACCCACCAGGACCGTGCTGCCGAGCAGCGCGACTGGCGTCAGTGCGAACTCGGTGGGCAGTTCGCCGCCCTTGGCTTTGCCCGGCGTGATGACGTCGCGCAGTTCTGGGCCGATGACGTCGCCGGCCACCAGCGCCACAGCCGCGATCGCGAGGAGCAGGATGACGATCAGAGCACGCCGCCAGCGCTCCTCCGGCGTCAGCATGGCGCCGGGCAGGGGGCTGATGAAGCGGCGCCACAGCACGCGCCGCTTGTTGACGGTCCTGGCGACGTGTGCGGCCAGCGCGGCGCCGAGGTGAGGGGCGTCCGCGTGCATCCGGGCGTTGAATCGGCAGACGATGTTGGAGTCCTGTGCACCGAGGCGCTTGGCCGCCGATTCCCTGCCACTCAGCCGCTCCGCCACGAGATTGGCAAGCGAGGACTTACCCGATCCCCAGGCGCCGTGGATCGCGATGACGTGCGGGAGCTCGGTCCGCGGGTTTTCGATCGTCTCCGCGATGGTGTCGGCATATACCGTGAAGCCCAGGGCGTCGTCGGCTCTGCTGCTGATCGGCCGATCGTGGTGGACGTTCAGGTCGATGCCGCGCTGGCTCATGCCCTCATGGTCGATTACCCGCCAGCCTCTCGTAGGCCGTACTACGCAATCGTGATGTGGCGTGGCCGTACAAGCAGGTGGCCTTGCACAGTGAGCTTGGCAGCTACGGGGGTCTGCGAGGGTGGCCGTCCCCAAGCTCCCACACCGGGGGCGCTCAGGGATGGGATGGCCAGCCGCGCCGTGGCAGTAGTGCTGGCGAGCGCCCGCAACTCGGAGAGCGGGTCCTTGTCTGCTCGCGCACCGCTGGCTACACGGCCCGGAAGTACCACAGCTGCTGGCCGGCGTACTGGTCGCAGGTCCACTGCTGGATGTTGGCGCCGTTGTGGGTCCAGCCATGGTCGACGTCCAGGCACTTGCCGCTGTTCTTGTTCTCCAGGTGGTAGAAGGTGTTCCACCACGCGTCGGTGTAGGCGTACTTCCAGCGCCACATCTGCTGCGGAACGTTGACGCAGGTCCACTGCTGGACGTTGGCGCCGTCGTGGGTCAGCGCACGGTCGACGTCCAGGCACTTGCCGCTGTGCTGGGCGCGGATGAAGAACCACTCGCTGCCGGGCGTCACTCGTAAGTACTGCCAGTGCTGCTGGGGCACGTTGACACAGTCCCACTGCTTCACGTTCGCGCCGTCATGGGTATAGGCGTTGTCGACATCCACACACTTTTCCGGCGCCGGGAAACGCCGGCGGATCTCGAACAGGTACGACCAGGTATCCGCCGTCTGCTTACTCCTTGCCACGGCGCCGACGGCCGGCGGAGCCGGCAACCACACGGGCATGGCGAGAGCCAGGACCATGACCACGGCCAGCAGGCCCCGGCGCCCCCTCCATCGAGCATTCACGTCATTGCGCACGACACGCTCCCTACGACGTCGTCCTTCCGTTTCTTGCAGGCTGCCCTCGGGATCATCCCGGGGCATGAGTAACCCCCTACTCAGATCGCCGATGCATACGGCCCTCTGCTCGCCGCCGGGTTTGTTGCTCCAGCGATCAGCGCGTTCTGCGACTACGGCCCGAGACACCTGAGGTGGTGGGGCGGCCGTAGCGGGAGGCGGCTGCGGACCGCTTCCCCGGCTGGCGCTGGGGGGCGGGGTCGCGGACGGCGCTGGTGGCGAGGTGCTCTGCCCAGAACGACATCACCACGGCGTTGCCGGTGTCCGGGGAGCGGCCGAGCCGCTCGACAACGTCGTGCTTGAGCTCGACTGGATCTTCGGCTGCGGGCCGACGGTGATCCGCCAGGTCGGTGTGGTCAGGTCGGAGATCAGCAACTCGTCCGGCGGGAGCATCACCTCGCTGCCGAAGGCCGGGTCGAGCACCTCGCGCACCTAGCAGTAGGCGGCGGAGTCGACGACCGGGACGGGCTTGTACTGAGAGCTGCCGGTGCTGCGGGCGGCCTGGATGCAGGCGGTGACCGCCATGGTGTCCTTGTCGTCGTGCCGGTCGAGGCGGAGGATAGCTGGCGCCGTGGCCGGGTGGCGGCCCTGAGACGTCACTCCGGTCGGCGGTACCTGCCGGGCGCCACGCCGTACTCGCGTTTGAAGGCCTTGGCGAAGGCGAACTCCGAGCGGTAGCCGCAGCGTTCGGCGACCGCGCGTAGGGGAGCGTCGGTTTCGCGGAGCAGGCGGGCCGCGGTCGTCATCCGCCACCACGACAGGTAGGCGAGGGGCGGCCGGCCGACGACGGTGGTAAAGCGTTTGGCGAATGCGGCACGTGACAGGCCGGCCTCGGCGGCCAGGCCCTCGACGGTCCAGGGGCGTTCGGGGTGGCGGTGGATGCGGCGCAGCGCCGTGCTGATGCCGGGATCGGTCAGGGCCAGTGCCCAGCCCGTGGTGGCGTGGGCGGGCTGCTCGTCGAGCCAGGCTCGCAGCGCGTACAGCAGCAGCATGTCGATGAGCGCGGGCAGGATCGCCTCCGTGCCCGCGCGAGGCTGGCGCAGCTCGCTGCCGAGCAGGTCGACGGCCGCGCGGAGTGAGGGGTGATGGCCCACTCTGGCGGGCAGATGGATGATCTCGGGCAGGTCGCCGAGCAGCGGGTGCGGGCGCGCCTGGTCGAAGCTGTAGGAAGCGCACAGCAGCTCGGTGGCGGGGCCGCTGCCGGGGATCCGCACTTCGCCGATGGCGTCGTCGTCGTCACGCTCGGGGTGGAAGTCGGTCAGCGGGCTGCCGGGGTGATCGGCCAGCGCGTGACTTCCCCCGTGTGGGCTGAACAGCACGTCGCCGACGGCGAGCGCGACCGGCGCGCCCTCTCGGGGCAGCAGCCAACATCCGCCGCGCAGCACCACGTGGCAGCAGGCCGTGTCACCGGCAGGGAAACGTACGCCCCAGGGTGCCTGGCTTCTGGTGCGCCCCGCGTACGGCCGGCCGGTGCGCATGACGGAGAGCACATCGCTGAGCACATCCATGAAAGGAGTGTAACAGCGCTCGAAAAAGACGATGAAACATGAATTACAGACGTTAGGCCATTCAGCATCTTCGCCATGGTCAATATGGTCGGGTTCCGAACTGATCGAACAGTGAGGGGACCCTTTCCATGTCTTCCAGACCAAGACGGCTTGCCACCATCGCGCTGGCCGTTCTGATATCGCTGGCCGGCTTCTCCACAGCGCACGCCTCCCCCCGCGCGTGGAGCGCCTCCTGGACGGCGTCCCCGCAGCGGCCCAGCGCGAGCTTCGCCCCCAACTGGTCCGAGCAGGGCTTCGCCGACCAGACGATCCGCCAGGTGGTCCGGGTCGGCGCCGGCGGCGAGCTGACACGAGTCCGGTTGTCGAACGCCTACGGGAGCACCCCGTTGAAGGTAGCGGGCGCCACCGTGGCCCGCACCGCGGACGGTGCCGCCATCCGGCGGGAGTCGCTGCGGCACCTGACCGTCAAGGGAGCGCGGGCGTTCACCGTCGCACCAGGACGGGAGCTGGCCACCGATCCCGTGCCGCTGCGGCTGGCGTCGCTCGAATCCGTCACGATCACGCTCTACCTGGCAGGCTCGACCGGCCCGGCCACGTTCCACGCGCAGGCGCTTGCCACGACGTACCGGGCAGCGGGCGATCACCGGTCCGATGCGGGCGGCGCCGCGTTCACGCAGACCTCGTCGTCCTGGTACTACCTGAGCGGGGTGGACGTCGCGGGCGGCCCGGCGCGGCGTGACGGCGTGGTGGCCTTCGGCGACTCCATCACCGACGGGGCGGGCAGCTCCGCCGACGCGAACAACCGCTATCCCGACCAGCTCGCTGAGCGGCTGGCCGCGGCGGGCCGGCGTCAGGCCGTGCTGAACCAGGGCATCGCGGGCAACCGCCTTACGGTTGACTCGGCCTGGTTCGGTGACCGGGCGGTGGACCGGTTCCGGCGCGACGTCCTCGGGCAGCCCAGTGTGGGCACGGTCATCATCCTGATGGGCACCAACGACATCGGGATCAGCGAGCTCGCCGGCGCATCGCCGTACCCCATCTTCGCTCCCTACCCCGACGTCTCCGCCGCTCAGGTCATCGCCGGGCACCGGGAACTGATCCGCGCCGCCCGTGCCAACGGCCTGCGGGTCATCGGCGCCACGCTGACGCCGGTCAAGGGCTCGGCCTACTACACGCCGCGCAGCGAGGCCAAACGGGACGCGATCAACGCCTGGATCCGCACCTCCGGCGCGTACGACGCCGTGGTCGACCTCGACCGCGCGCTGGCCTTCCCGGACGACCCCGACCGGCTCGCCCCTCCGTACGACTCCGGTGACCACCTGCACCCCAGCGACGCCGGATACCAGGCCATGGCTGCGGCCGTCGATCCGAACACCTTCCGCTGAGCACAGAAAGAGACCCCGATGGACCAGATCACTCACCGCAGCATGGACGTCCACGGCCTGCGCATGCACATCGCCGAGGCCGGCACCGGCCCGCTGGTGCTGCTGCTGCACGGCTGGCCCGAGTCGTGGTACTCCTGGCGCCACCAGCTCCCGGCCCTGGCCGCCGCCGGCTACCACGTCGTGGCCCCCGACCAGCGCGGCTACGGCGACACCGACGTGCCTGAGCGGGTCGAGGACTACACCATCGAGCACCTGACCGGCGACGTCGTCGCGCTCATCGACGCCCTGGGTGAGGAGAGCGCGGTCGTGGTCGGCCACGACTGGGGCGCCCTCGTGGGCTGGGAACTGGCCAAGGCGTACCCCGAGCGGGTCCAGGCGCTGGCCGCCCTGAGCGTCCCCGACCGCTTCGCCGACCCGGCCGACCCGGCCGCCACCCCGATCGCCGAGCTGCGCGCCGCGCTGGGGGAGTTCTTCTACATCGTGCACTTCCAGCAGCCCGGTGTCGCCGACGCGGCCTTCGACGCCGCCCTGCGCGCCGACCCGCAGCGACTCGTCCGCCGCCTGCTCTACAGCGGCTCCGGCGACGGCCCGGGTTGGAGCACCATGGTGCCGGAGGGCGGCACGATCGTCGACTCGCTGCTGGACGATCCCGCCACACTGCCGGGCTGGGCGAACGAGCAGGACGTCAAGACGTATGCGGCCCAGTTCGAACGCTGCGGCTTCACCGGCGGGCTGAACTGGTACCGCAACTTCGACCGCAACTGGGAGCTGTCGGCGGTCTGGAGACACAACCCGATCCAGGCGCCCGTGCTGTTCCTCATCGGTCCTGACCGAGGGGGCGGGATCGGCTGGTCGGGCAGCAGCCCGGCCAGCGCGGTCCGGATCGCGGCCCAGCTTGCCCCGTGCCTACGCGCGCGACCTGGCGGAAGTGCTCGGCCCGCTTGGCCGCGCTCGAGACCGGGGTCGCCTGCAGAAGGGCTCGACCTGCCGCCAGAGGTATCGGTGGTCGCTGACGGCGACGGCGAGCTTGTCACCGATGCCGGGACGCACCGCCGCTGCGCGCTGCTGTCGCTCACTGTGTGCGAAAAGCTCTACCCCGGTTTGCTCCTGGCAGCGCCCGACCTGAGCAACAACGGAACGGTTCGTGGCGTTGGCGAGCCACAGCAGGCAGAGTTGCCCCTAGGCAGGTGCCGGTGTGGATATAGCCCCCTTTCGTGGCAGCAGACGTGGCTCTACACCGCATAGACGGGTGCCAGGTCGACGAAGATGCGGTAGTCCGAGATCAGACCGTCGTCGCGGGTATGCCAGATCGACACGGCCACGACGCTGACGTCCTTGCCGTCGAGCCGCCGGTATGTCACCTCGGTCTCGGCAATGGTGTCGGCGTCGACCTGCCACGTTCTGACGAGCCTGTGCGCGAGGCCCGCGATGGTCGCGAAGAATATCCGCAGTCCCTCGGCGATGGCGTTGCGTCCCACCATGGGCTCGGCATTGCCGAACACCATCCTGGCGTCCTCCGCCAGCAACTGCACGAACTTGCCAGGGTCGAACGAGTCAACCACCTGGAAAACGCGCTGTGCCTCATCGTCGGACATGCCGATCTCTCCTCCCGTGGCGAGGGTCGCTGCTCGGGACGTTACGTGGCGACGGGCAGGATGCAACCCCTTGGGGTCATCCCGTCCCCGCCGCCTGGCATCCGCTGCCGTCCGAACTGTCCCCGACGACTTCGACGCCGGCGCTCTCTACAGCATCTTCGACCGCCGTACGGGACAGCATCCCGGAAGATCCCACCTACCACGTCAGGCAGCGGGACCTGGCCATGGTCACCATGATCTACCGGGCCTCCGGAGTGGGGGCCACAGGCAGCCCGATGGCCGGGCTGGACAGCGGCTTTCCCGCGGGTGCGGTCCTGGTGCCGCTGGGCGGCAAGATCGCGCGCCCGGCTGACCCAGACGATCGTGCGCGCGTACGCGGTCGGCTGAGTGGCGGTTTCCCGTAACAAATGCGGAGGAGTCCAGCAATGGTGCATGGGCGAGGGGCCTCAGTAGCTTCGCCTGGTGCTCAGAACCGCCCTTGCCGCAGTCTGTCTTGCCCTGGTCCCCACCATGTCCGAGCCGGTCCCCGCGTCGGTCGACGCCTACGTCGAGCAGTACCGCGCGGCCACGGGCCTGCCAGGCGTCGCGGTGGCGATCACGAGGGGAAGCAGAGTCATCCAGGCCACCGGATACGGCCGGACCGCCACCGGCGAGCCCGTCACGGCCGACACCCCCATGGCGGTGGCCTCGGTCAGCAAGTCCTTCACCGCCCTGGCCGTCATGCAGCTGGCCGAGAAGGGCAAGGTCGCCCTCGACCAGCCGGTGCGCCGCTACCTGCCCGAGTTCACGATGGCCGACCCCCGAGCCGCGAAGATCACCGTACGGGAACTGCTCAACCAGACCTCGGGCATGGCCGACTCGGCCTTCCGTGAAAAGAGCCTGCCTCAGCCGCAAACGCTTCAAGGCGCCGTGGCCCGGCTCAAGACGGCCAGGCTCGCCACGGACCCCGGGACCGCCTACAGCTACCACAACACCAACTACCAGGTCGCCGCCCGGCTCGTCGAAGTGGTCAGCGGCGAGCCGTTCGCGGCCTACCTCGACGCGCACGTGTTCAAGCCCCTCGGCATGCGCCACAGCACGACCGTCAACACCGACCGTGACCTGCCCGGCAGCGCCCGTGGACACCTGTACGTCCTCGGCCGGGCCGTCGCCTTGCCCGAGCCCACCGGGTTCGGAAACGGCTCGGGCGGAGTCCTCAGCACCGCCGGCGACATGGCCAAGTGGCTGATCGCACAGCATGCCGGCATCCTGCCCCCGCAGAGCGTCAAGGAGATGCGCACTCCTTCCAAGCAGAACGAGGACTACGCCCTCGGCTGGATGATCGACAAGACCGAACGCGGCACCCCCGTGCTCGAGCACGGGGGAGACCTGTTCACCTCCACCGCTCACCAGCTGCTGATGCCCGAGTCGGGATACGGCATCGCCGTCATGGCCAACACCGGTATGGCCTTCTCCGACGCGCACGCCCTCATGAAGGGGCTGGTCGCCATCGTCGAGGGCGGCACCCCGCCGCTGCCCTCCAGGCAGCCGTCGCTCCTCACCGACGTGCTCTTCGCGCTGCTGACCCTGGTGACCATCGGGCTCGCGGCACGGGGCACGGCACGTGCCCGGCGATGGGCCGCGCGCCGCACGGGATGGCAGCTGTGGCGGCTGGTGCCGTACCTGGCCCCTGTCACGTTGTGCGCGACGATCGCCCCGATCCATCGCATGCTGGCCCGCGGCCGCGACGCCGCGTGGGTACAGCTGGCCTACCTCTACCCGACGTTCATGGTCTGGCTGGTGACGGCCGCCGCCGCGGGGCTCACGGTGGTCGCGGCACGCCTCTGGGGCGCCACGCGCCCACTACGGCGGTGAAGTGTGCTGATCCACCCCGGGATGGCGACCCGCCTGAGCGCGGGCGCGTCGCCATCCCGGGCGGGGAGCCCGCGTTCTACGGGGTCCACCTGATGTTGGGATTGATGCCGCCGGTCCAGTTGAAGGTGGCCATGTTGTCCCACTGGTCGCCGGTGCCGTTGATGTTGGCCGGGTCCCAGCCGTTGCCCGCGATGGCGTACCAGGTCGGCTCCCAGTAGAAGACGCCGATCGCTCCGGCGCCGCGGGCGGTGTTCTGGACCGCGGTGAAGTTGTTCGCCTGCCCTGTCCAGGTGGCCGGGTAGCCGGAGCACGGCGCCGAGCCGCCGATCACGTTCGGCTCGCTGTCGGCGTCGGCGGCGGTGAACGGGTAGGCGGTCTCCGCCACGATGACCGGCTTCCCGTAGCGGGTCCGCACATCGTTGATCACTGTGGACAGGTTGGACAGCGAGCCGTGCCACATGCAGTAGTACGACAGCGCGGTGATGTCCCACGGCACGCCTTTGGCGCGGATCCCGTCGTAGAACCAGCGCGCGTTCGCGAGGCTGTCGGCGTCCGCGGTGTGAATGATCACCTGGGTGCCGCTGTTGCACGCCTTGGTCGCGTTGTATCCGGCCTTGAGCAGCAGGCTCAGGTTGGTGAAGTCGTTGTTGATGACCTTGCCGTCGTTCCACAGCATGCCGACGTTGATCTCGTTGCCGATCTGCACGCTGTCCGGCGTGGTGCCCTGCGCCTTCAGGCTGTTGCAGACGTCGTAGGTGTAGTTGTAGACGTCGGTCTGGAGCTGGCTGATTCCGTGGCTCGCCCATGCCGCCGGCTTGAACTGCTTGCCGGGGTCGGCCCAGGTGTCCGAATAGTGGAAGTCGATCATCAGGCCGAGGCCCTTGGCCTTGACCGTCTTGGCGTAGGCCAGGACTTTGGCCTTGTTGTTGTAGCCGCTCGCCGGGTTGTTCCAGATGCGCAGCCGGACGTAGTTGACTCCGACGCCCTTGAGAATGTCCAGCGGGTCGGCGGCTGTGCCGGCGGCGTTGTAGTACTTGGCCCCGAGGTCCAGGCTCCGCTGGAGCGAGGAGACGTCGGCGCCGCGCATGCTCAGCGTGGCGGCGGAGGCGGGCGCGGCACTCAACGGCACGACGGCGAGCAGCGTCGCGAGGGTCAGCAGGAGCGTGACGCGGATCCTACGTAAGGGATGGACGGCCATCTCGATCTCCTCACCTTGTGTGAACGCTCACAGATAGATGTGGCGGCGATGTGCAGGGAGAATGCGTCTTCGGGGGACTAAGCCGGCCTTCTATGAGCTGTGAACGTTCACAGACTTGTTGAGCACGAGGATAAAGAACAATCCGGCACCGGGAAAGAGCGAGTTTCACCCACGTTTCGCGCGGGCGGCTGCCGCGCTTCAGTGCGTGTGTGACCTAGTTGTTCCTGTGTCGTGACAAATGACCAGAATGAGCCGATCGTTTGTCGTCCCTTCTGTCACTGCACGCACATTGTTCACTCGTGCGCTCCAAAGTGTCCGCCCGAGAGCACGCCGCCTTATCGGCTGCTTATGCACGACAGAGAAGGGACTGCACCTGATGCAGCCAATGGCAGCCCGAAAGCTACTGGGCGGCTTACGGGGCCGAGGACGTCTCACCGCGGTCGCCGCGGTCGCGGCGTTGCTCGCCGGCAGCCTCGTCACCGCGGCGTACGCCGACCCGGGACAGGGAGAACAGGACCGGGGACGGCCCAGCCCGACGCCGACCGGCTCCCAGAGCCCTCCGACGCTCACCCCCGCCGGCGGTTCGTACCTCGAGGGCACGGTGAAGGTCGCGGCGGTCCCGGCTGCGGCCGGTGACAGCGTCACGAAACTCGCCATCGACGACAAAGCGCTCGACGCCACCCGGACCGTGGGCGTCTCCAAGCTCAGCTTCGACGTCGGCCCGAACTCGACGGAGGCGCAGTACCACAGCTACGTGCTCGTCAACGGTGCGTACCGGAGCGACATCGGCGACCACGTGAACGAGCGGGCGACGATGGAGATCCCGAACGAGCACCTGGTCAAGGGAGAGAACACCGTCGAGTTCGTCATCGGCGCGATCCAGTCGTCGTGCGGCCTCAACCACGACGACTTCGTGCTGTCCGACGTGGGCCTCGAACTGCTCGGCGAGGTCGCGGACGGCGAGGACAACCCGTACACCTTCTCCTTCGGCGACGGCAGCTGCGGCACCAACACCACGCTGCTGAAGCGGGCCACGCTCAAGTTCTTCGTCCAGGGCGACCCGCAGGCCACCACGGGTCTCACCGCGGACGTGGACACCACGACGCTGGCCAACGGCGAGCACGCCATCACCGCCACGACTGCGGCCGGCGTGACCGTCAAGAACACCGTGACCGTGAACAACGCTCCGGCAGGGGCGCCGCGGCTGCTGCCCACGGACGGCACGCTCGTGGCGGGCACGAAGCCGGTCTTCGCCACGGTCCCGGCGAACAGCACGGGCGGCGTCAAGTCCCTCACCGTCGACGGCGAGAAGCCCGTCACGAAGCCCACGCTCGGCAACGGCGCCGCGATGCTCGGCTTCGACGTGGGGGCGGACGGGATCGAGGACAAGTTCGACAACTTCCTGCTGGTCAACGGCAAGCGCATCGACCTCGGCGGCTCCTGGGCGAACCAGCGGGTGACCGTCGCGGTCCCGGCCCGGTTCCTGGTGCCCGGCGACAACACGATCAAGGTCGTCACCGGCGACGCCAAGGAGTCCTGCGGCAACAACCGCGACGACTTCACGATCGCGAACCTCGGCCTCGCCCTCGACGGCGCCACCGTGACCGGCCAGGACATCGAGCCGTCGTACGAGATGGGCGACGGCGTCTGCGGCAGCGTCCAGACCCGCCTCCGCGAGGCCGAGCTGCGCTACACGATCGACGCCCCCGCGGTGCACGTCGTCGAGACGCTCGGCTCGGGCAACGCGACCCTCAGCTTCAACGTGGGCAGCAACTCGATCGAGGCGCGCTACCAGAATTTCATGCTCGTCAACGGCCAGAAGGTCGTGCTCGACGGCGACTTCGTGAGCAGGCGCGTCGACTTCACGATCCCGAACGAGTTCCTGGTGCCCGGCTGGAACACGATCGACTTCGTGGCCGGCACCTTCCCGACGTCGTGCGGCAAGAACCGCGACGACTTCGCGATCTCGAACATCGTGCTGACCCCTGCGCAGGGCACGGCGACCGGCCAGATGCTCAAGACCTCGTACGGTATGGGCGACGGCAACTGCGGCGACAACGTGAACCCGCTCACCGAGATCGACCTCGAGTTCCTGGTGGACGCCCCGGCCCGCGGCCTGCGCGCCGACCTCGACACCACCGCCATCAAGGACGGCAAGCACGAGCTCGCCGCGGAGTCGGCCACCGGGGAGGTCGCCACCCGCACCCTGATCACCGACAACTCCGCCCCGAAGGTCGCCAAGAGCGTTCCGGCCGAGGGCGAGAAGATCACCGCCACGGTTGTGCTGGACGTCAAGCTGGAGGACGCCTCCGGCGTCGTGTCCGGGCCGGACGTCAAGCTCGACGGCCGGCCGATCGAACTGGGCGCCCAGGTGGGGCCGGGGCTTCGCGCAGGCAGGCACACCCTGGCCGTGACCGGCGCCGACGGGCTCGGCAACACCGCGACCCGCGAGGTCGTGTTCGAGTCCGCCGGCATCCCGGACGTGCCGGCCGAGTTGACCCCGGCGCGGGGAGCCACCGACGTGTCGGACCCCGTCCAGCTCTCGGCGAAGGTGGCCGAACCCGACGGCGGCCAGGTGACGGCGACGTTCTCCGAGGCGAAGATCCTCGCCCCGGACCAGGTGTTCCAGGGCACGGCCCAGTCCGTCCCGACGACCCTGCGGGTCCCGGGCGAGAAGCGCGTCAGGACCGACGGGCTCGAGCCCGCCGACGGCAGGACGCTCGACGCCCCCTCCGGGCAGGACCTCGTCTACCAGCGGTACGACGTCGAGGTCCAGGGTCACGTGGACTCCCCGGTCCTGCGCTGGGAGGGCGTCATCGACCCCGAGCGCCTGGCCTCGCTGCGGGTGTGGAACACGAAGGCCAAGGCGTGGGACCTGCTGACGAGCGCCCGCGGCGCCGCCGGGGGCAAGACCGTCCTCACGGCCGTCGTCGGCCGGGAGTACGTCGACAAGCAGCAGGTGCACGTCATGGTGACGGGCGAGGACCCGTTCGCCGACGACATCCAGCCCGGCGACCCGAACGGCTTCGCCGACCCGGCGAGCTACGACTTCTCGATCGTCCACTTCACCGACACGCAGTACCTCTCCGAGGGCGCGGTGGAGCAGGAGACCCCCGAGGAACGCGCGGTGTGGGAGTCGGCCTACGCCGGCATCGTCAACTGGATCAAGGAGAACAAGGACCAGCGGAAGATCTCGTACGTCGCCCACACCGGCGACATCATCGAGAACAACATCCGCAAGCCCGCCGACGAGGCCGCGCAGCGGCAGGCCGCCGGCGAATTCGAGGTCTCCTCGAAGCAGCAGAAGGTGCTGGACGACGCGGGCGTCCCGAACGGCGTGATCGCCGGCAACCACGACAACCAGTCGGGCACCGAGAACGGGCCGGAGGCGACCTACAACAAGTACTACGGCCCCAGCCGGTACCAGGACACGTCCCAGGGCTGGCAGCACGCCAAATACGGCGGGCCGTGGAAGGAAGGCGACAACCAGAACCACTACGACCTGTTCTCCGCGGGCGGGCTGGACTTCGTCGTGGTCGGCCTGTCGTACGGCGTGACGAGGGAGGAGGCCGAATGGGCCGGCTCCGTCTTCAAGAAGTACGCCAACCGCAACGGCATCCTGCTCTCGCACGACTACCTGGTGCCGAGCACCAGCCCCGACGGGCGCGGCGCCGGGTTCGCCGCCCCCGACGGCTCGATGCTGTACAAGACGGTGGTCGAGAAGAACCCGAACGTCTTCTTGATCCTCGCCGGACACGAGCACGGCGTGGGCACCAACGTGAAGCCGAAGGTCGGCCAGGTCGGCAACGGCGTCGTCGAGCTGCTGGCGGACTACCAGTTCTACACGGTGTCGGCCGACCGACTGGGGCTCACCCAGATCGGCGGGTACAACCCGCAGGACCAGCTCCAGTTCGGCGCGAGCTTCTTCCGGCTGCTGCAGTTCGACGTCAAGCGGGCGGAGCTGAGCGTGGACACCTACTCCCCGCTGCTCAACGACTTCGGCGCCACCGAGTACGACCCGATGCGCCGCTATGACGGGCGCGAGGACAACATGGTGCTGCCGGTCGACCTCACCTCCCGCACGACGACCTTCCAGACCGACTCGCTGGCGCTCTACAAGCCCACGCGGATCATCGGCAGGAGCACGGTCGCCTCAGGCGAGGTCGCCTCGGTGACCTGGGACCGCCTCAAGGACGACACGGCTTACGCCTGGTTCGTCACGGCACGCTCCGCCGGCGGCGGCGTGACCGCCTCCGAGCCGAGCGTCTTCGTCACCAAGGACGAGCACGGCCGCCCGGGCAAGTGGGGGCCTGACTCGCCCATGTACCGCTGGTTCAACCGCTGACCGAGCAACGCCGCCCCGGACCGCCTGGTCCGGGGCGGCATTCACCCGCTGATCTGGAGAGAACAGACATGCCTCGCAGGCGCCGGCTGTCCGCCGTCGTGGTCCTCGCCGCCGTCATCCTCTGCGGCGTGCTGGCCGACCTGGTCCGTCCCGCCCCGGCGGCGGCGCACGACGCGACCACGACCGCCCACGCCGAGGTGACCGGCACGGGCGCGAACGTCCGGGTCGTGCTCGACCTGGAGTACGACCTGCTCATGAAGTCGGCCTGGCTCTACGCGGAGGCCTACGAGGCGAAGGAGCGGGCCGAACAGCTCCGCCAGCTCACGCTCAACCGTGACGCCGTGACGGACTACGTGACGCGCCGCTTCGCCGTGGCGTACGACGGCAAGCCGTGCGCGCCCACGACGGCAGGCGACGCGGACGTGCGCCTGCGTGGCAAGACGGCCTTCGCGGTGCTGACCTTCGCCTACGCCTGCCAGGGCGAGGCAGGGGGAGCGCACGCGATCTCGAGCGCGCTGTTCCCCGACGCCGAGAGCTTCGTGCACAGCACGAAGACGATGGTCCGGTACGACATCGACGGCGAGACGAGCTCCGCGGTCCTCGACGCCAGGAACCCGACGCTGCGGATCAGCGAGCGACCGGCATCGCATCAGGTGGGGGAGTTCTTCCTGCTCGGTGCCGAGCACCTGGCATTCGGCCCCGACCACGTCCTCTTCCTGCTCGCGCTCCTCATCGGCGCGCGGCGGCTGCGCGACGTCGTCGTCACGGCCTCGGCCTTCACGGTCGCCCACAGCATCACGTTCCTCCTGGCGGCGATGGGAGTCGTGGACGTGCCGGGAGAGATCGTCGAGCCGGTCATCGCGGCGTCGATCATCGTCGTGGCGGTCGCCAACCTGCTGGGCCGCGAGGAGGACAGACTGGGCAAATGGCGGCTGCCCATCGTCTTCGCCTTCGGCCTGATCCACGGGCTGGGCTTCGCGGGCGCGCTGGACATCAAGGCGAGCGGGTCGTGGCAGCTGCTCCTGTCGCTCCTGAGCTTCAACGTCGGCATCGAGGTGACGCAGCTCGTGATCATCGCACTGCTCTTCCCGCTGCTGGTGCTGCTGCGCCGGACGTCCGCGGCCCGCTGGGCGGTGGCCGTGATGTCGGTGCCCATCGTGGCGGTCAGCCTGTACTGGTTCTTCGACCGCATCCCGCTGCCGCTATGAGGGGGCCGGCCCCGGCACGCCGGCCGCATCATCGACATGGGCTCGACGGCCGGCCGGTTCGCAGTCTCCCCGCAGATCGGCTGGAGGCGATCACCGCGCCCGGCCGGATCGCCAAGGCGTGATCCGTGCCGGTGGATAATCACCGGCATGCGGTTTGCGATCCTGGGCGAGACCCGGGCATGGCGCGACGACGGGACGGAAGTGCCGCTGGGCGGCCCCGCCCGCCGCGCGCTGCTGGCCCTGCTGCTCGTCCGGCCCGGCGAGGTCGTGCCGGCCGACCGGCTGGCCGACGAGGTCGACCCGGGCGGGGCGCTGTCGGCGCACGCGCTGCAGTCCCAGGTGTCCCGGCTGCGCACGGCGCTGGGTTCGGCGGCCGCGATCGAGCGGGCCGGGGCGGGTTACCGGATCGTGGTCGCCGACGATGACGTGGACGCCTGCCGGTTCGAGCGGCTGGCGCAGGAGGGCCGGGCCGCGCTGCGCGACGGCGAGGCCGGGCGGGCGGTCGTGCTGCTGCGCGAGGCGCTGGAGCTGTGGCGGGGGCCGGCGCTGGCCGGCCTGGCCGAGAGCCGGACCGCTCAGACCGCCGCCGTACGGCTGGAGGAGCGCCGGCTCGGCGCCCTCGAGGACCGGATCGAGGGCGAGCTGCGGCTCGGCGAGCATCGCGCGGCCGTGGCGGAGCTGCGCGAGCTGGTCGGCCGCCATCCGCTCCGTGAACGGCTGGCGGGGCTGCTGATGCGGGCGCTGTTCGCCGAGGGCGGGCAGGCCGAGGCGCTGGTGGTGTTCGAGGAGACCAGGCGGCACCTGGCCGACGAGCTGGGCG
Organism: Nonomuraea sp. NPDC049400; assembly: GCF_044466425.1. Lineage (NCBI taxonomy): Bacteria > Bacillati > Actinomycetota > Actinomycetes > Streptosporangiales > Streptosporangiaceae > Nonomuraea > Nonomuraea sp. NPDC049400. Next base: position 81,716 of record NZ_JBITMP010000037.1, read on the forward strand.
CCGACCCCTCGGCCGAGCTGGTCGCGCTCCACCGGGAGCTGCTGAGCGCCGATCCGTCGCCGACCCCGGTCGCGCCGCCCGCCCAGCTGACGTCCTTCGTCGGCCGCGCCGATGAGGTGGCCGGGGTCGCCGACCTGCTGCGCGTGGCCCGGCTGGTCACGCTGGCCGGCCCCGGCGGGGTCGGCAAGACCCGGCTGTCGGTCGAGGTGGCCGCTGTCGCGGCGGACGACGTGTGCTTCGTGGAGCTGGCGCCGCTGCGTGACGGCGGCGCCCTGGCGCAGGTGCTGCTGGGCGCGCTGGGCCTGCGCGCGAACGGGCTCCAGCTGGGGGACGGCGGGCAGAAGCCGGTCGACCGCCTGATCGGGGCGCTGTCGGACCGGCTGCTCCTGCTCGTCCTGGACAACTGCGAGCACCTGGTCGAAGAGGCTGCCGCGCTGGTGGCGCGGCTGCTGGCGGCCTGCCCGCGGCTGCGGGTCCTGGCGACGAGCCGGGAGCCGCTCGGCATCATCGGCGAGCACCTCTGGCAGGTGCGGCCGCTCGACGACGACGCGGCCGCATGGCTGTTCACCGATCGCGCCCGAGCCGTGCGGCGCGGGTTCGCGGCCGGCTCCCGGCTCGTGCGGCGGATCTGCGCGGCGCTCGACAACCTGCCGCTGGCCATCGAGCTGGCGGCGGCGCGGCTGCGCACGCTGGACATCGAGGACCTCGCGGGACGGCTCGACGACCGGCTCGCCGTCGCGGCCCGCGGCAGCCGTACCACCGATGAGCGGCATCGCACGCTGCGCTCGGTGGTGGCGTGGAGCTGGGAGCTGCTGTCCGAGCCCGAGCAGCGGGCCGCGCGGTGGTTCACGGTCTTCGCCGGAGGCGCGACGGCGGAGTCCGCGTTGCGGGTGTGCGGCACCGACGGCGAGACGCTGGAGTCGCTGGCCGACAAGTCGCTCCTGGAGGTCTCGGGCGGCCGCTACCGCATGCTGGAGACGATCCGCGCGTACGGCGCCGAACGGCTCGACGCCGCGGGCGAGCGCGAGCCGGCCCGGCGTGCGCACGCCCGGCACGTCCTGGAGCTGGCGCGGACCGCGGACCCGCATCTCCGGCAGGCCGGACAGCTGGAGTGGCTGCCGGTCCTGGCGGCCGAGCACGCCGACCTGCTGGCGGCCGTGCGCTGGGCGGTCGAGGCGCGGGAGGCGGAGACGGCCCTGCAACTGCTCGCCGCGGCCTCGACGTACCTGTGGATCCGTGGCGTGGCCGCCTCGGTCGCGCCGCAGGCGATCGCGCTGCTGGACGCGCTGGGCGTCGCACCTCCTGCCGGCCTCGGCGAGGAGTACGTGGTGTGCGTCCTGCTCGCGGCGTCCGGCGAAGCCGGACGCCCGGTGTGGCAGCGGCACCGTGCGCAGGCCGAGCAGGCGCTGGCCGCGGCATGGTCGGGTGCCCAGCCGGGCCGTCATCCGGCCGTCCTGCTGCTGTGGATGCTGCGGAACGCGGGCGAGGCCGACCCGCACGGCGCGTTCGCACTTGTCTCGTCCCAGCGCGACCGCCCCGAGCCGTGGGTACGGGCGGTCGCCGAGTACGTGTGGGGATTCGGGCATCTCGGCGAGGGCGACAACGCGGCGGCGGAGCGCGGCTTCGGCGCCGCCGTCGAGGGTTTCCGCTCGCTCGGAGACCGGTGGGGCACCGCGCTGGCGCTGGACACGCTCGCGAGTCTGGCGGGCGCGCGCGGTGATCGCGCGACGGCCATCGCGCTCACCGACGAGGCGCTCGCCCTCACCGAGCAGCTCGGCGCCCTGGAGGACAGCGCCGACCTGCTGGTCAACCGGGGCGATCACTTCGCCGGCGACGACGCGGCGGCGGCCCGCGCCGACTATGCCAGGGCCGCCGGCCTCGCCCGCCGCGCCGGCAGCGCCACCACCCTGGCGGCCGCACTCCGCGGCCTCGGCGACATCGCGCTGCTGGAGCAGGACCTGGCCGAGGCGGAGCGGCTGTACGCGGAGGCTCTTGAACGGATCGACCCGTACTGGATCAAAAGCCTCGGCAACCGGGTGCGCGCGCTCGCCGGGCTCGGCCGCGTCGCCGAGGCGCGCGGCGACCACGCCACGGCCCGTTCGCGATACCGGGAGATCGCCGGGTCGGCGGCCGTGATCGGCGCCTCCACCCCGGACGCGCTGCGCCTGATGGGCCTGCCAGAAAGCCTCATCGAGGCGGTGAGCCGCCTGATTTGCCGCTGAACGCTTTACGCTGGCGGTTGTGACCGTCACTCCCGCGCAATTGCGTGCCCTCGCGAGCCGCGCCGAGGCACTCACCGCCGAGGTCAGGGAGCTCTGCGGCAGCGCCCCGGCCGAATCGCCCGAACGCGCCCACCTCCAGGCCGCACTGCAAGCGGCGGGCTGGCTCGCCAGAGGCGCCGAGGATCTGCAGCGTGCGGCCGAGGACCTGGCCAGGCTCAGGTCCCAGCCGGCGTGCGGCTTCGGGTGGGGCGTCTGCCCCGAGCACGGCAACACCCTGTCCTCCCGCGCCGGCGTCTCCACGTGCCGGGTGTGCCGGCGCACCTGGAACTATGACCGGCTCGGCCAGCCGTGCCGCGAGCCGGTGACGTGGCAGGTGATCGACCCCGCCGGGACGGAGACGAGGATGTGCGACGGGCACGTCCTCGGCGCCCGCGCGGCCATGGGGGGCGCCACCTTCACCCGCCTCGATGCAGGGGTCCAGCAGTCGTGACCCCTTGATCGCAGGCGGGCCTCCGATCGACCTCCCTCAGGTGAGAGCCTGGCGGTGCAGGCGGGCGGCCTTGGCCATGTTCCAGCCCAGCACCCCCGTGACCTTGCCGCCGAGGCGGTGGAGGGCGACGAAGCGGTTCTGCTCGGGATCGCCCTCCACCACCTCGACCTCGGCGTCAGGAGACAGCAAGCCGTGGGCCTGGACCTTGACGTCGTACTGGTCGGTCCAGAAGTAGGGGATGGGCGTGTAGACGCGCTCCTCGCCGAGGATGTTGGCCGCCACGACCTGGGCCTGCTCGACGGCGTTGGTCCGGTTCTCCAGCCGCAGCCTGCGGTCGAGCCCCTCGTGGTGCCAGGAGGCCAGGTCGCCCACGGCGTAGACGCCGTCGGCGGCGCGCAGCCGGGCGTCGCACTCGACGCCGTCGCCCACCGGCAGCCCGCTGCCGTCGAGCCAGGCGGTCGCCGGGCGGGAGCCGATCGCCACCACCACCGCGTCGGCGGGCAGCAGCTCGCCGGAGGCCAGGCGTACCCCCGTGACCCGCCCACTCTCGGCGGTCAGGCTCTCGACCGCGACGCCGAGCCGCAGCCGGACGCCGCGCTCGGCGTGCCGCCGGGTGAGCAGCGTGGCGGCCGGGTCGCCGAGCAGGTCCGCCAGGACGGCGCGGCCGAGGCCGGCAAGGGTGACGTCGAGGCCCATCTCGCGGGCGGTGGCGGCGACCTCGGCGCCCAGCACGCCCTCGCCCACGACCACGAGCCGGGGGCCGTCGAGCAGGTGGGCCCGCAGGGCGAGCGCGTCGTCCAGGGTGCGCAGCACGTGCACGCCCGCCAGCCCGTCCTGGCCGGGGAGGCGGGACGGGGTCAGGCCGGTGGCCAGGACCACGGCGTCGGCGCGCAGGGTCTGCCCGGTCGCCGTCGTCACCTCGCGCGCCGCCGGAGTGAGCCGTACCGCCGGGTCTCCCAGGATGAACTCGGCGCCCAGCTCGGCCAGCTGGGCCTCGGCCCGCAGGTGCGCTCTCTCGCTCTCCCACGCCCCGGACAGGACCTGCTTGGACAGGGGCGGCCGGTCGTAGGGCGGGTGGGGTTCGGCGCCGAGGAGGGTCAGGCCGCCTTGGTGGCCCTTGCGGCGCAGCGCCTCCGCAACGGCCAGGCCGCCGGCGGACGCGCCCACGATCAGGACGTCGGTCAAGGGTCATCCCTCCACGGTGATCGCGGCGGCCGGGCAGACGTCGGCGGCCTCGCGGACCGCGGCGTGGTGTTCCTCGCCCGGGGAGGCGTTCAGCAGGATCACGATGCCGTCGTCCTCGCCCTGGTCGAACACGTCGGGCGCGAGCAGCACGCACTGGCCCGCGCCGCAGCACTTGTCGGCGTCAACGGTGATGTTCATCAAGGTTTCCTTCGATTACCAGGTGACCGGGACCTGCTCCAGGCCGCCGACCAGGAGCCCTTCGCGGCGGGTGAGGGCGTCGGCGGGCACGGCCAGCCGCAGCGTGGTGTCGGCGACCTCCACCTCCTCGCTGATGTAGCGGGGGATGCCGAAGCCGAAGTTGGCGTCGTGACGAAGGCACTCCTCGACCGCCGAGCGGATCAGCGTGCGGTCGGCCACCAGGCGCTCCCAGCGGGCGCGGTCGGCCAGCAGCATCGCGACCATCTTGCCGATCATGTTGGCGGTGGTCTCGTGCCCGGCGACCAGCAGCCCCTGGGCGGTCATCAGCATGACCTCCTCGGTGACCTCGCCGCCGAGCGCGCCGACCATCGAGATCAGCTCGCTGATCAGGTCGTCGCCCGGCGCGGCGCGCTTGGCGGCCACGTGGGCGCGCATGTAGGCGGTGAACTCGGCCTGGGCGGCGTCGATCTCGTCCTGGGTGTACTTGGTCAGGCTGAGCAGCGTGTCGGACCAGTACGCGAACCGGTCGCGGTCGGAGTCGGGCACCCCCAGCAGGTCGCAGATCACCCACACCGGCAGCGGGAAGCCGAGGGCCGTGACGAGGTCGGCGGGCGAGCCCTGCTTGACCATCTCGTCAACCAGGCGGCCCGCCATCGCCTCGATCCCGGGCTGCATGTTCGACACCCGCTTGGCGGTGAACGCCTTGCCGATCAGCTTGCGCCACTCCCGGTGGGAGTCGTCCTTCACGCGCGTGCCGCCGGCGTTGCCGAACACACCGCCGGACTCGTTCGAGGTGAGGTTGGCGGCGTCGTCGGCGACCAGATGGTGGGTGAAGCGCGGATCCGACAGCAGCTGCTTCACATCGGCGTACCGGGTGAGCAGCAGCGCCTGGTCGCCGCTGGCCAGCCGGATCGGCGCCACGGGACAGCCCTGACGCAGCTCGGCCCACTCCTGCGGCGGCTCCAGAGCACTGGGCGCGGGGAACGGGTACTGCGGTGCCGGCTGAGTGGTGTCGCTCACATCTCCTCCAAAGTTATGCGGCGCTAACCGGACAGCATTGTCCGGTAACACCGTAGCTTGCTCTCCTGGGGTATGTCGAGTAAAGAAGGAGTCAACGTCAAATAAGCGGACTTTGGTGTCCGGTTGCTATCGTTTCCGTTATGCGAGACGCGCGCCGTACGAACAGAGGCCCCGGCGCCGCGGCCCAGAACCGGGCGGCGCTGATCGCGGCGGCGCGCGAGGTGTTCGCCGCCGCCGGCTACGACGCGCCGCTCAGCATGGTCGCCCGCGCGGCGGGGGTCGGCCAGGGCAGCCTCTACCGGCACTTCCCCGACCGCGTCAGCCTGGCGATGGCCGTGTTCGAGGACGGCGTCGCCGAGGTGGAGGCGCTGGCGGCCGAGCCCGGCGCCACGCTCGACGACGTGCTGGCCCTGATCACCGAGCAGACCATCGCCTCGACCGCGTTCGTCGACATGGTCAGCGCGTCCCTCGCCGACCCCCGGATCGTCGCGGTGCACAACCGCGTGGCGGACGTGCTGGCGGGCAAGCTCGCCGAGGCCCAGCGCGCCGGACGTGTCCGCGCGGACCTGACCGCCGAGGACCTGGTCCTGGCGGTCGGCATGATCACCGCGGTCCTCGCCAAGCGACCGGCGCCCGCCCGGCGCGTGTCCGCCGCGCGGGCGTGGACCCTGCTGCGCAGGGGCCTGGTGCCTGACGCCTAGTAGACGAAGGGCCAGCCCGCGTTGTCGTATCCGATGAGGTTGATGCCGAGCAGGGACGCGCCGTTGTTGGCGTAGTAGTGGTAGTAGAGCACCTCGGCGTCGCTGTCGGGGATCACCGCCTGGTGGCCCGGCCCGTGGACGCTGCCGTGCCCGGCCAGGACCTGGGTGCCGCCGCCCGAGGTCATGGCGACGCCGTTGCGGTCCACGTAGGGGCCGGTGACGCTGGTCGAACGGCCGACCATGATCCGGTACGTGCTGCTCGCCCCCTGGCAGCAGGCGTCGAAGGACACCCACAGGTAGTAGTACGAGCCGTGCCTGAACACGAACGGCGCCTCGACCGCGGTGGTGCCGCTCGTGCGCTGGGCCAGGCTGGTGATCGAGGTGCCGAGGCGCTTGCCGGTGGCGGGGTCGAGCTGGATGAGTTTGATCCCGGTCCAGAAGGACCCGAAGGAGAGCCACCAGCGGCCCTGGGCGTCCACGATGAGGTTGGGGTCGATGGCGTTGTAATTGCTCGACGACGTGGTGGAGATGATCAGCCCTTGGTTCGTCCAGGAGCCTGCGGCGCCCGTGGTACTGGTGGCCAGGAAGATGGCCGAATTGCGCGAGCCGAACGTCGATGCCGAGTAGTAGAGGTAGTAGCGCCCGTTGCGGTATGAGATGTCGGGCGCCCACAGGCTGGCGCTGCCGCCGGTGTAGGAAGACGTCCACGGCGCGCCGTTGGGGAAGACCACGCCGGCGTTGCGCCAGGCGGTCCTGTCGGCAGACGTCTTGATCGCGATGTTGTTGCCGGTGTGCACCAGCAGATACGTGCGGTCGGGCTTCTTGACCACGCTCGGGTCGTGCACGCCGACGTCGCCCGTGACGCGGCCGGGGCCGGGATAGGACGGCGGGGGTGTCGTCGGCGTGGCGAGTGGCTCCGGCAAGGGAGCGGCCGCCTGCGCCGCCTGCGCCGGCTGCGCCGGCTGTAGGACGGAGGCGGCGAGCAGAAGGGCGACCGCGAGAGCGCGTTTCCACATGACGGGACCTCCTAGGAGACGGCCTGGATGGACCACTGCTGGCAGGCGTTGTTGAGCCAGCTCCACTGGCGTACGTCCACGCCGTCGGCGGTGCCGCAGTTCGCCACGTCGGCGACCTTGCCGGTGGCGACGTTCACCAGGCGCACCCAGCCGCCGCTCGCGGTGTGGACCAGGCGGAAGCGCCAGGTACCAGCGGCCGTTGACGAAGTGGAGCTCCGGCGCCCAGAAGTTCGTGCCGCGGGAGGTCGTGGTGTCCTGCCAGACCTGGACGCCGGGGGCGGTGGCGAGGCCGCCGAGGGTCGGTGACTTCCTGATGACCAGCGTGTTCGTGGACGTGGTGTTGATCAGGTAGTAGTTGCCGTCGTAGTACTCCAGCCACGGGTCGGCGCCCTTCTGCGCCTTGATCGGGTTGGTGTAGGAGGTGGCGGCCGACGCGGGGAGCGCGACCGCGATCAGTAAGAGCAGCATGGCGACCAAGGGAATGCGGCTCACCGCTGAACCCCTCTCCGTGATGTGAGCGCTAACACTCGACGGTTGTGGCTCACCTCGGAGGTGTCAAGCGCGCCTGCCGCCGTCGCAGGTCGCCGGGCGTGAAACTTTCACCGAAGCTCGCGGAGGGTTATCTCGCGAGGGCCGTTGAAGGGGGCCAGCGACAGCACCGTTCGCGGCATCCGCAGCCGGTCCTCCTGGAGATATGTCTTCCTGGCCGCCGCGAAGTCCCCTTCTCCGGCCGTCACCTTCGCGATCCGGTCGTAGAGCTCCCGGTCCGATTCGGTGATCCCGTGGTCGAGGTCGGCAATCGCGCCCCAGACATCCCAGACCAGCGGTTCCACCTTGTTCAGGGTGGCGATGTCGAACAGCAGGTTCGCCGCCACGAAGCTCTCCCCGGACATGATCCCGTCCGGGAGGCCGAGCCCGAACGTCGCCGGGTCCGCCTCGCCCGCGCGGATCATCCGCCAGGCGGTGCCGGCGTCGAGGAAGCGGCCGCGCGGGATGTCGACGGGGTCGAAGTCCACCCCGAGCGGGCCGGCGATCACCGGATCGGTGAGCTGGGGGTCGGCCAGGCACCATCCGCGCCGCTCGTCCCAGTACTCGCCGATCAGGTGGTCGTGGTGGAAGCCGTCCCGGCCGAAATAGCCGGCGAACCCGTACCGGACCCGAGCGGGGACTCCCCGGTGGCGCAGGAACGAGCAGAACAGCAGCGCGAAGTCGCGGCACGTGCCGACGAAGCGGTCGCCGAGGTCGCGGGGCCGCGTCAACGGGGCGCCGTCGCGCTCGACGACGACGGCCAGGATGTCGTCGATGTTGCGGGTCTCGGCGTCGTTGTGGAGGCGCTCGGGCGGGATGTCGTAGCCGTAGTTGCCGCCCTCCCACCGGTGGATCATCAGGTCACGGGCGATGCGCGCGAGCCGCGCCGGATCGGGCGGCAGATCGGTATAGAGCGCGGATAAGGCTCCCGGGGTCGAGAAGCTGCTGTGGGTGGCGTAGAAGGTCGCGACGTCGGGGGTGAGTCCGGCGGGGGAGGCGGGCGACCCGGGCGGGTGAGACATGTGCCCTCTCAAATGGGCGTCGATGTCAGGACGTGCCCGCGAGGCGCGACCGGGTGCGGGCGGGCGCCGTCGAGGGCAGTGAGGCGAGGATGTCGGCGAGCGAGACACCGGCGAGGCTGCGCCGCCACGCGTCGTGCGCCTCGGCCATCTTCGCGGCGAGGATGCAGGTGTCCCGGCAGTCCTCGGGCGGCAGCGCCCCCCGCCCCTGCCGGCGGATCTCGCGGCACTCGTACGGTGCGGACGTGCCGTCGACGGCCTCGACGACCTGCAGGAGCGTGATCTCGGCGGCGGGCCGCCCGAGCCGGAACCCGCCCCGGGGGCCGGTCGTCGCCGTCAGCACGCCGGCCTTGACGAGCGCCTGCAGCTGCTTGGCGAGATAGGGCGCAGGGAGGTCGTAGTAATGCGCGAGCTGTGCCGCCGACGCGGTGGCTCCCGGCTTGAGCTGCGCCAGCGTCGTGGCGCAGTGCAACACCCATTCGGTGCTCACAGGCAGCTTCACGGTCCCCAGCCTATCGCAGATATTATGGACCTATATAGTCCGTGATAGTTTCCGTGAGTCACCGAGACAGGGGAGAGATCATCATGCGGATCGCAGTCGCCGGCGCGACCGGGAACATCGGGGCCCTCACCGTCACCGCCCTCGAACGGGACGGGCACGACGTCGTGCGCGTCAGTCGTTCGCTCGGTGTCGACCTGGTGACCGGTGACGGGCTTGACGGCGCTCTCGCCGGCGTCGAGGCGGTCATCGACGTCACCAACGGGCCGGCGACCGACGCGGCCGAGGCGGTGGCGTACTTCGGCGCCGCCACGCGAAACCTGCTCGCCGCCGAGGAGCGGGCCGGCGTCCGCCACCACGTGCTGCTCTCGATCGTCGGGATCGCCCGGGTCGAGGGCAACGCGCACTACGCCGGCAAGCGGGAGCAGGAGCGCCTGGTGGCCGCCGGCCCGGTGCCGTGGACGATCGTCCCGGCCACGCAGTTCCACGACTTCGCCGCGATGGTGGCGAGCTGGACCGAGCAGGACGGCGTGGCCACGATCGCGCCGCTGCTCGTGCAGCCGATCGCGCCCGCCGACGTGGCCGACGTCCTCGCTGAGATCGCGGTGGGCGAGCCGAAGGGGCGCTACGCCGACGTGGCCGGTCCCGAGCCGCAGGACCTGGTGGACATGGCCCGGCGCACCAACCAGGCGCAAGGCCGCGAGGTGAAGCTCGTGCCGACGTGGTCAGGGCTGTTCGGCCCGGCGATGGCCGGCGACGTGCTGCTGCCCGGCGAGGGCGCCCGCATCGCGCCGACCACCTTCGACGAGTGGCTCGCCGCTCAGCGGTAGAGCCCGGTTGCCGTATCGGGCGCGTACCCGATCGCGATCATCGGCGCCGCTCCGGCGCCGGAGCGACGGGCGGGGGCATCGGACCGTCGAGGCCGGAACGGAAGCCCGCGGACGTGAGGAACCCCGCCCCCCGCATCCCCGGACCGTGGACACGATCGCCCGGCAGCGGACGCGCATCTCCGGACCGCGGACACGGTCCGTGCCGCCCGGGCGTGGCACGAACGCGAGTGACCGGAACGCTCAACACCGTTCGGAGCGTTCGGCTGAGGCTTGAGTAACGGTCACGGGTGCCAGCCACAGCCCCACGAGCGCGTCGACCAGCCCGGTGGCGGCGTCGTGCCAGCTGGACCGGGGCGTGGGGGCGCCTTCGGCGAGAGCGCGTTCACGCTCGGCGCACATGTGCGTGATCAGCTGGCGCGCCATGTCGCCGCGCTCGGCCCGCACGTCGGCGGGCAGTTCGGGCAGGCACCGGTGGAATCCCTCGATGGTCCGTCGCAGGGAGGGGGAGGAACGGGTCTGCTCGGCGATGATCGCGCGCAGGGCGGGGTCGGTCACCACCTGGGCGACGAAGCGGGCGTACCAGGTGGGGGAGCCCTGGGCGGCCAGATGCTCGGTGACGGGGCGCACGAGGCAGGCGGCCCAGTCGCGCACGTCGGCGGAGTCGCCCATGTCGGCCAGCATCCGCTCGCGAATCCGCTCGATCGGCTCGGCGTGTCTGCGGGCGATCGCGCGTACCAGGTCCGTCTTGGTACCGAAGTGGTAGCCGACCGCGGCGTTGTTGCCCTGCCCGGCGGCCTCGCTGACCTGGCGGTTGGACACCGCGAACACTCCGTGCTCGGCGAACAGCCGCTCCGCCGCCGTCAGGATCCGCTCGCGCGTCACGCTGACCCGATCGGTCTTGTCCGCCATCGTCACCACCGCACCGGCACTTCCCGCACTCCGCCGACCGCCGGCGATCGGCGGCCGCTCACCTCGGCTCACGAGGAACACTCCTTGGATCGATGCCGTTAGGCTTAAGTCAAGCGACTGATTTACTGTATACCTCATACTTCGCTTCCCCCAACCCCCGCAACGGAGTCCCCGCATGCCCAATATCTCCGCCCGCGCCGCGCACGCGGCCGGCCCGCCGCGGTCGAACACCTTCGTGGTGGTGCTCGCCTTCGCCGGGATCGTGGTGTCGTTGATGCAGACCCTGGTGATCCCATTGATTCCCGAGCTTCCCAAGCTCTTGGGGGCCTCGGCGTCCGACACCACCTGGGCGGTCACCGCGACGCTGCTCGCGAGCGCGGTGGCCACGCCGGTGTGGGGACGGCTGGGGGACATGTACGGCAAGCGGCGCATGCTTCTGGTCAACCTGTTCCTGCTGGTCGCCGGATCGGTGCTGTGCGCGTTCAGCGACTCCCTGACGCCCATGATCGTCGGGCGGGGCCTGCAGGGCCTGGCGTCCGGCGTCATCCCCCTCGGCATCAGCATCATGCGCGACGAACTGCCCGCCGACCGGCTCGGCTCCGCGACCGCGCTCATGAGCGCCTCGCTCGGCGTGGGCGGCGCCCTGGGCCTGCCCGCCGCCGCCCTCATCGCCGAGAACGCCGACTGGCACGCGCTGTTCTGGACCGCGGCGGTTCTCGGCGCCCTGGCCCTCGTCGTGGTGCTGGCGCTCGTGCCCGAGTCGGCGGTGCGCAGCGGCGGGCGCTTCGACGTGGTCGGCGCCGTCGGGCTGTCAGCCGTGCTGGTCTGCCTGCTTCTGGCGATCTCCAAGGGCGCCGACTGGGGCTGGTCCGACGCCCTCACCATCAGCCTGTTCGCCGCGGCGGCCGTGGTGCTGCTGCTGTGGGGCTGGTGGGAGCTGCGCACCCGGGAGCCGATGGTGGACCTGCGTACCACCGCGCGGCGCCAGGTGCTGTTCACCAACCTCGCCTCCGTCATGATGGGCTTCTCGATGTTCGCCATGTCACTGGTCCTGCCGCAGGTGCTGCAGCTGCCCGAGGCCACCGGGTACGGGCTGGGGCAGTCGATGCTGGCCGCGGGCCTGGTGATGGCGCCGTCCGGCCTGGTGATGATGGTCATGGCGCCCCTGTCGGCGCGTGTGTCCGCGGCCATGGGACCCAAGGTGACCCTGATGATCGGCGCCGTCGTCGTCGCCGCCGGCTACGGCCTCAACATCGCGCTGATGTCGGAGATCTGGCATCTCGTGCTGGTCTCCTGCGTCATCGGAGCCGGCATCGGATTCGCCTACGCCTCCATGCCCGCCCTCGTCATGGGGGCCGTGCCGGTGACCGATACGGCCGCCGCCAACAGCCTCAACACACTCATGCGCGCCGTCGGCACGTCGGTCTCCAGCGCCGTGGCGGGTGTCGTCCTGGCCCAGCTGACCATCAAGTTCGGCCCCGTCGCCCTTCCCTCCCAGGACGGGTTCCGCGTCGTCATGGGCATCGGCGCCGGTGCGGCCCTGCTCGCCTTCGTGCTGGCCGCCTTCCTCCCGCGCCGGAGCCCGGCCGCCGCCGCGGTGACAGCGCACGCGGCGCCTGATGAGGAGCCCGCGTACGAGCCGGCGGGCGCCTCCTGGGCGGGCAGGCCCGACGGCGGCGTCGAGATCCGCGGCTTCGTCAGGAGCGATGACGGCCACGGGTCGGCGGCCACGCCACGCTGACGCTGGTCGACGTGCGCGGCCGCCAGCTCGGCCGGTCCGTGACCAGGGGCGACGGCGGCTACGGCGTCTTGACTCCCGGCAAGGGCGCGTACGTCCTGATCGCGTCGGCCGCCGACCGCGATCCGCACGTGGCCACGCTCGTCGTGGGCGACCAGCCGGTCGACTTCAACGTGGTCCTCGCCGGCTCCAGCAAACTGACCGGCCTCGTACGAGACCTCGAGGGCAAGCCGGTGACCGTGACGGCGGCCCGCTGACCGACGCGCGGGTGACGCTGCTGGACGCGGCCGGGAACGTGGTCGGCACCACGACCACCGGCGAGGACGGCGCGTACGCCTTCGCCGACCTGACCGGCGGCCAGTACACCCTCATCGCCACCGGATACCCGCCCGTGGCCGACATCGTGACCATCGACGGCCGGGACGACGACCGCGACCTGTGGCCGGCCCACACCGAGTAACGCCCAGAGCAGGAGCAGCACCATCTACACCAGCCACGAGGCCGCCCACACCAGCCGGCCGGCCGCCGGGGGCTGCACGCCCTGATCCGTACGAAGGACGGGTGGCCCGTGCGGCAGGCGGTCGTCACGGTGACCGACTCGACTACAGCAACAGACCAGCAGGTTGATGTACGACGGTTGCGCGTGCGGGCGCCCTGGACGGGTTCACGCATCGGGCTCGTGGCCGTCGAGAACTCGATTCGTCCCATCGGGAAACAGCAGGCATGACACGAACACCACCGGAGGAGATGGTCGAGGCGGACGACGCCGAACTCATCCGCCGGTCAATCGACGACCCGGAGCAGTTCGCCGGAGTGTTCGACCGCTACGTCGAGCAGATCCACCGCTATGTCGCGCGACGGCTGGGCGTGCAGGCCGCCGACGACATCGTGGCGGAAACGTTCCTGACCGCCTTCCGCCGTCGCGCCTCCTACGATCACACGCAGCCGCTGGCCAGGCCGTGGCTGTACGGCATCGCGACCAACCTCATCGCCAGGCAGCGGCGCGATGAGGAGCGGTTCCTGCGGGCGCTGGCGCGTACCGGTGCGGAGCCACCGCCGGAGCCGATGGCCGACGCGGCGATCGACCGCGTCGCCGCGCAGGCCGAGGACCGTCGGCTAGCAGGGGCGCTGACGGGCCTGGCCAGTGGTGACCGCGACGTGCTGCTGCTGGTGGCGCTGGGAGAACTGGCCTACGACGAGGTGGCGCAGGCGCTCGAGATCCCGATCGGGACAGTGCGCTCGCGCCTGCACCGGGCCCGTAAACAGGCGCGGGCCGCCCTCGGCACCAGCTATCGGACGAGAGAGGACGCATAATGGACGAGTTCACACGGTTCCTCGAAAACACCCCCGCCATCAGCGGCGATGCGAAAGAGGCCGCGCGCACCCGGCTGCTGCTGGCCATGCGCGAGCCGAGCCCCACGCCGCCGGCGATCGCACCGGTGCGACGCAAGCCGCGCCTGGCCTGGCGGCTGGCGCTCGCCGCATCGGTCGCGCTGGCCATCGGCGCAGGGAGCTGGATGGTACGCGGCGCCGACCAACCTGCCACTATCCCGGTCTCCGGCGTCCGGGATCTCGGCGACAAGGCGGCCAGGAGCGCCGAGACCGACCCGTACAAGATCACGCCGTCGCCGGGCCGGTGGTTGTATGTGAAGCAGACGATCGCTCCGCTCCGCAAGGAGCCGGAGCCCGAGGTGGATCGCGACAAGCGCGTGACTCTTGAGACGTGGCACAGCTTGGACGGCAAGCAGACCGCGTTGGACGACGGACGGGGCAAGCTCGTCATCCACGAGGCCGGCCCTGGCATCACGGGCGCGGACCTGGCCAGAGCGCCGGTCACCCCCGAGCAGATGATCGCCAGGATCGGGGCGAGCGTCGATGCGACCCCAGCCACGGAGTTCGACGACGCCGACGCGACCAGGGAGGAGCGGATCTTCCAGACGGTCTCGCGGTTGCTGAGAGACCAGCCGCTGGTCGCCGACGTGCGGGCCGCGTTGTTCCGGGCGCTGCCGGCGATCCAGGGCGTTTCGGTCAAGCAGGACGCGATCGATGCAGCGGGCCGCCACGGGGTCGCGTTCGTCTACACGGGAGCCTCGGAGCGCTACGAGATCATTGTGAGCGCGCAGGACTACCGGTTCCTGGGGACGTATGGCGAGAGCGTCGCCGAGCGCACCTTCGACCTTCCTGGCGGCGCGACACGCACGGTCAAGGCGGGCACCCCTCTGGTGTGGACCGCACGTATGACCGCCAAGGTCGTCGACAAGCCCGGCGACCAGTTGTAGGGGAAGCAGCCACATCACAGCACGATGCGGTTCGGAGCGATGAGTGACCCTGCACCCAGGGGAGGCCGGACGGACGTGGCGGCGCCGGGGCGGGTGCCGCCGGCACGGCTCGGTCAGATGCGTTCCAGGACGACCACGGGGATCTGCCTGCGGCTCCTGACCTCGTAGGTCCGGTAGACCGGCGCGAGCTCGGTCATCACGCGCCAGAGCCGCTCTCGCTCCGGCCCTTCGGCGGTACGCGCGCGGGCGGTGAACCGCTCGCCGAGGATCTGCACGCCGACCTCCGGGTTGGCCACCACGTTCAGGTACCACGAGGGGTGCGTGTGGGTGATGGCCGAGCCGGACGCCACCAGCACGTAGCGGCCGTCGTCCGCGCCGAAGAACAGCCCCGTGCGCAGCCACCGGCCGGACTTCCTGCCCTTGACGGTGAGGACGAGGTTGGTCACCCCTCCTTCCAGGTAGCCGTCACGGCCGTCCGTGGCCAGGTAGCGGCGGACGTGCTCGGCGACCGAGGAGTCGGGGCTGTCGGCGGCGTCGTCCCACATCAGTGGCCTCCCGCGGTGATGCCCTGGGCGAACCCACCGTCGACCGGGAATTCGGCGTTGGTGGTGAAGGTCGCGTCGGCGGCCAGGAAGAGCGCGGCTGCGGCGACCTCCTCGACGGTGCCGTTGCGCTTCAGCGGGGTGGTCTCGCTGCCCTGCCGCTCGAACTCGCGGCGTTCTTCCTCGGTCAGCCCGGCGACACCCATGGTCGGGGTCTTGATGTAGCCGGGGGCGACGGAGTTGACGCGGATCTTGCGAGGCAGGAGCTCGGCTGCGAGGACGTGGGAGATCGCGCGCACCGCTTCCTTGGAGCCGGAGTAGGCGCTCAGGCCGGGGAAGATCAGGTCGTTGGCGACGGTGGTGAAGACGATCGCCCCGCCGTCGTTGATCAGCGGTGACAGGCTCTGCACGGTGAAGAAGGCGCCCTTGGCGTTGACGGCGAAGTGCCGGTCCCAGGAGTCCTCGGTGACCTCCTCGAGCGTCTGCACCTCGGCGATGCCGTGGTTGACGAAGAGGTAGTCGATGCGGCCGAGCTTGTCCCGCACGGTGGCGGCGAGGGCGCGGATGTCGGCCATGCTCGCCGCGTCGGAGCGTACGACGTGCGCGGAGTCCGGCTCAAGCTCGCCGCGTGCCTGTTCGATCTTCGTCTCGTTGCGGCCCGTGAGTACGACCTCGGCCCCGCCGTCCAGGAGCGCCTTGACGATGGCCAGGCCCATTCCGTGGGTACCGCCCGTGACGACGGCCTTCTTGCCTGCGAACTTGCTCATCAGTGACTCCCTGGTCAGACAGCGTGTGGTGCGCCGGTTCCGATCGGCGCACCACAGAGAATGCGGGCCTGGACTCGCGCTCTTCTGTCGGTCTGCTTGCGGTGCGCTGACACGCCAGGCGATGACCATGTGGCCGTACGGTGGGTCCATGCGTTTCGGGGTGTTGGGTCCGCTTGCCGTCTGGTCGGCGGACGGTGAATCCGTGGTGGTGCCGGAGTCGAAGGTGCGCTCACTGCTCGCGGCTTTGCTGACGGCTCGGGGCCAGGTGGTCTCCGCCGACCGGCTCGTGGACGAACTGTGGGGCGACGCGCCACCGGCGAATCCCACGGGCGCCCTGCAGACCCTGGTGTCGCGGCTGCGGCGGGTGCTTGCCCGGTCCGGGGGGCAGGGCCTGGTGGTGCATCGGGCCCTCGGCTACGTCCTCGACGTGGCGGACGAGGCCGTGGACGCAGGCCGGTTCACCGTGCTCACCGCACGGGCCCGTGCCGCCGCCGATCCTCGCGAGCGTGCCGGCCTTCTCACCGAGGCGCTGGAGTTGTGGCGCGGTCCCGCCTTCGCCGACTTCATCGACGAGCATTTCGCGCGTGCGGCCATCACGCGCTTGGAGGAGCAGCGCCTGCTGGCCCTCGAGGAACAGGCCGAGGCCCGCCTCGAGCTGGGTGAGCACGGCCTTCTTGCCGGGGAGCTCGGCGACTTGACGGACCGCCACCCGCTCCGGGAGCGGTTGCGCGCGGCCTATATGCGGGCCCTGTACGGCGCGGGCCGGGCGAGCGAGGCCCTGGACAGCTATCAGGATCTACGCCGCCGTCTGGAGGAGGATCTGGGCCTTGAGCCGGGTCCTGAACTGGCCGCTCTGCACCGGGAGATCCTGCGGCAGGACCCGGCCCTGCAGGCCGTCCCGGCACCCGCGTCCGTCCCGCGCCGCCACACCAACCTGCCCACCCCGGCCACCGGCCTGATCGGGCGGTCGGAGTCCGTGGAGCAGGTCCGAGCCCTGCTCGCGGCGGGCCGCCTGGTGACGTTGACGGGACCCGGTGGGGTCGGCAAGACACGACTGGCGGTGGAGGTGGCGTCCGGCCTGACCGGTTCCCACGCGGACGGTGTCTGGCTGGTGGAGCTGGCCGCGCAGGCCTTCTCCACCGAGTCGGGCGCCGCGACCACGGGCGATGAACTGGCCGAGGTGGTGGCCGCGACGCTGGGAGTCAGGGACGACGCCGGTCCTGGCCCGCTGCCGGGCAGGAGGCCGCGCACGCTGCTCGACCGCCTGTCCGACGCGCTCCGCACCCAGCGCCTGCTGTTGGTCCTGGACAACTGCGAGCACGTCATCGAGGCCGCCGCGGGCCTGGCCCAGGCGCTGCTGCGGGACGCCCCTGGAGTACGGATCCTCGCCACCAGCCAGGAACCGCTGGGCATCTCGGGCGAGCAGGTGTGGCCTGTGTCGCCGCTCGATCTGCCCGCGGACTCGGCCGACCAGGCGGCGCTGCGCACGTCGAGCGCGGTGCAGTTGTTCCTCGAGCGTGCTGTCGCGGCCTCGCCCGGCTTCGCCCTCTCCGACGACAACGCCCGGGCGGTCGCCTCCATCTGCCGCCGGCTCGACGGGATTCCGCTGGCCCTGGAGCTGGCGTCGACCCGAGTACGGGTCCTTGGCGTGTGTGAGCTGGCCAGGCGTCTGGACGACCGGTTCCGGCTGCTCACCGGCGGCCATCGGGGTGCCCCGGCCCGGCAGCAGACCCTGCGCGCGATGATCGACTGGAGCTGGGAACTGCTCACCGCAGCCGAGCAGGCGGTGCTGCGCCGGCTCGCCGTTCACTCCGATGGCTGCACCCTGGAGGCCGCCGAGGCTGTCTGCGCCGGTGCCGGCGTGAAGCCCCCGGAGGTCCTGGACCTGCTGACCCGTCTGGTCGACCGTTCCCTCGTGCAGGTCGCCCACGAGGCCGACGGCACCCGGTACCGGTTGCTCGAGTCGGTCTCGGCGTACCTCCTGGAGCGGCTGCGGGAAACCGACTATGAGCGGGTACGGCGCGCCCACGCGCACTACTACGCGGCGTTCGCCGAGCGGGCCGACTCCTTTCTGCACGGCGCCGATCAGCAGCACTGGCTGCGACGCCTGGACGCCGAGACCGCCAACATCCGCAGCGCGCTCGACAGCGCCGCCGCCGACGGCGACGCTCGCCTGATGCGACGGCTTGTCCACGCGATGGCCTGGTACTGGTTCCTGCGCGGCCGCCTCACCGAGGCCAACCGCTACCTCACCCTGGCCCTCGCGCTGCCGCAGGATCCTCCCGGACGCGGTGAGGGCGCGGCGGACTCCACGGCGGACTCAACGGCGGACTCAGCGGCCGGCCGGGTGCCGGACCGGTCGGGGACCGTAGCGTGGCACACCGGGATGAGCCTGCTGTCCGGCTCCCCGGACGGACCGGCGCGCCACAGCCGCGCCGTCCTCGAGGTGTACGAAGGCATCCGCGACCCGCACGAGCGGATCAGGGCAGGCTGGCTGCTCGGCTTCGCGGTCACCCGGTTCGGTGACTTCGCGGTGGGCGAGGAGCTACTGAACCGGCTGCTGACCGAGTCCCGTGCGCTCGGCGACCGCTGGGGACTCGCCGCGGGGCTCAGCACCCGGGGCATGCAGACGTACGTGTGCGGCGATCTGAAGGCTTCCCGGCGCGAGGCCGAGGAGAGTCTCAAGCTCTTCCACGAGGCCGGCGACCGATGGGGGCAACTGCAGGCTACGGCCGTGCTCGGGCGGCTCGCCGAGATCGAGGGCGACTATCCGCAGGCCGCCCGCCTGCACCGGGAGGGGCTGGGGATGGCCGAGGATCTGGGGCTGTGGACCGACGCCTCGATGCGCTGGTCCGAGCTCGGCAGGATCACCCTGTTGACCGGCGACTACGCCGGGGCCGAGGAGTTCCACGAGCAGGGCCGACGACTTGCCGTCGAGCAGGGAGACCAGCCGGCCGAGGAGTTCGCCGAGATCGGGCTCGCCCTGGGGGCGCGCCGGCAGGGGCAGTTCGACCGAGCGGAGTCGTATCTGCGCCGCTGGCTGGAATGGAATCGGCAGTTCGACGCGGAGTACGGGGCGGCGCTGATCCTGGCCGAGCTCGGCTTCCTCGCGGAGCTGCGCGGGAACGCGGAGACGGTACTGGCGCTGCACCTGGAAGGGCTGGCCGCGGCCCGGGACACCGGCGATCCACGGGCGATCGCCCTGGCTTTGGAGGGACTCGCCGGGGCGCGGGCCCTCGCCGGACACCCCGTGCGGGCCGCGCGCCTGCTCGGTGCGGCGTCCGCGGCCCGCGCCTCTGCAGGCGCGCCGCTGCCGATGGCCGAGCGCGCTGACGTGGACCGGATCACCGCGGCGCTGCGGGCGGCACTGGGAGAAGCCGGCTTCGAAGCCGAATTCGAGCAAGGCATCGCCCTGGTGCGGGCCGGGGTCAGCCTGATCGGCGCGACGCTGAAGGTGGAGCTGGACATCCAGGCCGTGCAGGGCACATCCCTGCCGTAGGGACGCCCGCCCCTGGATGGGTCCAGGGGCGGGCGTCCATGCCGTGGTTACGGCTGTACGGCGGGCAGCTTCCCGAAGCCGACCTGGTCGGCCTCCTGATCGCCGCTGCGGTCGTCCAGGGTGACGACGAGCCAGCCCCTCGCCGGCGTGGTGGCGAGCTTCGCCTGGTCGACGGTGAGCCGGACGGTGGCGGAGGCGCCGGGCTCGAGCGGCACGTACGCCCCCGTGGAGATCGCCGGAGCGAAGGCGTCGAACGCCGCCGGCTCGGTCTCGTCCACGAGCCCGTCGGGGATCTGCGAGAAACCGGCCGCCGAGTACGTGAAGCGCGAGGCGCCCTCGGCCAGGCCCACCTGGGAGGCGAGAACCGGCATCAACAGGGTGCCGCCGTTCATCGGAGCCGTGGCGACCCAGGCGTCCACCAGGGACCCGTCGGCCTTGAAGACGAACGTGGCGAACCGCCCGTCGAAGTCGCCCGTGGTGACCAGACCGTAGTCCGCGCCGACCAGGAAGTGGTCGGGCGCTCCGTCACCGGTGGAGTCGATCGCCACGTCGAACTCGTTGACCGAGGCGTTGGACCAGCGGCCGGAGGTGTTGACCGCGAAGACCAGCGCCCGGTCGGTGTCGGCGCCGCCGAGCGCCGAGCCGGGGAGCGTCTGCACGCCGACCGCGCGGATGTCCATCGAATCCTCGCCGCCCTTGACGTCGTCGGCGTCGCTGATGCCCCAGGCGTAGACGTCCGCGGCGCCGGAGTGCACGCCGTCGTTGCGGACGCCGACCGACGTCACGAGCCCGCCGTCGCCGGCCGTGTACGGGCCTGGCCTGGATGAGCGCACCCGGGACGCGGCGTCGGGGACGAGCAGGAACGCGCCCCGCAGCGGGTGGACGCCCTCGGCGGCCGTCCGCGGCGTGGCGGTGACCGCGCCCTGGATGTGGGTGACCGTACCGAAGTTGGAGGTCTCGGCGGCGGGAAGCGCGGCCACGGCCTGAGCGCTGAGCGACAGCGTGACCTGGACGGTGCGGCTGCTCTCCCGGCCCACGGTCACGGTCGCGGGGGAGACCGAGACCTTCGCGCCGTAGGACTGGCCGGTGAAGGCGGCGGCCAGGTCATAGGTGACCGGGGACTTGCCCGTGTTGCGGATGGTGAAGCTCTCGCTCTGCCTGTAGGCGCCGTCCAGTGACTTCAGGCCGAACGACAGGTTGGGCGAGCCGTCCCTCGCCTCACCGGTCACCGTGGCGCCGACCGCCTGCCGCGTGGCCACGACACCGGAGCCGGCGACCCTGGCGGTGTAGCTCTTGATCTTGGACGTGGCGTCGGCGGTGCTGACGATCGCGGCCTTGATCTGGCCGGGACGCCAGCGCGGATGAGCCTGCTTCACGAGCGCGGCCACGCCGGCGACCATCGGTGCGGCCATCGAGGTGCCCGAGATCGTCGCGGGGCCGGAGCCGGTGCCCACGCCGGTCGAGACGACGGCGACGCCGGGCGCGGTCACGTCCGGCTTCAGCGAGCTGCTGACGTTGGCCGGGCCGCCGGAGGAGAACGAGGCGAGCGCGGCGTAGCTGGGATTGGGCACGGCCAGCGCCGCCAGCGTGGTGCTCTTGCCGTCCAGCGCCGCCGCCGCGGCGCCGTCGGTGCCCTTGATGCCGAGGAACGGAATGGTGACCGCGTACGGCTCACCGGTGTCCGGGTCGGAGGTGATCGGTCCTTCCAGCGGCGGGTACGCGCCATCGCTGTTGATCATCGCGACCGCGGCGGCGCCGGCCTGCTGGCCGAGGATGGCCCGCTTGACCCGGGCGCAGGTGCCACGCAGGGTGACCACGAGCTTGCCGGCCACTCCGCCCGGGTAGGCCGCGTAGTCGGCGGGATCGCAGCCCAGCGAGAGCGGGCCGGAGGGGTAACTCGTGCGGAGCACCGCGATCGGCAGGGCCCCGGAGGGCAGGGCCGCCTCGTTGGAGTTCTGTGCGACGATCTCCGTGCCGTCCGCTGAGATCTTCGCGGCGGGCAGCTGGGCGCGTGCCGCGTCGAGGGCGGCGACCGAGATGGCCGTGGGGGCGATGGCGGGCGCCCCGACCAGGTAGGCGTTCGCTCCGGAGTTGCCGGCCGAGGCGACCACGGTCACGCCTGCGCGGGTCAGCGTGCGCACGGCCTGCGCCGAGGGCTCCTCGACGCGGCCGAAGGGCGAGCCGAGCGACATGTTGACGACGTCGGCGCCGTCCTTCAGAGCCCGCTCCATGGCCGAGACGATGACGTCCTCGCTGGCCGAACCCGCACAACCGAAGACGCGGTAGGCCAGCAGCGAGGCGGCCGGCGCCACACCCGGTCCCACCTTGAAGGCCCTGGTGTGCGTGGTGGAGTCGTACGGGCCGGTGTAGGTCTTGCCGTCCGCGCTCACCCCGAAGCCGGCCGAGCTGCCCGCCACGTGGGAGCCGTGGCCGTCGCAGTCGAGCGGGTCGGGGTCGGGCTTGGGCGTCGAGGCGGGGTCGTTGGCGTCGTAGGCGTCGCCCACGAAGTCGTAACCGCCGATCACCTTGGCGGTCGGGAACGTGCCCGGCTCGACCACGGCGCCGTTGTTGCCCGTGAAGTCGGCCGGATTGCCGGACCCGCCGAAGTTGGCGTGCGTGTAGTCGATCCCGGTGTCGATGATCGCCACCTTGACGCCTGTGCCGGTCCTGCGCAGGTCCTGCCACGTCTGCGGGGCCCCGATGTACGGGACGGCGGCGGTGTTGTCCGGGCGGAACGTGCGCACCGGGTGCACGGAGAGCACTCCGGGGGCCTGCTGGATCGCCGGCAGGCTGCGGCGCGGGATGGAGGCGGCGATGCCGTTGAAGGTGTCGGTGTAGGTGGTGAGGACCTTTCCGCCCTCCGCCTTCACCTTCTCCTCGACGCTCTGCTGTTTGTCGTGGAGCGCGGCACGTAAGGACGGCCTGTCGACCGTCTTGCCGGCCTCGGCGGCATCGGCGGCGGCGTCGCCGACCGGCGTGCCGTCGACCTGGATGAGAACCTTGAGCTGCCGGGCGGGATCGAGCGCGGCCGGCTTGAAACCGGCGTAGCCGAACGCACCGTCCAGATGCCGGAAGCGATCCGGACGGGTGGGTTCCGCGTTCGCCGCTAACGGCATCACGGTCAGCGGAATCGCGATGCCCGCGGACGCGAGCACGGCGAGCAGCAGACGCCTCTTCAATGATCACCTCTGATGGCGCGGGGGGACAGAGCTGATCAAAGAGTGAACTCACCACGACCGCATCAGATTGCACTTCGGTAACAAATAGAACACGGGATCTGTAAAGGCAGATCAGCCGATCGGCTCCGGCATCCGGGTCACCCGGTAGGCGAGCTCGATGGTGTCGCCAGTGGCCGGGTCGCCGAGCTCCACGCGCCAGCCCGCCGCGAACTGGTCCACGTCCTTCGCCATGGGGATCGTCCCGGAGATCAGGACCGTGCCCGGCAGCAGCTCGCCGCGCTCGCGCAGCACGTCGATCCAGTAGGCGGGCGGGAGTAGCTCGGCGAGGGTGCCGTTCTGGATCTCGGCCTCCTCGGCGCCGTGCGTGACCCAGGCCCGCAGCGTCAGGTCGTCGATCCGCTCCTGGACGTCCGACAGGCGCCAGGCCCGCGAGGCGAGGACGTCGGGGGCGGCGTTCTTGCTCCACGCCACGCCGTACGCCTCGAGCTCGCGGTCGGTGTGATCGCACGCGACCGTCAGCAGCAGCTCGCCGTCGTCCGCGACCACCAGCGCCCATTCGGCCTCGCCGGAGGTGCGCCCGTGCTGGACGCTGACCTCGCCGGTCTGCTGGGCGAGATAGGGGGCGACCGGGTAGAGGGCCGGGATGACCTTGGGGGCGGGCACGCCCAGCTCGGCGAGCTCGGCCACGTGGGCGGCGACGTCGGCCTGGCTGCGGCCGGCGTACCCGGCGTTGAACAGTCGTACGACGTCAACGGCCTGGTCGGAGCCGTCGGATAGCGTGAAGGTCAGCCTGCTCATGGTCCTCCTCGGGCGGTCGCCCGTTTCGAAGCGGTTAACTTCTCAGGGCGGGGCTTGCGCATACGAACTGTATACAGCAAGTATGCCGTAACGCCTCAGCGCCACACGACAGGACGACATTCATGCACAATCCAGACACTTCTGGCCGACCGGGCGCCCGCCGTGCCTTCCTCGCCAGCCTGACCGGAACCGCCCTGGAGTGGTACGACTTCGCCGTCTACTCCGCGGCGGCGGCGCTGGTCTTCGGCGACCTGTTCTTCCCCGCAGAGGACCCCTTCACCGGCACCATCCTGGCGTTCTCGACGTACGCCGTCGGCTACCTCTCCCGGCCGCTCGGCGGCTTCGTCTTCGGCCGCCTCGGCGACGTGCTGGGCCGCAAGAAGATCCTCATCGCCACGCTCGTCCTCATCGGGGTCACGACGCTGCTCATCGGCGTCCTGCCCACCTACGAGACGGCGGGCATCGCGGCCCCCATCGCGCTGGTGTTGCTCCGTTTCGGGCAGGGCGTCGGGGTGGGTGGCGAGTGGGGCGGCGCCGTCCTGCTGTCCAGCGAGTTCGGCGACCCGCGCAGGCGCGGCTTCTACGCCTCGGCCGCGCAGGTCGGCCCGCCCGCGGGAAACCTTGCGGCCAACGGCGTGCTCGCGCTGCTCGGGGCGGTGCTGAGCGAGGACCAGTTCCTGTCCTGGGGCTGGCGGGTGGCGTTCCTGCTGTCGGGCCTCCTGGTGGTCTTCGGGCTGTGGATCCGGGTGAAGCTGGAGGAGACGCCGGTCTTCAAGGCCATGGAGACGGCCCAGACCCGGCCGGAGGCGCCGATCCGCGAGGTGTTCACCACGCAGCCCCGCGCGCTGGTGGCCGCGATTCTCAGCCGCATCGCCCCCGACGTGATGTACGCCATGTTCACGGTCTTCGTCCTGACCTATGCCACGCAGGAGCTGCACATGTCACGCAGCTCGGCGCTGACCGCGGTGCTCATCGGGTCGGGGCTGCAGGTCTTCCTCATGCCGCTGGCCGGCGCCCTGTCCGACCGGGTCAACCGGCGCGCGCTCTACGGATGTGCCGTCGTCGCCGCGGGTGTGTGGCCGTTCCTGTTCTTCCCCGCCGTCGGCGGGGGCAGCTGGCCGCTGCTCCTGATCGGCGTCGTGGTCGGGCTGGCCATCCACGCGTTCATGTACGGCCCCCAGGCGGCCTTCATCGCCGAGCAGTTCTCCCCGCGCCTGCGGTACACCGGCTCGTCGCTGGCGTACACGCTGGCCGGGATCGTCGGCGGGGCGGTCGCGCCGGTGCTCTTCGCGACGCTGCTCGGCACGTACCACTCCTGGGTGCCGCTCGCCGTCTACATCGCGTTCGCGGCGGTGCTGAGCTGCGCGGGCGTCTACCTGGGCAGGAACGCCGACCACGCGGAGGACGAGGAGTTCGAACGGCTCAACGCGGCGGGCTCTCGGTGAGCCCGGCCGGCTGACTCAGGCCCCGAGCAGGACCTTCAGGGTCGTCCCCAGATGAGCGCTGATCGCCGTACGGGCGGCCTCCGCGTCGCCCCTGGCCAGCGCGTCGTAGATCTCCCGGTGCTCCCTGAGCACCTCCTCCTGACGGCCGGCCTGGGTGTACAGGGCGATCACCCCGGCCCGGATCTGGCGGCTGCGCAGCCCGTCGTAGTGCCGGTTGAGCAGGGAATTGCCGACGGCGGAGACGATCGTGGCGTGGAAGAGGCGGTCCACGGCGATGAACTCCCTGGCGTGCTCGGGGCCGCTCAGCGCGCGCTGGCGTTCCATGAGCTCGGTGAGCTCCGGCAACGGCGCCTCGCCCGAGGCGATGACCTGCTCGGCCGCGTAACGTTCCACGATGCCGCGCAGCTCCATCAGCTCGGTGATCTCGCGGCCCGACAGCGGCGCGATGTGCGCTCCGCGCTTCGGGACGAGCTGGATGAGGTCCTCGGCCGCCAGAAGCAGCAGGGCCTCGCGGATCGGCGTGCGTGAGACGCCGATCCGCGAGGCGATCTCCTGCTCCGACAGAAACTTCCCCTGCATGTCGGGATCGGTCAGCACGCTCTCTTTGAGATACGCGTACGCCTTGTCTCGTCCGGACTGCACGGGGCCTCACCATCGATCGCATACAGCTGGTATGCAGAAATTACCACGCTGTTCGCTCCCGCTGAGAAGGACCTTATGGATCTGACCACACCAATGCCCGGCGACCGCGCGGCCAGGGTGGCCGAGGCCGCCGATGCGGCGCTGCTCCAGCGCCTTCACCGCGCCCTCGCCCGGCCGCAGGACGCGCAGGAAGGACCTCGGCCCGTTGCCGCCGAGGGCGAGGGCAGGGGACGGCATGTCCGCGACGGCGGCCCGTACATCTGGACGGCCCCGCACGGTTGGACGCCCGGCGACGTCAGCCCGGGCGCCGGGCTGCTCGACGGGTGGACGCTCGCGGTCAAGGACCTGATCGCCCTGGCCGGGCGGCCCATCGGCGCCGGCTCCGCGGTACGCGCCGGCGCGGCGGCCGAGACGACGACCGCCGAGGTCGTGGCCCGGCTGATCGGCGCGGGCGCGGAGGTCGTCGGGAGCACCGCGTTGCACGAGTTCGCGTTCGGGACGAGCGGGATCAACCGGCACACCGGAACCCCCGACAACCCGAACGCCCCCGGCCACATCACCGGCGGGTCCAGCTCGGGGTCGGCGGCGGCGGTCGCCGACGGCTCCGCGCGGATCTCCCTGGGCACCGACACCGGCGGCTCCATCCGGATTCCAGCAGCCCTGTGCGGAGTGGCCGGATTCAAGCCGTCCTTCGGCCTTTATCCGACTGCCGGCGTGTTCCCGTTGAGCCCGTCCCTGGACCATGTCGGGCTGCACGCCCGCAATGTGCCAGACCTCTGCCTGGCGCACCGGGCGCTCGGGCACGCCGTCGGCGACGCCGTGGGGCGCGTCCGGCTCGGGGTGCTGACGAGCGAGGTCGAGGCGGCCGACGATCCGGTCCGCGAGGCGACGGAGCGCGCGCTGGCCCGCCTAGAAGACGCCGGTCACGACCTCGTCCCCGTCGAAGGGCCCGCACCCGAGACGGTGTTCGCGACGAGCACCGCGATCATGTTCACTGAGGCCGCGGCCGTGCACGAGCCCACGCTCGGCTCCACCCGCTACGGGCCCGACGTGTACGGCAGGCTGGCGACCGGTGCGATGATCAGCGGCACCACCTACCACAATGCCCTGGCCGCCAGGCGCCGCCTGATCGAGCAGGTCCGGGCGTCGCTGGCGGACGTGGACGCCCTGATCGGGCCGACCGTGCCGCTGCTCGCCCCCACCCTCGAGGCCGCCTCGCAGGACAGCACGCTGCCCGCCCGGCTCGTCGCGAACACCCGGCTGGCCAACGTCACCGGCCTGCCGGCCCTCTCGCTCCCGCTCCCCTCCGCCGGGCCGCCCATCGGCCTGCAGCTGACCGGGCTCGCCGACGGCGACCTGCTCGCTCTCGCCGCCGCCGTGGAGAGCATCGTCGGCGGGTCCTAGCGCGAGGAGCACCGGGGAGGCGGGCGCCCGGGCGAAGCACGAAGTTCGTACAGTCCTGTATGGGGAGGTGCGGGCATGCCGGAATGGCTGGAGGCGGGGCTGTGGGGGCTGGTGGCCGGCGGGGCGCTGGTCCTGGGAGCCGCGGTCGCCTGGCTGGAGAGGGTTCCGGAGCGGCTGATCGCCATGATCATGGCCTTCGGGGCCGGTGTCCTGATCGCGGCGCTCTCGTACGAGCTGCTGGACGAGGCCGAGCGCACCGGCGGGCTCCTGCCGACCGCCGCCGGCTTCCTCACCGGCGCCTGCGTCTACGTGGCGGCCAACATGCTGCTGGCCCGGCGCGGCGCCCGGCACCGCAAGCGTTCGGGCCATCAGCAACCGAGCGAGGCCGACGTCCAGGGGAGTGGCGCGGCGATCGCCATCGGCGCCCTGCTCGACGGCGTGCCCGAGTCCGTGGTGCTCGGCCTGTCCCTCATGGGCGGAGGACAGATCGGGCTCGCCGTCCTCGCCGCGGTGTTCATCTCGAACGTCCCAGAAGGGCTCTCCAGCGCCGCCGGGATGAAGCGCGCGGGCCGCGGCGCCCGTTACGTGTTCGGCATCTGGGGAGGCATCGCGCTGGCCAGCGGAGTGGCGGCGCTGCTCGGCAATCTGACCATGCAGGCCGCCTCGCCCGCGACCACCTCGGTCATGATGGGCGTCGCGGCGGGCGCGATCCTCGCCATGGTGGCCGACACGATGATCCCCGAGGCCTTCGAGCGCGCGCACGCCCTGACGGGGCTCATCGCCACGGTCGGGTTCCTGTCGGCCTTCGCCATCGAGCGCCTGGCTGAGTGATCATTTTCCGCTTGCTTGAGGGAGCCTGCGTACCAGTTGGGCATCATCGGCCCTGTCCTTCGGCGACGGCCCGCACCGGTGTCCCGGAGCGGGCATCGCGATCCTGGAGGCCGACGTCTTCCTCAGCCGCCTCTTCGCCGAGCGGCAGACGCCGTCTAGTGCCGCATCAGGCAACGTCCGCCCTGGTGAGAGTGTGAGCAGACGGTCTGGTGCTGGTTCGGTGGGGGCTACTGGCCGGGATGGAGGATGGTACGGAAGGTCACCGACACGCGTCGGCCGCGTGGGACACGGCCGGTGGTTCCGGGATCGCTCTTGCGTGCGGCGATGGCATGGCGCCAGGTGTAGCGGGCCGGGCCGGTCATCACCAGCAGGCTGCCGGGTGCGAGCGGCACTGCCAGCTTCGTGCCGTCCTCGGGATTGGTGAAGTCCATGAGGCAGCCGGAACCTAGTGAGATCGCGGCGATGACCGGACCGAAGCAAGGCAGGCAGTCGACATGGGCGCTGATCCCCTGACCCGGCCGGTACTCGTTGACGATCACTTGCTCCGCCTCCTGGTCCATCAGGCCCTCACTTGCGAGGCGGGCGGCCACCTCTCGGGCCCATGCGGGAAGCGGCGGTGTGGCTGCCTGCCGGTCGCCTGCCACGCTGCGGCGGCCGTAGTCGTAGCGGTGGCCGTAGTGCTGCACTCGCCGCTTCAACTGTGCCGACCACTCCGCGGTGTCGATGTCCGAGAGCAGGGCCTGGCAGGCGTCGGGCGTGAGCCAATTGGCGATGTACCGCAGTCCCGGCACACCAACGGAGGGCTGCGGTCGGGATATGGGATCGATGCCCAGGGAAAGTTGGTCGGAGGTCTCAGACATGCCCCGAACAGTAGCCAGTCATGCGCCACATGTCCGCGAGCGGAGGAGGCCGAACACGCCGGTTTTACTGCCGCGGAGCGGAGGGCTCCGGGAAGCTGTGCGGATGGCGGAACGGGTGCGGGTACGGGAGATCGATGACGACGAGGGGCGGCGCCTGCTGCGGATCGTGCGCGGGGGCACCGGTTCGGTGGTGACCTGGCGGCGGGCTCAGATGGTGCTGTTATCCGCGCAGGGCATGCCCGTGGCGAAGATCGCCGAGGTGACGTTCACCAGCGCGGACCGGGTCCGGGACGTGATCCACAACTTCAACGCCGACGGCTTCGAGGCGCTCTACCCCAAGTACAAGGGCGGCCGGCCGAGAACCTTCACCCTCCCAGAACGCCGGGAGATCAAGAAGATCGCCAAGTCCAAGCCGGCCGAGCACGGCCTGCCGTTCTCGACCTGGAGCCTGGCCAAGCTGGCCGACTTCCTGGTCACCGAGGGGGTGGTCGACGACATCAGCCACGAGGGCCTTCGGGGCCTGCTCCGCGAGGAGGGCGTCTCATTTCAACGCATAAAGACCTGGAAGACTTCCCGCGACCCCGACTACGCCGCCAAGAAAGCGCGCGTCGAGCACCTCTATGCGATCGCCGACGGCGAGGTCATACCCGAAGACGGCGAGCCCGAAGTCGTCTTATGCCTGGACGAGTTCGGCCCGCTCAATCTCCAGCCCCACCCCGGACGGCAATGGGCCGAACGCGGCGGACGGCACAAGGACTCGGCCCGGGAGCCTAGGCCCCGGAGGCGGGCGACCTACACCCGCCCGCACGGGGTCAGGCACCTGTTCGCCGCCTATGACCTGGGTCGGGACAGGCTCTACGGCCACATCAAACCGAAGAAGAACCGGACCAGGTTCCTCGAGTTCTGCCGCTACCTGCGCAGCCTCTACCCGGCCGAGATCCGAATCGCGATCGTGCTCGACAACTTCTCCCCGCACCTGACCACGAAGAAGGACACCCGCGTGGGCGACTGGGTCGCGGCCAACAACGTCGAATTCGCCTACACGCCGACCAACAGCTCCTGGCTCAACCGCATCGAGGCCCAGTTCACTGCCCTGCGCTACTTCGCACTCGACGGCACGGATCACGCCAGCCACAAGGAGCAGGGAGGCATGATCCGCCGCTACGTCATCTGGCGGAACAAGCACGCCACCGACGAACGCCTCCGCGAGGTAGTCAACAGGGCGAACGTTGCCTGATGCGGCACTAGCTCCAGATACCCGGGACCTCGTCCGGCACGTAGTCCTCGACTTCCTCCCGGTCGATCACATCTCCCCGCAGAGGCAGGAGAACGGTGACCTCACGACCCCAGTCCGAGTACCGGCTGTCCGACTCGATCTGCATGGAGCCGCTGTGGAGGGGCAGGACGGCCTTGGCGGACAGCCGTTCGACCAGACCGGTCGGGCCGAGCCAGAGGGTGTAGGAGATCTTGCCGTCGCGGCCGCTCCTGGAGCGTGTCCCGAAGCGGGAGGAGAAGGCGGGGGAGACCGCCGCGAGCTTGGTGGCCTTGACCGATCCCTTGAGTATCCCCTCGCGATACGAGGTCCGGTGGGTCAGGAGCGTCTTGAGCGTGGCCGGCTCCAG
Source organism: Nonomuraea sp. NPDC049400 (assembly GCF_044466425.1). Taxonomy (NCBI): domain Bacteria; kingdom Bacillati; phylum Actinomycetota; class Actinomycetes; order Streptosporangiales; family Streptosporangiaceae; genus Nonomuraea; species Nonomuraea sp. NPDC049400. The sequence goes on from NZ_JBITMP010000037.1 coordinate 111,939, forward strand.
GACCTCGAGCAGCAGGTTGCTCGCCGGCAGCTCCGTCCACTTGTAGCGCACCCAGCTCGTGCCCTGGGGCAGTGCGTCGTCGACGACCGGGCCGGCGACGTAGCTCACATTTCCTGAGGAGATCATTCTGATCGGCCCCTCCTGCAGGGCCTCGGTCTCCTCCGGGTCGGACTTCATCATGCTGCGGCGCAGCTTCTCGCTGTAGCGCAGGGTCTGGGCCACATCGGCCGCGATCGGGCCGCGCGGGCCGAACCCGATCGTGCCGTCCAGACCGGAGGTGGCGACGAAGCCGCCGCCGTACGTCACCTTCGCGGTGGACTGGACGTTGACGGCCTTGCCGCGGCCTAACTCGGCCTTGAGCGCCCTGACCGGGTCGATCTTGGGTGCCGCCTGCGCGGGCGTGGTGGTGAGCTGCACCACGCCCGCGACCACGGCGACACCGACGATGGTTCGCTTCATGGGTTTCCTCGGGAACGATCCTGAAAGACGCGAACAATCTGGTGCATCGGAAGATCGCCCGTCAAGCCGTTCGCCAAGGCAGGCATCTACGGCCGGGTCAGCGCAGGTGAGCGGCCGTCCAGCAGTCCACCGCGCCGGGCTTGCCGCACTCCTTCAGAGCGTCCAGGGCCTTGCTCAGGACGGCCGTCCTGGGGTTGCCCGGGTCGTTGGACTCCTCGCGGGGATCGGTGACGGTGTTGTAGTACTCCGGCTTCGGATCGCCCTTGTACTCGACATAGAGCTCACCCGCGGTCCGCACGGCGTTGTAGGTGGGCGGACGGGAGTTGCCCTTCTTGAGGGCATCCGCGTCGGGATCCTGCTGGCCCGGCGCGTTGGGGGTCGGCTTGACGTGCTCGATCAGCGCCGCGTTGCGCCAGCCGGTGACCTTCTCGCCCTGGATGAGGGGCAGCAGGCTACGGCCGTCGCGGCTGTCACGCGTCGCCTTGTCGACGCCGGCCATGTCGAGGAAGGTCGCGAACAGGTCCACGTTCTGGGCGATCGCGTCGGTCACGAGGTCGCCGCGCGGCCCCGTGGCCGGACGCCGGACGATGAGCGGCACCCGTACGTCGTGGTCGTAGGCGCTGGCCTTGCCGCGCACCAGGCGGTGCTGCCCGAGGTGGAAGCCGTTGTCGCTGGTGAACACGACGTACGTGTTCTGCTTCTCCGCCTCGGTCAACGCCGACAGGACGTTTTGCACCATGTCGTCGATCGACTGCACCATGCGGATCCGGTCGCGGAAGTCCTCGCGGAGCTTGTTGACCATCTTCGGGCCGAGCGGCTCCCGCCGTACCCAGGAGGGCTTGTCGGCGGTGTCCTCGTCGAACGCGGGCAGGGAGGCGACGTCGATGCTGTCGCAGTCGGGCCCGCCGCAGTCGCCGTGGGGGAACTCCCCGCCGGGGAAGCGGTCCTTCGGCCGGTCGCGCTCCGCGGGCGGGAAGCGCGGCTCCGTGTCACCGGGCTTGACGTTGACCCTGTTGTGCGGCGAGAAGGGCGAGACCTGGAGGAAGAACGGCTCGCCTGGGGCGTACTTGCGGGAGCGCTCGATGAAGCCCACGGCCCGCTGCCCCATCTCGTCCACCAGGTACTTGCCCCCGGAGGGATCGGTCGTCCGGCTGCTGCCCGACTCCTCCTTGATGTAGCGGGTGAGCCGGTACTTGAACTCGTTGTATCCGCCGGCCGCGGTCACCTGCCACTCGTCCCAGCCGGGCGGCACGTTGTAGCCCTTGCCGGCGGGATACTCGTTGATGTACTTGCCCAGGTAGCCCGTACGGTATCCGGCCTCATGCAGGGAGACGGCGTAGGTCCTGCCCTCGTGCTTCTTGAACGCCGAGTAGCCACCGTGGTCGTAGCCCTGGTTGGTGCGCACGCCGGTGTTGTGGGGGAACTGGCCGGTGAACATGGTGGCCCGGGACGGGCAGCAGAGCGAGTCGGCCACGTAGTAGCCGGTGAACGTGGTGCCGTCGTGGGCGAGGCTCTTGACCGTGTCCATGTACTGGAGCAGCTCGGCCGACATGTCGTCGACGAGGAAGAAGATGATGTTCGGCCGCTTGGGTTGGGCCACGGTGCCGGCGGCCGCCTGGGACACCATGGTCAAGCCAAGGACGACGGCTACCGCCACCGCCAAGACTTTCCTGATTTTTCCGGACATCGCCATGACAGCCTCTTTGGCGCAGATAGGAGAGGTTAGGGGTGCGATGCACAGTAATTCAGGACAAACATCACAATCAACTCGAAACTACACAAAATGGACACAGTTTGCGAACCGGCGGGCTCACTCCGGCTCGTTGGCCGCCGGGCCGCCCACGGTGAACCGGGTGGTGACCCCCTCGTACATCAGGTGGGTGACCAGTCCCTCGGCGGCGTGGGGCAGGTTGTGGCAGTGGTCCATCCAGATGCCGGGGTTGTCCGCGACGAACGCGATCTCGTACGACTCCCCGGCCCCGACCTCGAGGGAGTCCACCCACCAGGGGCTGCCCGAAGCGGGCACGCCGTCGCGGCTGAGCACCACCGCGTGGTGGCCGTGCAGGTGCATGGGATGGGCCTCGCCGCTGTCGTTGGAGACGCGCATCCGCACCACGTCACCCTCGGCCACGTGGAACATGGGCACGTCGGGATAGAGGTGGCCGTTGATCGTCCACCACACCCCGGGGACCCCGTCGAGGAAGCCGGGGCGGCGCCCCATGTCGTACTCGAACCGCCGGTCGGGCCTGCCGGGGTCGAACCCGAGCGGCGCCGGGGTGCCGTACGTGAGCACGTCGAGCGTCGCCGCCGGGCGAGGCGCCGGGGGCGCGTCGTACGACGACGAGCCGAGCACCACGCCGGTGGGGCCGCCGAGGTGGATCCGGACGGGGGAGCCGTTTTCGGGCATGGTCACCTCGATGTCGGCGCGCCCTCCGGCGGCGATCGCGAGGGCCTTGCCCGTCACCGGTGCGGGCCCGTTGAGCTCTGTGCCGTCGACCGCCACGAGCCGGTACGGAGCGCCGCCGACCCACGCCGGCATGACGCCGTACTCGGTGTTGATCACACGGATCCGCGCCCGCGCGCCGGGCTTCGCCTCGACCTGGACGTCGCCCTCGCGCCCGTTGACGGTGCGGACCCCGTTGTACAGGTGCACCAGCGCCACGACGTCGGTGACCTCGCGCGGCCCCGGCTCGACCACCAGCGCTCCGAGCAGCCCCCCGCGGACCTGCTCGTGTGACATCTGGTGCGAGTGGTACCAGAAGGTGCCCGCCTGATCTGCGATGAACCGGTAGGTGAACTCCTTCCCGACGCCGACCGCGTCCTGCGTGACGCCGGCGACCCCGTCCTCGGCGTTGGGCACGTCGACGCCGTGCCAGTGCAGCGTGACGCCCCCAGGCACCGACTCGTTGATCAGCCGCACCTGGACCAGCTGGCCCTTGGTCGCCTTGATGACGGGGCCGGGGGACTGGCCGTTGAGCGTGTAGCCGTCGAACGCGCGGCCGGAGGGCAGCCGGAAGCGCTGCTTGCGGGCGACCATGGTCATCGAGACGTCGGCCCGGCGGCCGGCGTCGGCGGTCAGTTGCGTCACGTCGCGCCCAGGCCCATGGCCGCCCCGGGCCGAGGCTCCCCCCGGCGCGTGCGTCTCGTGCCCGGAGGAGCCGTGCGGCCCGCCCCCGTAGTCGGCGTACCCCATGTCCATGACCGAGTACGGCTCTGGCAGGAGGCTGTCCTGCCAGAGCCAGACCAGCGGCCCGAGCACGGCCACCGTCGCGGCGCACGCGACAATGAGGCGGACGCGGCCGCCACCCGGGGACTGTCGGACCATGAGACCCGCCGTCAGCCCTGAGCGGCGGGCTGTGCGGCGACCGGCGCGCTCACGCCCGCGCCGCGACGCGCCGCGTAGATCGCCGAGCCGAACAGCAGCAGCGCGTTGATGCCGTGCACCGCGCCCACCAGCGGGATGTCGTGACCGAAGATGCCGAAGGCGACCTGGAGGACGACGAGCAGGAGCACCAGCCCGGCCGCCTTCACCGCTCCGGGGACCTTCGCCCAGAACGAGGAGATCAGCAGGAGCAGCGCAAGGGCGGGGATGACGAACATCCCGTTCATGCCGTGGATGACGATCCCCAGGAACTCGGGGAACGGCGCCTGCCCGCTCTCGACGAGCGTCTTGTCGACCACGCCGCCCTCCCCGATCCACTTGCCGAGCCCCGCGTCGAACCAGACCACCATCGACGCCTGCACGGCCACCTCGATGGCGATCAGATAGGCCAGGACCTTGTAGACCTGTTTCATGAGCCCCTCCCCTTGCGAGACCGGCCGCCGAGGGCCGGTGTCCTCACGTTGTCCTCACGTTAGGGAGCGCGAGTTGCAAGGGAATGGTGGACGACTTGGTGCGGGCTTGGCGGACGGCGGCCGGCCTGCCGGTGCCTGCCCAGGCGCCTAGGCCACCACCGCGCCGGAGCCGGGCAGCACCAGCCGGTCGGCGCGCAGCTCGCTCAGCGCGGCCTCGACGGCCACCTCCAGGGCGCCGGCCACCCCCGTGCCGTCGAAGAACTCCGTCCACGCCGCGGCCACGCCGGCCAGCGGATCGGCGTCGTGCACGACGTACGTCGCCGCCGACCGCCCGGCGGTCCGGGCTTCACGTCAGCGGCATCTCCCAGGTGGCCCGGCTCGTCGCCTAGGTAGCTGGTGTTTTTTGATCTATCTCGTGTCGGTCTCTCCTCGTGTGCCAAGGTGATCGATGTAGGTCACCGGGCGTGGGGAGAGATCGAGCGAT
>NZ_JBITMP010000038.1:0-112256 GCF_044466425.1 Nonomuraea sp. NPDC049400
ATGCAGAGGGGAGAGCACCTCGAAGCCACACGCGTCAAGATCATTCCAGGTGGAGCGAAACTACGCGATCACTTCACAGCGAGTGGATCAGAACCAAGAACACGCCCCGGCCGCGGTCAAGGACTTCCACGCCGCCTACGGCGCCAAGTATCCCAAGGCCGTCGCCAAGGTGGTAGATGACCTCGATGAACTGCTCGCCTTCTACGACTATCCCGCGGAGCACTGGGTGCATCTGCGCACGACAAACCCGATCGAGTCCACCTTCGCCACGGTCCGGCACCGCACCAAGGTCACCAAAGTGCCCGGGTCCCGAGCCGCCGGCCTGGCCATGGCCTTGAAACTCATCGAGTCCGCCCAGGCCCGCTGGCGCGCGGTCAACGCACCCCACCTCGTCGCCCTCGTCCGCGCCGGAGCCCGCTTCGAACGAGGCGTCCTCGTCGAACGCGAGCCGGCGACCGCAGCCTGACGTGCGGTGCTAAAACAGAGACACCGTGAGAGAGGCAGCAATGGACCGAGGCACCCGCGGCGAGCTCATCAGTCGGCTGGCCGAGGCGATCAGGTCCGTCACGACCGCGCACCCGCTGCGGGTCGCCATCGACGGGCCGCCCGCCGCCGGCAAGACCACGCTGGCCGACGAGCTCGCCGTCGTCCTGCGCGCGCAGGACCGCGACGTCATCCGCGCGACCATCGACGACTTCCTCTTCCCCCGTGCACAGCGCTACCAACGCGGCCAGTACTCGGCCGAAGGCTGCTACTTCGACGCCCACGACCACGCCGCGCTGTGCCGGGTCCTGCTCGATCCGCTGGGCCCAGGCGGAGACCGAAGGTTCCAACATGCGGTCTACGACAGAGACACCGACACCCCATCGTCCCCGCCGGCCACGACCGCCCCCGCAGACGCCGTACTGCTCTTCGACGGCGTCTTCCTCCTGCGCCCAGAACTCATCGACCGGTGGGACCTGCGCATCTTCGTGTCCGTCCCATTCGAGCAGACGGTAGATCGCGCCCGGGACCGAGGCACAGCGCTGGCCGGATCCACCGCCGACACCGCCGAAATCGAACGGTCCTGGCGCAACCGCTATATCCCCTCCCAACAGCTCTACTTCGCCACAGCCCGCCCAACCGACCACGCCGACATCATCGTGTACAACGATCAACTCCAACTGCCGACCTGGGAAGTCCGACCACACTCATCGATACACAGGATTTGACAATTGCTCAGACGTCGCGGATGCGGCTGGGAAGGTCTAACTAATAACCCTTGAGTTGTTTGAGGCCCTGTGAGCCTCCTCAGCCACTGGACCTGGGCTTATCTGCTGGCAAGAAGGTCTCCACTCTGGAGTGGATGCGTACGGCGGTGACCAGGCTGTCGGGCACCGGGATGGAGCAGGCGCTGGATCGCGCCTCGTACGTGCTGGGGCTGGGCACGGGGGCGGTGGACTGCACCGCGGTGGCGCCGGTGAAGCTGTCCGAGCTGGCCCGCTTCGGGATGATGGCCAAGGCGTTCCGGATCGAACAGCTGGAGAAGGACCGCCGCCTGGCCACCCTGCTGGCCACGGTGCGGCAGTTGGAGGGCACCGCGGTCGATGACGTGCTGCCGCTGTTCGACCTGCTGATGTCGACGGTGCTGCTGGCCCGGGCCGGCCGGGCGGCCGACAAGGAGAAGCTGCGCAACCTGCCCCGGCTGCGGGTGGCCGCCTCCCGGCTGGCAACGGCGTGGACGATCCTGCTGGAGACGCCGCCGTCCGGCCCGGCCAAGGAAGGCGACGGCCCCGAGGACGACAGGCCGGACGGAGAACAGCACGTGCTGCCCCAGCGGTACCAGCAGCCGCCCCGACACCCGGTGCCAGCCCGGCCGCCGGCGGCGGAACCCGCGGGCGAACTGGAAGGCGCCCAGGACTCCGTAGCCGGAGGCGGCGAAGATGTGCAGGATCACGGGGGTCGGCGCGTCGAAGAACCGCGCGTTCGCGGATGTGACCTCCGCACCGGTGAACAACTCGGTCAGCCGGACGGCACCGGCGATCAGCGGGACGACGGTGAGCGCGATCAGCCCGGCGGGCACGAGCCGGCCGTCGCCACGCCGGGAGGCACGCGGACGCGGCCGCGGCGCGGTGGCCGCCACCGGGGAGAGCGTCGGATTCGAGTGCTCGGTCATGGATCGATCCTGCGACGAGAGGCGGGGACGGCTCATCGGGCCACCGGCCCGACCTGCGCCCGCCCCTCGGCCGACCGCGATCTCGTACTTTCGGCCAGGCCCCGGGCCCTGGGCACCCGGCCTCCTCGTCCTACGCCAGAAGGACGATCTTGCCGCGGGCGTGCTCCCGCTCCAGGAGCCGGAGGGCGTCGGCGGTCTCGCTGAGCGGATACGTGCGTTCGATCACCGGTGTCACCTTGCCGTCGGCGACGAAGCCGGCGAGCGTCCGCAGGTCCTCGGCGGTGCTCCGGGAGGTCAGGACGCGGAGCCGCTGCCGGACGAACGGCGTCTGCGCGACCGTGGCCAGCAGCCGGGGAATGGGCCCGAGCACCGGCCCACCCGCGCTGTTGGAGGCGATGTAGATGCCGCCGGGGGCGAGGAGCCGGCGCAGCGCCGAGATCGGGTGGTTGCCGACCATGTCGATCAGGACGTCGAAGCGGCGTGTATCCCGGGTGAAATCCTCGCGGGTGTAGTCGATCACGTGGTCGGCGCCGAGCGAGCGCACCAGCTCGGCGTTGCGGGTGCTGCACACGCCGGTGACCTCGGCGCCGAGCGCCTTGGCGAGCTGCACGGTGAACGTGCCGACCCCGCCGGAGGCGCCGTTGACCAGCACCGTCGTGCCGGGGCGCGCGGCGCCGAGCCGCAGCGCCTGCAAGGCTGTGATCCCGGCCACGGGTAAGGTGGCCGCCTGCTCGAACGTCACCTGCTCCGGCTTCCTGGCCAGGCGTTTCGCCGGGATCGCGACGTATTCGGCGAAGCCGCGCTGGGCCGCCTCGCCGAAGACCTCGTCGCCGGCCTGGAGGTCCTTGACGTCCGGGCCGATCTCCGCCACCGTGCCCGCGACGGCGCGTCCCAGGACGGTGGCCTTCGGCCGCCGCACCCCGAACGCCAGGCGCAGCAGGAGCGGCGTGCCGCGCAGGGTGAGCAGGTCGGCGTGGTTGAGCGCGGCGGCGCGCACCCGGACCAGCACCTCACCCGCGGCCGGGGCGGGACGGTCGACGTCGGCGTGACGCACGACGTCGGGCGAGCCGTACTCCTGATAGACGATCGCTTTCATGCCGGTCTCCTGATTCGTGTGGGTTCAGCGACGCGTGGCTCGGGCGATGCCGTCGATGACGGCGAAGACGATCGTGAGGGCGGACACGACGATGAGCGCGGTGTTGATCCAGGTGGTCGCGCTCTGCGGCCAGGCGGCGGCCTGGGTGAAGCCGGGGTTGAGCACTCGGTCACCGGCGGCGAGCCAGAGCAGCGCGATCGGGCAGGCGATCTCGACCAGTGTCCCGGCCACGGCGAGCGGAACGCTCCACCGGGCGTAGTGCTTGGCGTAGGCGACGGCGAGGTTCAGGGTCACCAGGGCGATGAACGCGTACACGAAGCCGGTCTGCCACAGCCACGGCGCGAACACGCTGATGGGGGCGCCGTGCGCGTCGGTCTCGGTGCTGATCACCGGGGAGAGCAGGATGAGGGTGGTGAACAGCACCATCGCCACGGTGTAGCTGATCAGCTCGCCGTAGCGGGCGCGGCGGGTGGGCGGCTCGGGGAGCGCGTCGGGCGTCCAGCGCCTGGCGGGCGTGCGGCGTCCCGCGGCGCCTCCGGTGACGCGTCCGGCGACGCGTTCGATGGTCGCGAACAGCAGCGTGGTCCAGCAGACCAGGTGCGCGGCGGTGGTGAGCGCCGCACCGAGGGTGTCGCCGATCAGGTCGAGCGCGCCCGCCCCGCGCAGTCCCTGCACGAGCCCCACCGCCACGGCCACGGCGGGCACGATGGTCACGAGCAGGGCGGTCAGTAATCGCGTGTAGTCGAGGTAGAGCGCGGGGCCGATGAGCTGGAGCGGACGGTCCGCGTAACCGGCCGCCAGCCGCGCCGGGTCGCCGAGCTCGGTGAGCACCGCGAACTCGGCCTCGGCCCGGTCGGCGCCGGCCTCCACCCGGTCCTCGACGGCGTCGGCGATGGAGGCCCGCAGCTCGCGTTCGATGTCGATGTCGGGCCGCTGATCCTCGGATCGCCGGCTCCCGCTTCGCCGGCTTCCGGGCAGGTGGCGCAGGACCGCCGCGACATAGCGGTCGGTGAGCGTGTTGGTGGTGGCAGTAGTGGTCATGACGCGCCTTTCAGGGAGCGGAGTACGGTGTCGAGCTCGTCCCAGTCGCGACTGAGCGCGGCGGCGAGCGCGGCGCCCCTGTCGCTGGTGCGGTAGAACTTGCGCGGCCGGGATTCCTCGGTGTTCCAGTCGCTGGTCACCAGACCCTGTTTCTCCAGGCGGCGCAGGAGGGGGTAGAGGGTGTTGGCGTCGACGGCGAGGCCCGCCCGGGTGAGGCGGTCGAGCAGCGCGTAGCCGTAGTCGGGGCGGTCGAGCATGAGCAGGCAGGCCAGGACGACGGTGCCCCGCCGCAGCTCCTGGAGATGGGTGGCAAGCAGCTCATCGTCATCGTGCACATGCCACACGATACTGTGCGGCACACACTATTGCAACGAGTACGGCATAAGCTGAACCATTCAGGGTGGCGCGACAGGGCTCGAAGGGCTCGACAGGGGCTCGACAGGACGAAATAGCTGATAACCCTTGAGTTGCTTGAGGCTTCTTTAGTCTCTAGTCCCTGGACCTGGGCTTATCTGCTGGTGCTCTGGCTTCTTCGGTGATGATGAGATTTCGGGGATTCTGAAGGTTTATCGTCCTGGTCGTTCGTCTTGCTGTGAAGGTGAAGGCGAGGTGGCCGGAGTTGGCGCTGGCTGTGGCGAAGGATCTTCCGGTGGCGCGTGCCCCGGCCACCGCCGAGGACCTGGAGGCGCTGGAGACCGACGTACTGGCCGGGTTCGTGCTGGCCCGGGCAGCGGCGGGGCTGTCGGACGGGACGATCTCCTCCGACGTGGTGCACCTGGAGCAGGTGCGAGCCTGGTTCGGCCGGCCACTGTGGGAGATGGAACCCGCCGACGCCGACGTGTACTTCGGCAAGGCGCTGCGCTCCACCGCGAAGGGGACCCGACTGGCCCGGGCCCAGGCCATCAAGACGTTCTTCCTATTTCTGGAGCTGCGGCACAAGGTCGAGATCCACCAGATGACCGGCCGCGTCATCGAGTGCCCGATCGATGAGATGAACCGGCCGCGCGGCGGCTCGCAGGGCAAGTTGCGCATCCCGCCCACCATTGAGCAGGTGGGCCGGTTGTTCGCCGGGTGGCGGCAGGAGCTGACGACCTGCCGGAAGTTCGTCCCGACCGCACGCAACTACACAGCCTGCCGGCTGATGGCCGAGGTCGGGCTACGCGTGAACGACGCGTGCAAGCTGGACCTGGCCGACCTCAAGTGGGATCTGGGCCGGTTCGGCAAACTGCACGTCCGTCACGGCAAGGGCGCCCGCGGGTCCGGACCGCGCGAGCGGATGGTGCCGCTGATCAACAACGCTGCGGCGACGCTGCGCTGGTTCGTCGAAGACGTGTGGGGCCAGTTCGGCGACGATCACAACCGGCCTGGGGTGGCGCTGCTGCTGTCGGAGCGCAAGAACACCGACGGCTCGGTCGCTCGCGTCGGCGACGAGACGCTCCGGGCCGCGCTGGCCAGGGCCGCCGCCGCTCACTTGCCGGAGTGGGCCGATGTCCTGACTCCGCACGTGCTGCGGCACTTCTGCACCTCACAGCTCTATCAGCAGGGCATGGACCTGATCGCCATCCAGCAGTTGCTCGGTCACGCCTGGATCGCCACCACGATGAAGTACGTGCACGTCACCGGCACCCACATCGAAGACGCTTGGACCGCAGGTCAACAGCGTGCCGCCGCCCGCCTGACGGGATTGCGAAGGGACTGAGACGATGGCCGCACATCCTGCCGAACCAGTCGGCGACTACTGGGAGCGCCACGAGTTGGCGTGCGCGCTCACACTCGGCGCCACCGGACGACCCTGCGTCCAGGCCGGGGTTGAGCTGCTCATCGACACCGACCTCTGGCTGCACCGGCCCGACTTCGTCGACGAGTACATCACCATCGACGCAAGCGTCGCCACCGCGCTGGCGTTCGTCGACTGGGATAAGGCGATCGCGGCCCTGCAGGAGGGCCGCCTGCCCTGCAGTGGCGGCGAACGCGCCGTTCTGCGCATCGCGGCCAGCATGAGCGGCGGCATCCTGGTCGACCTGCGTGACGCGCTCACCAGCCTGGACGGTGTCAACCTCGCCCTGGCCGCGACCGCGATAGGCAACGCCGCCCGGCATCCGGCCGGATCGGCCGGTGCCTGGAAGGAGGCCGAAGACACATGAGATGGAACCTGCGGCTGGCCGCCGCCAATTTTTGACTCACCAGCGCAAATGTCATAGATGGCGGCTGATGAGGCGAACCTTACCGACAGGCCGCTTCCCCGGATCGCCCTGAACCACTAAGGGCCTGTCGGGGAGACCGGCAATCCGTAGGAGCCAGGGCGCAGTCGGCGGCCAGCGCGCCAACTGTGTCGTCGGTGCAGATGCCTTCCCTTGCTGTGCTGGCGTCGGAGTCGGTGATGGTGGGGATCTGACCACCGCGCGCACAGGAGCCCGTCGCTTGTCAGCCAGCTCCGCTACGTTCGGAGAGCCAAACGCCCATCGATCGCATCTCCCCAAGGAGCCCTCCATGACCACCATGACCCGACCGCCATCGTTGTCGACCGCGACCGCACTGGCGAGGACGGCGGGTGGCACTGGGCAGAGGCCGCCACCTCACGGTGGACGACGGCCGCCGAGCAGGCCGGACTCACCGTCGAGGTCGCCTCCGTGGAGGTACCGGATGCGAATCGGGACGCGGTGATCGTCACCGTCAACGGCGCCGGTTACCTGATCACCGTTCGGAATGGCAAGATCCGCGCGATTCGGCAGTAGACGCGTTATCGGTGGTCTCGGCTCTCGTCGAGGTGGTGCGTCGCGGCCACCCTTTGGAAGGATGTACGGGCGAAGCCCGTGCCGTATGGGAGTCGAGCCCCTGCTGCGCTGAGACCAGCTCCCTACCGGCCCGCTGACATGTGCTGCTATCGCAGCTGGAGGATGTGAAGGCCGCCCTGCCGTCGTCAGGGCAGCCGGTCCGCACGAAGGAAGCGCCCAGCCGCACGCTAGGCATCGCACGACCGGGGCCCTACCCGACCCTGAAACGCCCACGCGTCTCTGACGCGCCACCGATGAGCCAACACGCCGCCAAGCCGCGATCGCAGGGCCGCAGCACTAACGGGTCCGAGCATGGGCGTGGTGATCGTAGCGTGGGGCCGTGATATTCCGGATCGCGCATAGTGGCGGTGGCCGTGACTGCTGATCGGCCCCAGACGGAAAGGCGCTGGTGTTTCTCCTGCAAGGCGACGCCCACGAACGCCGAAAGCATGGCCGTGGTGCTTTGGGTGGATAACGGTGTGATCGTCACGCAGGTTCACACCCCAGGCTGCGCAGCCTTACATGCCGTGACGCACCTGCCAGACGGGGTGGACGGCGTCGGCTGCCTCGGCACCAGCCGTGGTTCGTATCAGCCGTAGGCGGGCGCGTTCGGCTCGAGTGCCGCTGCGTAACTGGCGCAGCGTCCGCTGCCTGCCGGGCAGCTCGCCGGTTGTGGACTCGAACAGCTCGCCGGAGTGCCGGCCAGACAGCCGGGGCCAGGCCGGTGCCGGGTCGACGTCGGCTGGCGGCAGAGGCACACCAGCGCGCCAGCAACCTGATGCCGAGGCCACACAGCTGGTCGTTCACCACCAGCGAGACGTCCCCCAGAAACCCGCCGACAGGCAGCAGCGTCCCCGCGGCGCCCAGTCGTGGAGCTGCTGCCACGTTCATGTCAGCGCGTACCGCAACCAGGTCACCCCTGTCCCTCTGCTCGACGGCTTGATCACGGCCAGCGCGAACACCGTGGCGACCTGTTCGGCGGTTGGGCGCGGGCGTAAGTGGGGGCAGACCAAGTACGAGAGAAAGGGATAGTCATGTCGCCGACCAGGGCGATCACACGGCCTCGCCCAGCGTGCCGCACGGCCGCGATGGGTGTGCTCTAGAGCTGACTATGTTCACGCAGGTGCGGCGGAGTCGGCGGGTTGTGGTGACCCACCACCGGCGCAAGGGGGCGGCGCCAGCGCCCTTCGCGAGGGAGCCGTCGGGGTTGCGGTCGGGGGCGCCCAGCAGCTGGCGGGTGATCAGGTCGAGGTCGGCGCGGTGCTGGAGATGGGGGCGGGGTCGTCGACGGGCTGCAGCCAGCGGTAGCCGTACTGGAGCATGAAGGCGATTGACCAGCTCATTTGCTTGACAACCCAAGATAACCATCGAGGCACCCGTTAGTTCGTGGCTACAGCGTCGATGCCGGCCGACGGCCATTGGCGGCGCCCCGCTTCCAGCCGGTCAGCCGAGAACGGCGCCAGCGGTATCCGTGTTGGATGCGCCGTCGGCCAAAGCCCGGTAGACGCTGGCCACAGACGGGTGCCGGCCTTTGTTCTTGCCGGTGGGTATGACGAGCTTGCGGGCGATGTCAGGCACGGCCACGCCGCGCTCGCGCAACGTCCGCGCGTAGGCGATCATGTCGTCGTCGAACACCTTCGGCCGTCCGCCGTGACGGCCACGCTCGCGGGCCGAGGCCTGGCCCTCCAGCGACTTCTCCCGGATGTACTCCCGTTCGGACTCGGCCATCCCGGCGAAGAACGCGAACAACGCCGCCCCGTGCCCGGAGGGGTTGTAGATGCCCTGCAGCGGCCCGGTCAGCAACTCCAGCTCGATGTCGTGCTGGCGCAGTTCCTCGGCGATGGTCAGCAGCTCGGCGGCACCGCGGCCCAGGCGCTTCATCTCGTGCACGGTAAAGATCACCCGCTGGTGCGGGACGGCCTGCTTGATGGTGCGGGCGTACTCCATCGCCTTGGCGAACTCGGGCCGCACCTTGACGCGAGTGCTGATCTTCTCGGAGAAGACCGGCTCGCAGCCCGCCTCACGCAGAGCGTCAAGCTGGCTCTGCAACTCCTGCTGGGCGGTGCTACAGCGGGCGTAGCCGACCCGGGTCGGCTTCGCCTCGGCGGTCGGCAGCGCGGCCTCGATCGCCGGACCTGATTGCCAGGCGCGGCCCGGACCGCGATCAGCGGGCGTCCTGATCTCCAGCGCGGCCCGCAACTGCGGCACCAGCATGAAGCGCGGCGTGTGGTACTTCGGAGCGACCCCGCGCCCTGCGGGCCGGCTTCGGGCCTGGCGGACAGGGCCTGCCACAAGACCTGGATCTGCGCGTCGGTGAACCGGCCACGCAGGTACCCCGTCTTGACGATGAAACGGGAGCCGAGAATCTCCTCACTGTCGCCCGCCGACGTCTGGTTCTCGAGCCAGGGCCGGTACGCCTGCTCAAGGTGATGCGGTGCGCTCGTGCCCGCGGTGAGGGCGGCGACGTAACTCTGTCGCTGTCCCGGCTCCGTCACTGACCGCCCTTGGGGCATGGGCAGGATCGCCGTCGCCGAAGTCATGCTGGTTGAACAGGTCCAGGAGGGCCTGGACGGGGATGGTGCGCTGGCTGGGATGCCGCAAGTGGCGGCCCGGGACGATCCCAATGCCACGACGATGATCTCGGTGCTCATGGGGACGCTGGGGCTGACGGAGCCGGGGCCGACGGCGGGTACCACCCGTTCGCGCAGCGGTTGCGCTGAGGTGTATCAGACTCCGCCGCCCTCGCTCTGGGATGGCGAGGGCGGCGGAGGGAGTGCTCATGTTCGTCGGCAGGACGGCGGAGCTGGCCCTGCTGCGCGCCGAGCTGGCGTGCGGCGTGCGAAGGGCCCGCCAGGAGGGTCGTGGTCGAGGGGCCGGAAGGCATCGGCAAGACGGCGCTCATCCACCGCGTGCTGCGGGGGGACGCGGGTGTGCGGGTGCTGGCCGCCGGCGGCGAGGAGAGCGAACGGCGGCTCAGGCTCGGCGTCCTGCGCCAGCTCACGGACGAGGCGGCCGTACTGGGCCTGCGGGCGGGGCTCGAGCCTGCGGTGGCCGGCCGGCCGCCGGCGGTGGCGGGGGAGGATCCGTGCGTCGCCGGGCAGGTGGTCTGCGACGTCATCGAGGCACTCCAGGCGCGGGGGCCGCTGGTGGTGCTGGTCGACGACGCGCAGTGGGCGGACGGCGCCTCGCTGCGGGCCCTCGGTTACGTGTTGCGGCGGGTGCGGGCCGGACGCGTGCTCGCGCTGGTCGCCTGCCGCGATCTGGCCGGTCCGTGGCTGCCCGAGGGGCTGCGGCGGCTGCTGACCGGCGACGAGACGCTGCGCATCACGCTGTCGGGGCTGAACGCCGCCGACCTGGCCGAGCTGGCCGCCCACCTGCCCGAACACGCCTGTGATCGGGCGCTGGGCGGGCCGGGCGCCGCTTTCGGCTCGAGGTCGGGAGCAAACGACACCGTCGACACCGCCGCAGCCGACGTGCTGTCGGGGGCTCCCGGGGCGCGGGGCCTCGCCGAGCCGGCGGCTGCGCGGTTACGCGACCACACTCTGGGCAATCCGCTGCACGCCCGTGCCCTGCTGGCCACCGTACCCGAGCGGGTGCTGGCCGACCGCGGGGTCCGGCTGCCCGCGCCCGGCACGTACGCGCTCCCCTTCGCCCGCCGCCTCCATGCCTGCACCCCCGCCGCCGGCCGGCTCGTCGCCGCGTGCGCCGTGCTGGACGGGAGCTGCCCGCTGCACGTGGCGGCCGCTGTCGCAGGCGGGCTGGACGGGCCGCTGGAGGCGCTGGAAGAGGCGGTGAACGCCGGGCTGCTGCGGGAGCTGCCCGGCCGTCTGGTCGGCTTCCTCGAGCCGCTGGCGCGGGCGGCCGCCTACGACGGGCTCGGCGCGGGCGTCAGAGCGCGGCTGCACCTGGCGGCCGCCCGCGTGGTCGACGACATCGGTACGGCCCTGCGCCACCGGGCTGCGGCGGCCGGCGGACCCGACGAAGCCCTGGCCGAGGAACTGGCCAGTTTCGCCGCCAAGGCCGCCCAACACGGGCAGTGGCACGAGGCCGCCGCCCACCTCGACCTGGCCGCCGGGCTCACGGAGTCGGCCGCGCGCCGGGACGAGCTGCGTACGGCAGCGCTGGAACACGTCCTCATCGGGGGCGATGTGCTCCGCGCCGCCGAGCTCGCCACCACGCGCAACGCCGATCCCCGCCCGGTGCGCCAGTACGTGCTGGGACGACTCGCGCTGGCCTCGGGACGCTTCGAAGCGGCGGCCGGGCTGCTGGCCGAGGCGTGGCGGCACAGGGAGCCCGGCTTCGCCGCCGACGTGGCCGAGCAGCTCGCGTGGCTGCACCTGGTCACGGGGGACCGAGACGCGGCGGCGAGCTGGGCCCGCCTGGCGATCGACCAGCCCATCGAGGGCACGGTCGGCAGGCCGTACGACGTGCTGGCGCTGGGAGGCGCACCCGGCGCCGGCCCGCACTCCGGCTACGGTGCCGGCCCGCAACCCGGCCCCGGCGTCGATCCAGGATCCGGCCCCCGCGCCAGCGCGCAATCCGGCCCCGGCGCTCCGCCAGACAGCCTCGCGGCGGCCGTCCGGCTCCTGGCACAAGGCGTCCCCGATGAGGCGTGCACGGTGCTCAGGAAGGTCGTGAGCGGGACCGCGACGGCGGGACTGCCGCACCACCGGCTGCTCGCCTCTGGGCTGCTCGCCGTCGCCGAGCACGAGACGGCGCGCTGGGACGCCGCCGCCGCCCGGGCGGAGGGGGCGCTCGCCGAGGCGGCGGCGCTTGGACAGGCTTGGCTGCTGCCGTGCCTGGAGGTGGCGTGCGTGGCACCGCTGGCGGCTCGCGGCGAGCACGAGCGGGCACTCGCGCACGCCATCGCCGCCCGCGCCACCGCCCGCCGCCTGCGCCACGCGATGGGCGAGCGGCAGGCGGACCTGGCCCTGGCCCTCCTCGGCGCTGAGCCCACCTCTTCGGGCGCGGGCGACATTTTCCCATCGGACGCACGACAGCGCCGGACAAGCGGTGCTCCCGCAAAGCAGCCCCGCCGGACCAGCGGCGCGGCCGGGAACGAGCAAGGCCGTGCGGATGAGGCGGCGAGGCCGGATCGGGGCCGTGTGGGTGAGGCGGCAAGGCCGGGGCGAGGCCGCGCAGCGGGTGAGGGGGCCGGGACGGGTCGAGGTCAGCCGCTTGACGTGGCGGAGCGCGAGGCGCGCCCGGTGGGTGACGTGGACGGGCGGGACCCGTGGTCGGGGTGGGCGGGGGACGTCTTCGTGCCCGACCCGCGTCCTGGGCGGGTCGAGGCGCTGGTGGCCGATGGGCGGCTGGAGGAGGCGGAGCGGGCTCTGGCCGCGTACGAGGAGGCCGGACCGGGGCTGCGCGGGCAGGCGGAGCAGCTGAGACTCCACGGGCTCTTGCTCGCCGCCAGGAACGTTCCAACGGAGGCGGAGGAGACCTTCGGGCGCGCGCTCGCGCTGGTGGAAGGGGAGTGGCCGCTGGAAGAGGCGCGCATGCTGCTCGACCTCGGCAGGCTACTGCGCCGCACGGGCCGGCGCAGGGTGGCGGCGGAACGACTGGGCGCCGCCCGCGCCATCTTCGAACAGCTGGGTGCGCGCCCGCTCGCGGACCGCTGCGTGCAGGAGCTGGAGGCGTGCGGGCTGGAACCACCGGCCACGGTACGGCTCGGGCTCACGCCCCAGGAGCTCAGCACCGCCACGCTGGTGGCCGGCGGGCTGACGAACCGGCAGATCGCCAGGGAGCTGCTGATCAGCGTCAAGACCGTCGAGTACCACATCGGCAAGATCTACGCCAAGCTCGGGATCGGCTCCAGAGTGGCGCTGGCCGCCAAGCTCGCCTCCTACGGCCCGGCGAGCTAGCGACCGCGGCCCGGCCGAGTTGGCGCCGCGGTCAGTCAGGCGAGGCGGTGTCGATCCGCCACGCGAGCCGGTGTGCGGCGGCAGGCCACCCGGCTCGCGGCGGTCGGTGGCGCTGCAGGCCCGGGCGTCGGCCGCGCCTCGCCTCACCGGCCACCGAAGCGGTGGTGCCGGTCGCCGAGGCGGTGGCGTCGCCCGCCCAAGCGGTAGCGCCGGTCGCCCAAGTGGCAGCCCCGGCCGCGCATCGATGGGCGAGGTCAGATCAGGATCCAGGTGGTCACCACCGGGCCGCCGCGTTCGGGGCTGACCCGCAGCCGCAGCGGCCCCGGTGCCAGCCGGCCCGTGGTGAACCGGCCCAGCTCGTCGGCGCGCACGCGCGTGCCGCCGTCGCGCCGCTGCACCACGATGTCCGCCGGCCCGCCGCCCGACAACCGCCCCACCAGCCGCCCGCCGGACACCTCCAGCTCGACCACCACCTCGCCCGCCGCGAACGACAGCAGCCGCGCCCGCCCCCCGCCTCGCACCCGGGTCGCCGACAGCTGGTCCCATGAGTCGAACGTCAGCTCGGCCAGCTCGGCGTCCAGTGACCTGAGCGCGTACGCCCTCATGGCCTCCTCGAACAGCTCCGCCGGGACCGGGTCGAGCCGCTCGGCGGCCGCCCGGAGGCGTTCCTCCAGCTCCATGCCGGCGTCCTCCATGGCGCCGTCGATGGCGTCGTCCATGGCGTCCTCCATGGCGTCGTCCATGCCGTTCACCCCCGGATGCCGCTCACGCCGCGCCGGTTCATCAGCGCGCCCAGCCGCTTGAGGCACCGCCCCCTGTTGGGGCCGATGCTGCCGACCGGCATGTCCAGCCCGTCCGCGATCTCCTGATAGCTCGGCCGCGGCGAGGCGATGAGGACGCGCAGCAGCCGCCGGCAGCGCTCGGGCAGCTCCTCGAACACGCTCCACAGCGCCCGTTCGCGCACGGCCTGCTCGCTCTCCTCCTCGGCTTCCAGCAGCAGGAGCTCGGGCGAGCGGTCGTCGACGTCGATCCCGAGCAGCTCCAGGTCGCCGACCGGCAGGGCGCGGCCGCTGGTGCGCAGCACCCGCAGCGCCTCGTGCCTGGCGGTGCTGGCCAGCCAGGAGCCGGCCCGCGCGGGATCCCTGAGCCGGGTCAGGTGCTCGGCGAAGCGGTACCAGGTCGTCTGGCACACGTCCTGGGCGTCGGCGGCGTTCACGAGGTAGCTCCGCGCCACGGCCCACACCAGCCCGCTGAAGCGCTGGTAGAGCTCCTTCCACGCGCCCGCGTCGCCGTCCGCGGCAGCCGCGACCAGAGTTGCGGTGTCGTCCACGGCGGCGGCTCCCTGTGTTCGGGCGGGAAGCCCAATATATTTGGCGTACCGCCGCTGGGCCGCGAACTCCGCGTCATCGGAGAAAACCGCTCAAATTCGGTACGGTCAGCCGCCCCGCCATGAGGTGCGCCGCGGCCACCCGAGACGACACCTTCTCCTGCGACATCCGGGCCGCGACCAGCCCGGCCACGATCGGTGTGGCGAACGACGTGCCGCTCCACTCCGCCAGGCCGGTGAAGGTCGCCTTGTCGCCGTCCTGCAGCGTCGCCAGGCAGGTGCAGCCCGGGTAGAGGCCCTGGCCGGAGAAGCGGCAGGTGGTGCGGTGCGGGTAGCCGTACTGGTAGGAGCCGGAGGTGAAGGCGTTGACCAGGCGCTCGCCCGGCGCGTACATCGTGACCCAGTCCCCGTGGTTGCTGAAGCAGGCCCGGCCGCGCCCGTCCTCGCGCAGCGCGCCCACTGAGATCACCACGTCGCCGGAGGCGTTGACGGGCTCGGCGGCGTAGGCGGCCGGCCAGAACGGCAGCGTGTCGCCGTCGTTGCCCGCCGCGGCCACCAGGAGCGTGCCCGGGTGGGCGGCGAGCTCGTCCATGAAGGCGGCCAGGCCGAGCAGCGCGCCGGCGTTCTCGGTCCTGGTGCCGGCGGACAGGGCGACGATGTCCGGCCATCCGTGGGTGTCCAGGATCCGCAGCAGGGTCAGGCCCAGCTCGTCCTCCAAGGCGGCGCCGGCGTACGGGAAGGCGTTGTGGACGCGAACGTCGGCGGCGGGGGCCACGCAGCGCAGCACGCCGGCGATGAAGGTGCCGTGGCCCACGTACGGCTTGATGAGGCCGTCGGCGTCCAGCTCGTCGCCGGGACCGGTGACGTCGCCGGTCACCGCGGGGATGTCGGGCAGTCCCGAGCTCTGGGCCAGCCACTGGTGGTCGAGGTAGTCGTGGACGAGGCCCGTGTCGAGGACGGCGACGGTCACGTTCGCGCCCCGGTCGCGGCCCGACAGGGGCGGGTTGAGCGGCCCCGCGCTCGGGACCGGCTCGTCGCCCGGGCACAGGTTGACGCCCGCGACGGACACGAAGTGCACGAGGCTCGACTCGATGTCCTCGCCGGCCAGGCGCTCGACGGTGCGGTGGAGATCCCTGGAGCCGACGCGGAGCCTGCGTACGGAGCTTCGGCCCGCGCCCCCCGGATCGGCCACGCGGACCTCGTCGTGGCCCGGCAGCAGGCCCTGGACGGCCGCGGCGGCCCGGTGCGCGTCGGCATCGCGTACCAGGATGTGCCCGTCGAGATGGGCGAAGCGCGGCTGGACGGCGGAGCCGGGGGCGGCCCCCTCCGGGCCGGCCACCGCGCGCATGCCGTCCGGCAGGGCGGCGTTGAGAATCTCCAGCTGCTCCCAGAACCGGGTGTCCGATGTGGCCATGCTCTCCGTCGCTCTCCGTTCAGCTTCGCGTGTACGTGTGTATGAGCGGCCAGAGAGCCCGCTGATACAGCACGGGTCTACCATCGACTCGTGTCCCGTGAAGATCCGCATGACCTGCTGGCCATGGTCTTCGCGAGACCCCGGGAGGCCCTGGCGTCCGCCAGGGCGGTGTTGGCCGCGGGGCGCGGGCCGTACGAGTCGTCGATCGCCAGGCAGGCGCTCGGGATCCTGCACCGCGAGTTCGGCGACCTCGAGGCGGCCATCCGGGAGCTGCGGCAGGCCGTGCGCCTGGCACGGCGCTCGGGCTCGGCCGACCGCGAGGCCGACGTGCTGGCCACGCTGGGCATCGCGCTGCTGCACGCCGGGCGCACCAGAGCGGGACTGACGGCGCTCGACTCGGCGGCGGCGCGGGCGGACGGGAAGACGCGGGCACGGGTGCTGTTCCGCCGCGCGGGGGCCCGCTGGATCCTGGGACGGCACGCCGAGGCGCTCGAGGACCTGCGGGACGCGGTGCCCGCCCTGCTGGCGGCGCGCGACACGGTGTGGGCGGCCCGGGCGCTGACCCTGCGCGGGCACGTCCAGCTCGCCCTGGGCTCCGTCGCCGCGGCCGAGGCGGACTTCCGTACGGCTCAGGAGATGCTGGGCACGACCCGGCAGGAGCACGACTCGGCCGTGGCCGTGCAGAACCGCGGGGTGGCGGCTTTCCGCACGGGGGACCTGCCCGCGGCGCTTGACCTGCTGGACGAGGCGGAGCGGCGCTTCAGCGCGCTGGGCACGCCGATGTTCGACCTGATCGCCGACCGGTGCGCGGTCCTGCTCGCCGCAGGGCTCGCCAGGGACGCCCTGGAGCAGGCCGACGGGGGCCTGCGCCTGCTGGCGCGGTTGCGCGGGCAGGCGACCCGGCGGGCCGAGCTCCTGCTCATCGCCGCCCGGGCCGCGCTCCAGAGCGCCGACCCGGTCACGGCCATGGAACGGGCGGGGGAGGCCCGGCGGTCGTTCGCCCGCCAGCACCGCACCTGGTGGTCCGAGCACGCCCGCCTCATCCTCCTCCAAGCCGAACACGCCACCCTGACGTCATTCAGACCTTCAGGCATGGCTGAGATGCCCCTCGGGGTGCCGGCCGCCGGTGGGGTGCGCTCGCTGGGCGGCGGGGGCGCTGCGGCTCCTGACGGAGTGGGCGCCGTCGCCCCGGACGCGGCGGCCTTCCCGGACGTGGCGGCGGACGGTGCCGCGTGGCGGCGCCTGCTGGGCGAGGCCCGGCGGCTTGCCGGGCGGCTGGCGGGGCTGGGGTCGCCCGAGGTGTGGCAGGCGCACCTGCTGGCGGGCCGCATCGCGCTCGTCCTGGGCCGGCCCGGCGTGGCCGAACGGCACCTGGCCAGGGCCGCGGACGTCCGGCACAAGGGGCCCGCCACGACCCGCGTGGGCGGCTGGCTGGCGCAGGCGCTCAGGGCCGAGGCGGCAGGGGAGCCGCGCCGCCTGCTGCATGCGTGCCGCGCCGGACTGGCGCTCATCGAGGAGCACCGCCTCACGTTCGGGTCGTCCGAGTTACGCGCGCTGGCCACCGCCCAGGGCGCTGAGCTGGTCACGCTCGCGCAGCGGCACCTCCTGCGTGCCGGACGGCCGCGCCGCCTGCTGGCCTGGACGGAGCGGTGGCGCGCCACCGAGCTCGCCGTGCCCGCCGTGTGCCCGCCCGAGGACGACCGACTGCATGCCGAGCTCGCCGCCCTGCGGCAGGCCGAGCACCTGCTGGCCCACGCCCGCCAGGACGGCGCCGCCTCGGCCGCGGCCCTCGAGCGTGACCGCGGCCGCCTGGAGTCCCGCGTACGGGCCACGACACTGCGCACCCGCGGCGGGCGCGAGCGCGGGGACCGCGACGGAGACCGGACGGAACGGCTCCTGGCCGCCCTGGGCGAGGGGCGGCTGGCCGAGCTGGTCGTCATCGACGGCACCCTGCACGTTCTGCTCTGCGGCGACGGCACCGTGCGCCGGCACGCCGTGGGGCCGATGGACCGGGCCGCCGCCGAGGTCGAGTTCGCCCGCTCCAGGCTCCGCCGCCTCGCCTACGAGCGCCACCCCGGCCGGCGCGAGCTGCACGACCTCGGCGCCCGCCTGGAACAGGCGCTCCTCGGCCCGATCGCCGGCCGGCCGGGCGACGGGCCGCTGGTCATCGTGCCGCCGAGCACCCTGCACACCACCCCCTGGGCCCTGCTGCCGTCCTTGCGCCGCCGGCCCTTCACCGTGGCTCCTTCCGCGGGGGCGTGGCTGCGCGCCAGAGCCGCCCGCCGCCCCGACGGCGGCCGCATCGTCCTCGTACGCGGCCCCGGCGTCCCCCACGCCGACAGCGAGATCCGCCAGATCGCCCGCCTGTACGGCGAAGCCCCCGCGAGCGGCCACGACGCGCCTCCGTACGGCGACGTCACCGTCCTGGCGGGTGGCCAGGCCACCGCGCCCGCCGTGCTGGCCGCCATCGACGGCAGCCCGCTCGCCCACCTGGCCGCGCACGGCACGTTCAGGGCAGACAGCCCGCTGTTCTCCTCCCTTCACCTCGACGACGGCCCCCTGACCGGCTACGACCTGGAACGCCTGCGCCGCGCACCCCACCACCTCGTCCTGTCCAGCTGCGACTCCGGCCAGATGGCGGCGGTCGGCGCCGACGAGCTGCTGGGCCTGGCCACCGCCCTGCTCCGCCTCGGCACCGCCGCGATCGTCGCCAGCGTCGTCCCCGTGAACGACGAGACCGCCGTGCCCGTCATGGCCGGCCTGCACGACGGGCTGCGCCGCGGGCTCGGCCTCGCCGAGGCGCTGTGCCGGGCCAGAGGCGACGACGTGTCGTTCATAGCCATCGGAGCGGGCTGATCGGCCACGCTGCTGATACCTTGATCGGAAGCTCGTGATCATGAAACAATTCGCTGAACAGGTGTATATCCGGGGTATTGGGGGACGGTCGCCCATGATCCGCGAGCTCATCGAGCGGCCCTAGGATGCCCGACCATGAGCTGGACGAGGCGTTCGAGCTCGGCAGGACGTGCGCGCTGGCCGCTGAGTGCGGCAGGGACCTGCGGCGCTGCGCCCAGATGTACAGCGGGCTGTTCCCCGCGGCGGCCTTCGGCGCCGACGACTTCAGCGCACTGACCCTCTCCATGGCCTTCAGCGCCCCCTGGGCCAGTGCCGCGCGCCTGAAGGTCGCCAACCGGGCCGCTCTGTGGGTCCTGGCCGTCGACCGGCTCGTGGACCACACGGCGACCACCCGTGAGCAGGTGAGCCGCCTGACCAGCGAATGCCTGTCCGTCGCCGACGGCGCCGTGCCCCGCTCGGCGGTCACCCGGTTCCTGGCCGACCTGCGCGACGAGCTGGCCACCGTCAAGGAGTTCGACGGCCTGCGGTGGCTCTGGCGCGACCAGCTCGCCAGGATGCTGGCGGGCATGGCCAGGGCGTGGGTGTGGCGCGACACGCGCGCCGTCCCCACGCTGGACGGCTACCTCGACAACGCCGACAGCCGCGGCTCGTGCTTCGTGGACGTGTCGCACTGGATCTACACGGCCGACGACTGGGCGAAGGCCAACCTGGAGGAGCTGCGGGCGGTCAGCCGCCGCGTCCAGCGCTACCTGCACCTGCTCGGCGACGTGGCCTCGTACCGCAGGGACATGAGCTGGGGCGACCTGAACGTGCTGGCGCTCGGCGTCAGCCGCGCCGAGGTGAGCGAGGCGATGGCCGAGCTGGCGCGCGAGACGGCCGTCCTCATCGAGCCGGTACGGGCACGCAGCCCCCGCACGGCCGTCTACCTGCGAAGACAGATCGGATTCAACGCCGGTCTCATCGGGATTTCGGGCTACGGTCCGGCCCGCTAAAGGGCGTGTCGGATTCCATGACAGACTCACTTGACAGATTGCCGGTGAGTCAGGCGAATAAGGGTGCGCTAAGCGACAAACCGTGACATTTAGTTTCTTGTAAATGATTGCGGCTTGAGTGGAAAATGTGGCGTTGCTAGGGTGTCTCGATGCCAGGCATGTGGAGCGACCTTCTCGACAACACCTTGACAGGTACCACTGACCACGGCACCTCAGGGGCGGGTTGTGCATGCGCGGGAGATGTACAGGCGGTGCTGGATGGAATTCGGTCGCTCTGACCATTGGCGGCTGCCGACGGCGATCAAGATCTTGATCGCCGGCGGTTTCGGTGCGGGCAAGACCACCATGGTCGGTGCCGTCTCCGAGACCCGCCCGCTGCGCACGGAAGAGGCACTCACCCAGTTAGGGACCCACATCGACGACCTGTCGGGGGTCGAGCGGAAGCTCACCACCACCGTGGCCATGGACTTCGGCCGCATCACGATCGCCAACGACTACATGCTCTACCTGTTCGGCACGCCCGGCCAGGAACGGTTCTGGTTCGTGTGGGACGAGCTGGCCATGGGCGCGCTGGGCGCCGTCGTGCTGGCCGACACCCGCCGCCTCGACGACTGCTTCCCGGCCGTCGACTATTTCGAGAAGCGTGAGCAGCCGTTCATCGTGGCGCTCAACCACTTCGACGGCACGCGGCAGTTCACCGTGGGCGAGGTGCGTTCGGCGATCGGCCTGGAGCCCGAGATCCCCATCGTCCACTGCGACGCCCGCAGGCGCGACTCGGGCAGAGAGGTGCTCGTCACGCTGATGGAGCACGCGATGCGCATGGGCGCCTCGCCCGTCGGGACCATGTCGTGACCATGACCGGCTAACCTTTTGGCGATGGAGGAGATCGACCGCCGGATCGTCACGCTGCTGGCCCGCGACGGCCGCATGAGCTTCACCGACCTGGCCAGGGAGACCGGGCTCTCGGTCTCAGCGGTGCACCAGCGCGTACGCCGCCTGGAAAAGCGCGGGGTCGTGCGCGGCTACGCCGCGATCATCGACCATGACGCGGTGGGGCTGCCGCTGACCGCGTTCGTGTCGATCAAGCCGATCGACCCGGCCGCGCCCGACGACGCCCCCGAGCGGCTGGCCCACCTGACGGCCATCGAGGCGTGCCACAGCGTGGCGGGCGACGAGAGCTACATCCTCAAGGTCCGCGTGGCCTCACCGACGGCGCTGGAGGACCTGCTGCAGCAGATCCGCGCCTCGGCCAACGTCTCGACCCGCACGACGGTCGTGCTGAGCACCCCGTACGAGCACCGCGCCCCCGAGGTGGCCGCCGAGCCCCCCTCCGGCCAGGACGCCTGACCGGTTCACTCCAGGCCGCCGCGCTTGACGAGCTGGGCGGCGATGACGTTGCGCTGGATCTCGTTGGTGCCTTCGCCCACGATCATCAGCGGCGCGTCACGGAAGTAGCGTTCGACGTCGAACTCGGTGGAGTAGCCGTAACCGCCGTGGATGCGCACGGCGTTGAGCGCGGCTCTCATGGCGGCCTCGGAGGCGAACAGCTTCGCCATGCCGGCCTCCATGTCGCAGCGCTGGCCGCTTTCGTGACGCTCGGCGGCGTGCAGGATGAGCTGGCGGGCGGCGGTGAGGTCGGTGGCCATGTCGGCGAGGTAGTTGCCGACGGCCTGGTGCTGCCAGATGGGTTTGCCGAAGCTCTCGCGTTCCTGCGCGTAGCGCAGGGCGTCGTCGAACGCCGCACGGCCCACCCCGAGCGCGCGGGCGGCGACCTGGATGCGGCCGACCTCCAGCCCCTTCATCATCTGCGCGAAGCCGTGACCTTCCTCGGGGCCGAGCAGGGCGGTGCGCGGTGCCCGGTAGTCGTCGAAGGCCAGCTCACAGCTCTCCACGCCCTTGTAGCCGAGCTTGGGCAGGTCGCGCGAGACCGTCAGGCCCGGCAGGTGTTCGACGAGCAGGATGGAGACGCCCTGGTGGCGGGGGCGTGCGGTGGGATCGGTCTTGCACATCAGGGCGATCAGCTGGGAGCGGCGGGCGTTGGTGATCCACGTCTTGGCGCCGTTGACGACGTACCCGTCGCCGTCCCGGCGCGCGGTGGTGGTCATGGCCTGCAGGTCCGAGCCGCCGCCCGGCTCGGTGAGCGCCATGGTCGCGCGGATCTCGCCGGTCGCCATCCTGGGCAGGTAGTGGTCCTTCTGCTCCTGCGTGCCGAAGGCGAGGATGAGCTTGGACACCACGGTGTGCCCGCCCATGGCGCCGGCCAGGCTCATCCAGCCGCGCGCCAGCTCGGCGGTGACCAGGGCGTAGCACGGCATGGACACCGGCGCCTCGCCCCAGGGCTCGGGGATGGCCAGGCCGAAGACGCCCAGCTGCTTCATCTGCTCGATGAGCTTGCCGGGGTACTCGTCGGCGTGTTCGAGATCGCGGGCGACGGGCCGGACCTCGCGGTCGACGAAGTCGCGGACCGTGTCGACGACGGCCTGTTCTTCGGCGGTGAGCATGGTCATGCCTTCCCCGTGCTGGTGCCGGTGCGTTGAGCCGCCTTGCCGGCGAGCCCCGTCTCAGTGTGCCTGACGCCTGCTGCCCCCGATCACCGGCCGCGGACGGCCTCAGCTTGCCCGCGGCGGCTCGTAGTAGGCCCGCAGGCGCGTCCTGGCGGCCTCCGTGGCCCCGAGGTGCTCCAGGCCGAGCAGCGCCGCGCCCACGAGCGGGGGCACGTCGGCCAGCACCAGCTTGGCCCGCGGGGCGCGTACCGCGAAAGCCGCGTCCAGCAGCGACATCAGCAGCGGATCCCGGGCCGTCAGCACGCCACCGCCCAGCACCACCTCCGCCGGGGTCTCCAGCAGGCCGAGGCGGCGCAGGCACACCTCGGCCAGCACCGTCACCTCCTCCGCCTGCCGCTCCACCAGCGACCTGGCCACGGCGTCCCCGTCCGCGGCCACGGCGAGCACGCCCGGCGAGAGCTCGTGCAGGCGTTCCTCGGCCAGGCGGCCGAAGTGCAGCTCCAGCACGAGCTCCTCGACCGTCGCCGTGCCGAAGTGGGAGGTGATCAGGCCGGTCAGCGCGGTCGGCGCGCCCCGGCCGTCCTCGGCGCGGGCCGCGTACCACAAAGCCTCCTCCGCCAGGCCCTGGCCGCCGCCCCAGTCGCCGCTGATCCGGCCGAGCGCGGGAAAGCGGGCCACCGCGCCGGTGGGGGAGACGCCGACCGCGTTGATGCCCGCGCCGCACACCACCGCCACCCCCCACGCGGCCGACGCGCCGGCCCGCAGCAGCGCGAACGTGTCGTTACGCACCACCACGTCCCCGCCGAGCCCTCTGGCCGCGAGCTCCCGTGCCAGGGCCTCCTCCTCGACGGGCAGGTCCGCCCCCGCCAGGCAGGCCGACACGTGGTCGAACCCGGCCGCGGGCGGCGGCAGCGCCGAGAGCGCCTGCTCCACCACGCTCACCGCCGCCGCCACCCCGTCGCGCTGCGGCGCGAACCCGCCGGAGCGGCCCGTGGCGAGCACCCGGCCGTCCTCCGACACCACCGCGACGTCGGTCTTGCTGTTGCCGCCGTCCACGGCCAGCACAAGCCGCGTCACCGGCCCACCGTCCACGGCAGGTGCGCGCGGCCGGCCTCCAGCAGCAGGCCCGTCAGCTCCTCGGCGATCTCGTCCTGCCCGACCAGGGGATGGGCGAGCAGCGCGTCCCGCACCCGGTCCGCCCCGCCGTGCAGGGCCGCCTCCAGGGCGAGCGTCTCGTACGCCGACACATGCGCGATCAGCCCGGCGTACAGCGGCTCGACGGCGGGCACCGGCAGCGGCGCCGCCCCGCCCGCCCCGACGGTCGCCGGCACCTCGATCACCGCCGAGTCGTCGAGGAACGGCAGCGTGCCGGCGTTGCGCACGTTGACGACCTGGGTGTCGCCCCGATCCCCGAGCAGCGACGCGATCAGCGCCACAGCCGCCTCCGAATAGAACGCCCCACCCCGCTGCGACAGCAGCTCCGGCTTCGTCACCACGGCGGGGTCGGCGTACAGCTCCAGCAGCCGCCGCTCCAGCGCCGCGACCTCCGCCGCCCGCGACGGCTTGGAGCGCTGCTCGCGCACCACCGCGTCGTGCGCGTAGAAGTAGCGCAGGTAGTACGAGGGGATCGCGCGGAGCCGCTCCAGCAGCCCGAGCCGCAGCCCGAGGCTGTCGGCGATCTCCTGGCCGTGTGTGCGCAGGATGGACGGCAGGACGTCCTCCCCGTCCAGGTAGACGGCCCGCTCCCAGGTCAGGTGGTTGAGCCCGACGTGGCCGAGCGAGATCCGCGAGGGGTCCACCCCCAGGCCGGCGGCGAAGCGGCGCTGGAAGCCGATCGCCACGTTGCACAGCCCGATCGCCCGGTGCCCGGCGTCGAGGAGGGCGCGGGTGACGATGCCGACGGGGTTGGTGAAGTCCACGATCCACGCCTGCGGCGCGAGCTCGCGTACCACCGAGGCGATCTGCAGCACGACCGGCACCGTGCGCAGCGCCTTCGCCAGCCCGCCCGCGCCCGTCGTCTCCTGCCCCACGCACCCGCAGCGCAGCGGCAGCGTCTCGTCCACCTCGCGGGCCGCCTGCCCGCCCACCCTGAGCTGGAAGAGCACCGCCCTGGCCCCCGCGACCCCCTCCTCGACCGAGGACGTGGCCAGCACCCGCGCCGGGTGGCCCGCGTGCGCCAGCATGCGCCGCGACACGCCCGCCACCAGCTCCAGGCGCGCCGCGTCAGGGTCTATCAGGGCGATCTCGGTCACCGGCAGCTCGTCGCGCAGCCGCGCGAAGCCGTCCACCAGCTCAGGTGTGTACGTCGAGCCGCCCCCGACCACGGCCAGTCTCAACCCTTCACTCCCGTCAAAGTCACGCCCTCGATGAACACTCGCTGGGCGAAGAAGAACACGATGATCACTGGTGCGGTCACCAGCAGCGTGGCGGCCATGGTGAGGTTCCACTGCACGCTGTGGAAGGCCTTGAACGTGGCCAGGCCGAGCGACAGCGTCAGGTGGTCCTGTTCGACGCCGGCGTACAGCAGCGGCCCGTAGTAGTCGTTCCAGCAGTAGAAGAACTGGAACAGGGCGACCGCCGCGATGGCCGGGCGGGCCATCGGCAGGATCACCCTGACCAGGGTCGCGAGGTCGGAGCAGCCGTCCACCTTGGCCGCGTCGGTGTACTCGCGCGGGATCGTGACCAGGAACTGCCGGAGCAGGAAGATCGAGAACGCGTCCCCGAGCAGCATCGGCAGGATCAGCGGCCACAGGCTGTCGGTCAGCCCCAGCCGCGCCCACACCAGGTAGATCGGCACCGCGACGACCTGCGGCGGCAGCATCATCGCGGTGACCACCAGAAGGAACGCCGGCCGCCGCCCGCGGAAGCGGAACCTGGCCAGCGCGTACGCCACCGGGACGGACGACACCACGGTGAAGACCGTCCCCAGCACCGCGTACATGAGCGTGTTGGCCGCCCACCGCAGCAGCATCGACTTCTCGAACACCACGGCGAAGTTGTCCCAGTTCCAGCTGCGCGGCCACAGGTCGCTGGTCAGCGCCTGCTGGTCGCTCATCAGCGCGGTCAGCCCGATGAAGACGACGGGCGCCAGGAACATCAGCGCCAGCGCGATGGCCAGGGCGTGGGTGGCGATCCAGACCAGCACCCGCCGTCTGCGGGCCCGCAGGCCGTCCCGCCGCGCATGCGCGGCCACCGTGCGGGGCGGCGCGGTGATCGTGGCGCTCATGACGCCTCCTCGGCCCGGCGGAACTGCCTCAGCAGGATCAACGTGAAGATCATCGAGGTGGCGAACAGGAGCAGCGCGAGGACGCACGCGTACCCCATGGAGTAGTCGCGGAAGCCGACCTGGAAGAGCCATTGCGGCAGCGTGAGCAGCGACTCGTCCGGGTAGCCGGGCGAGAACGAGCTGCCCGGCGAGTCGGTCGAGCCCGAGGCCACCCGGGAGGCGATCATCGCCTGCGAGAAGTACTGCAGGGTGTAGATGACGGTCGTGACCAGGGAGAACAGCAGCACGGGCGCGATCGAGGGCAACGTCACGCTGCGGAACTGCCGCCACGGTCCCGCCCCGTCGATGGCGGCGGCCTCGTACAGGTGCTTGGGCACGTCCAGCAGCGCCGCCATGAAGATCACGACGAGCTGGCCGCAGCTCCACATCGACAGCAGCGTCAGGCTCGGCTTGGACCAGGCCGGATCGCCGAACCAGTCGGGGCCGTGGATGCCGAACAGGGCGAGGAACTGGTTCCACGGCCCGGTCGCCGGGTTCATCAGGAAGACGAACGTGATCGTGCCCGCGGCCAGCGGCACCAGGGACGGCAGGTAGAAGATCGTGCGGAACAGCCCGGCCCCGGCCTTGAGCCGGACCACGAGCTGCGCCAGCGCCAGCGAGGACAGCACCGTCGCCGGCACCATGACGAGCACCAGCCAGAGCGTGTTCCTGGCCGAGGTCACCACCCGGGGGTCCTCGAACAGGTACCGGTAGTTGTCCAGGCCCGCGAACTCGAGGGTGTACATGTCGTAGCGGAAGAAGGAGAAGTACGCCGTGGACAGCAGCGGATAGACGAAGAAGATCGACACTCCGGCGATCCACGGCGACAACCACACGAGGGCGCGCAGCCCCTCCTTGCGCCGCCACGCGTGAGCGAGCGAGGCCACCTCAGCCTCCGGACAGCTTCAGCTTGTCGTTGATCTGCTTGTCGACGCCCTTCAGCCCGGCGTCCAGGTCCGGTACGGAGCCCTTCTCCCACTTCGTCATGAAGGTGGACATGGCCTCCTGGTTGAACACGCTGTTCACGCTGGGGGGAATGGTCACGGTCTTGGGATGGGCGAAGATTTCCAGGAATGTCGTGAAGTTGGCGTCCTTGGCGAGGTCGGGGGAGTCCATCGACGCCTTCGTCGTGGGCACGTTGCGCAGCGCGTTCGACAGCGTCACCAGCGAGGAGGTGTCGGTGGTGAGGTATTTGACCAGCTCCCACGCCTGCTGCGGGTGCTTGGCGCCCTTCGGCACGCCGATCACGGTGCCCGCGGTGAAGCCGCTACCGTACAGGTCGGGCCGGTCGTCGGCGACGGGCAGGGGAGCGGTGCCGTAGTCGAGGTCCTTCGCCTCGTTGGCGATCATGGCGTTGCGCCACTCGCCGTCCAGGACCATGGCGACCTTGCCCTGGTAGAACGGGTGCTTGGCGCTCCACTCGTCGCCCAGGCTCTTGCGGAACTTCTCCATGTTGGCGTAGCCGTACCAGTCGACGAGCTCCTTCTGCCAGGTCAGCAGCCGCTTCCAGGCCGGGTCGGAGCCGATGGCCGAGGTGCCGTCGTCGTTGTACCACTTCGCGCCCACCATGGGGGCCAGGTGGCTGGGGCTGTTCTCGTAGTACTGGACGCTCGGGATGAAGCCGGCCACCTTGATCGTGCCGTCGGCGTCGCGCACCGTGAGCTTCTTGGCCAGGGCCGTCAGCTCGCTCAGCGTCTTGGGCGGCGCCTCGCCCTTCATCAGCTTCTTGTTGTAGTAGAGCCCGTACGCGTCGGCCAGCAGCGGCAGCGTGCACTGCTTGCCGTCGAAGCCCGAGTAGGAACGTGCCACCGCGGGCAGCACGGACAGGTCGATGCCGTCCTGCTTGATCACCGGGGCGAGATCCTGGAACGATCCCGACCTGCACCATTGGGCGACGTTGTCGGTGGTGAACGAGGCCGCCACGTCGGGAGCGTTCCCGCCGCGGATGGCGTGGGTGATCTGGTCGTCCTGAACGCCCTTGACGGCCTTGACGGTGATCTGGGGGAACTTCTTGTTGAAGCCGGCGATGGCATCCTCGAACGCCTTCACCTCGGCGTCGGTCGAGAAGCCGTGCCAGAGCTCCAGCGCGGCCGCCGGAAGCGCCGGCGAGGCGGAGCCTGAGGGTCTGGGCTGGGCGCCGAGCGACGGCCCTGCCTCCTTGCCTGCTGTGCATGCGGTCAGCGCGAGAGCCGCGGCGACCGCCAGAGGGACGAAGCGCACGGGGGGTGCCTCCTGCCATGGATCATGTCGGAACAGTTGAGCTGAAGACCTCGTCGCGTACGGTGCCGAGGGCGAGGTGCAGGGCGCCGGCCAGGACCGGGTTGCCTTCGACGCTCGACAGGCGGACTCGGGGTTGCGGGATGGTGAGCGCGTGCAGCTCGTGCTCGACCAGCTCGCGCAGGGGCTCGCCGCCCGACAGCACGATGCCGCCGGTCAGCACGATCAGCCCGGGATCGACCACGGAGGTGACGGCGGCCAGGCCCACGGCCAGCCGGGCGGCGATGTCGCGCAGCCCGGCCCTGGCGTCGTCGGCCTTCTGCCCCTTGCCCTCGGCCGCCTTGACCGCGTTGGCGACGGCGTGCCGGAAGTCGGCGCCGCGCACGCCGTACGAGCGCAGCAGCTTCAGCACGGCCGGGCCGCCGGTGAGCGCCTGGTAGCCGTGGTTGGCGTAGCGGCCCGCCTCGCGGGCCGTGGGCGCGCCCGGGGTCGGCATGTAGCCCACCTCGCCCGCGCCGCCCGTGGCGCCCCGGTGCATGCGCCCGCCCAGCACGACGGCCGCGCCGATGCCCTCGTCGGCCCAGAGCAGCACGAAGTCCTGATGGCCCTGTGCGGCGCCGTGCGCCTGCTCGGCCTGCGCGACGAGGTTGACGTTGTTCTCCACGTCCACAGGCACGCCCAGGCCCGCGCTGAGGGTGGGCACGAGGTCGGGGATCTGCCAGCCGGGCACGTCCTTGGCGGCGGCGTACCCGAGCCTGCCGGTGGACGGGTCGATCGCGGCCTGCACGCCGATCACGACCCTGCGCAGCTTGTCGGGCGGGTTCGCGCCCCGCAGGGCGGCGTCGAGGCGGTCCACGAGCTCGCCGTGGGGCCGGCGCGTGGTCGGCAGCGTGTGCTCGCCGACGATCGCACCGGTGATGTCGGCCACCTTGGCCTCGATCCGGTCCGGGGTGACGTCGAGCGCGGCCACGTACGCCGCCGCCGGGTTGATGCGGTAGACCTCGGCCGTGCGCCCGGGCAGGCCCTCCCTGATGCCGTCGAGCACCACCAGCCCCGCCTCCTGCAGCCGGGAGAGCAGCTGAGATGCTGTCGGCTTGGACAGTCCGGTGAGGGTGCCGATCTCGGGGCGGGTCAGCGGGCCTCGTTCGAGGAGGGCCTGCAGGGCGGCGCGATCATTGATGGCGCGTAGCAGACTAGGGGTCCCCGGGACCGGACCGCTCACGGTCGAATCTCCTTGCTCACGAGTTAGGAAAGTTTCCTAACTCGGAACATAAGGAGTCGGCCCGTAACGGTCAAGGGGTGACACCAAGACGTAACGGGAGGGAAAGAAGAGGAAAGCGATGGGAGTGCCTCAACAGGCATGCTAATGTCGTCGTTTGTCGTAACAACAAGCAGAATGGCCCGGAGTGTCCCATTAACCACAATAATGGTCAGGCGGCAACTCGTCAAACAGAGCTCGCCAGGGAGCAGGCTTACGTCACCCGACTCTACGGCCGCCTCGACGAGCTGCGCGAGCGTACCCAGCGGCAGCTCAAAGAGGTGCTGGCCGCGGGGGCCGTCGGCACGATGCAGAACAGGTCCGAGCGCGACACGTTCGCCGACATGTACGCCTCCAGGCTCGCGCGGCTGTGGGCGGTCGAGCGCGGGCTGGTTTTCGGTCGTCTTGATCACGTCGACGAGGGCCGGCTGTACATCGGCAAGATCGGCATGACCGACGACGAGCAGCTGCGGCTGCTCATCGACTGGCGGGCGCCGGTCGCACAGCCGTTCTACCGCGCCACACCCGCCGCCCCGATGGGCGTGACCAGGCGCCGCCACCTGCAGACCAAGGGCCGCACCGTGGTCGGCGTCGACGACGACCTGCTCGACCTCGACTCGCTCACCGACGACGACCGCGCCACGCTCAACGGCGAGGCGGCGCTGCTGGCCGCGCTCGACGAGCGGCGCACGGGCCGCATGCGCGACATCGTCGCCACCATCCAGGCCGAGCAGGACCGAGTCATCCGCAGCGACCTGAACGGCGTGCTGGTCGTGCAGGGCGGTCCCGGCACCGGCAAGACCGTCGTGGCCCTGCACCGCGCCGCGTACCTGCTCTACACCCACCGCGAACGCCTCGAGCGCCGCGGCGTGCTCATCCTCGGGCCCAACCTCACCTTCCTGCGCTACATCGAGCAGGTCCTGCCCTCGCTGGGCGAGACCGACGTGCTGCTGTCCACGGTGGGTGAGCTCTATCCGGGCGTGACCGCCACCGCCAGGGAACGGCCCGAGGTGGCCGCGATCAAGGGCGACATACGCATGGCCGAGGTGATCGCGAAGGCCGTGCGCGACCGGCAGCGGGTGCCGCGCAAACCCGTCGAGCTCACCGTCGGGCGCATCACGCTCACCATCGACCGGTCCATGCTCGACGCCGCCAGGAACAAGGCCACGCGCTCCCGCCGCCCGCACAACCAGGCGCGGGCCGTGTTCGTGCGCTCGCTGCTGAACGCACTGGCCAGGCAGCAGGCCCGCAAGATCGGCAAGGGGCTCATCGACGAGGAGGAGCTGGCCGACCTGCGCGAGGAGCTGCGTACCGAGCCGGCGGTCAAGTCCGCGCTCAACCGGCTGTGGCCGTACCTGACGCCGCAACGGCTCCTGCTCGGCCTGTACGGCTCCCCTGAGCGGCTCGGATACGCGGCCTCGGCGCTGAGCCCGGAAGAGCGTGCGCTGCTGCGGCGCGACGGCGGGGCGTGGACCGAGTCGGACGTGCCGCTGCTGGACGAGGCCGCCGACCTGCTCGGCGACATCGACGAGCAGGTGCTGCGCGCCACCGCGATGCAGGCCGAGGAGGAGCTGGCCGCCGCCAGGCAGGCCGAGGAGCACGAGCGCGAGGCCGAGCTCGCCTACGCCCGCGAGGTCCTGGAGCTGACCGGGTTGTCCGACATCATGGAGGCCGAGCGCCTGGCCGAGCGCCAGCGTGACGCGGGCCCCTACCTCACCACCGCAGAACGCGCCGCGGCCGACCGCACGTGGGCCTACGGGCACGTGATCGTGGACGAGGCGCAGGAGCTGTCGCCGATGGCGTGGCGGGCGGTCATGCGGCGGTGCCCGACGCGGTCGATGACCATCGTCGGGGACATCGCGCAGACCGGGTCAGCCGCCGGGGCGCGCTCGTGGGAGCAGGTCCTCGACCCGTACGTGGCCGGTCGGTGGCGCCAGGAGCGGCTCACCGTCAACTACCGCACGCCGGTGGAGCTGATGGCGGTGGCCGCCCGCGTCCTGGCCACCATCGACCCCTCGCTGCAGGCTCCGACCTCTGTGCGTGAAGCGGGCGTGGAGCCGTGGTCGGCGCCGCTGCCGGCGCTGCCGGAGCTGGCCAAGGCGGAGGTGGGGGAGGGCGGCAAGGTCGCCGTGGTGGTGCCGGACGCGCTGCTGGAGTCGCTGGGCGCCGAGGTGGCCGCCACGGTGGAAGGCGCGGTGGTGGTGACGCCCGGCTCGGGCGACTCCTCGGGCTCGGGGCGGACCGGGGCGGCGGCGGCTCTCGACGCGCCGGTGGCCGTGCTGGCGGTGGCCGACGCGAAGGGGCTGGAGTTCGACTCGGTGATCGTGGCCGAACCCGACCTCATCGCCGCCCAGTCGCCACGAGGGCCGAGCGACCTGTATGTTGCTCTCACCCGTGCCACGCAACGGCTCGGAGTGGTGCACGAGCAGCCGCTGTCGCAGGCCCTGAGCGGCCTGCCAAGCCGCTCACCAGCACGCAAATGAGCTTTGATCGGCTTGCGGCCCATGTCCTACCTGCGAAAACTTGATGTTTCTGCTGATCGGGACACGGTTGACATCTGAGGTGGAGTCGGTAGTTTGCTGCGCAGTCCAGCACGGGACTTGGCCGGTTGGCCGTCTCTGACATCGCCGGATCCTGCGTCCGTGACGGAGCGTGACTTCGTCCACACAGCCAGGTGCAGGGCCGTCGGTCCGTCGAGTCGGGGCACCCCAACCGGGCGGGGGGTTGGACCCGGGACGGGTCCGGGAGCCCAGTAGACAACGGAATTCCGAGCTCGCCGCCGACGAGACGGGTCCGGTCCGAAGGGTTTCCGGGCCCTCTTCCCGCTCTCGTGCGCAGGACCGACATGTGCGCCGGGTGGTCCCGTCGGCCGCGGGATCACCCTGCCGCGTTTCCATGAAACGCCGATTCTTTCGATCTTCCCGTGCCGTGCTGGCCTGAGCGCGCCCGCGGGGCGGTAGCGTTTTCGCAAGCAGGCGTGCGATTCGGCGGAGGAGACCCCGGAGTGGTTCAGGAAAGAACGAACCTACCGCCCATTCCCGGGCGCGACTCGCCGCATGCCGACGCGCCACCTCCGCCCGCCGCCGCTGCGCCGCAGGCGCCTCTGGACGGAACGCTCTCCGACGGGCCGCCTTCGACCGGCGGCACGGGGTCGTCCACGCCCGACGCGGCGCTCCCAGCCGACGCCACGCCGGCGTCTGTCACGTCCGATGTCGCGCCGCTCCCTGACGCCGCCCCCGGATCCGCAGCTGCCGCGTCCGATGCCGCTCTTTCTTCTGATGCCTCGCTCGCCTCTGATGCTGTGCTTGCGTCCGATGCCGCGCCCGTGGGCGAGCAGGACGGGCGCGCCGTGGACGGGGCTGTGGGCGTCGTGGTGTCGGAGACCGAGCCGCCGTCCGGCGCCGCATCGACGCCTGCGCCCGAGGCCACGCCTGCACCAACGACCGCCTCTGCACCAACGACCGCCTCTGCACCGACGTCCGCGTCAACGACCGCGTCAACGACCGCGTCAACGACCGCGTCAACGACCGCGTCCGCGCCGACCACCGCGTCAACGACCGCGTCCGCGCAGGGCGGGCGCGGTGAGGGGCGGTGGGTGCTGCTCGCACGCGTGGCGGCGGGCGTGGCCGGAGGGCTGGCGCTCTACACCGCCTTCCCCCCGCTCGACTGGTGGCTGTGCGCCCCGCTCGGCATCGCCCTGATCGTCGCGTCCCTCTACGGCGCCAGGCCCAGGAGGGCCGCCTGGCTCGGTTACCTGACGGCCGTGGTGTTCCTTTTGCCCACCCTCGCCTGGGTACGGGCCATCGGTGACGACGTCTGGCTCATGCTGGTCGGCACGGAGAGCGTGTTCTACGCCGCCATGGCCGCGCTGGCCGCGCTGGTGTTCAGGCTGCGGGCCTGGCCGTTGTGGTTCGGCGGGCTGTGGGTGGCCATGGAGTGGGCGCGCGGGTTGGTGCCCATCGGCGGGTTCCCCTGGGCGCGGGTGGCCTTCAGCCAGAGCGAGTCGCTGTTCACCGAGTACGCCGCGCTGGGCGGCGCGCCGCTGGTGTCGTTCGCCGTCGCCCTGTGCGGCGCCCTGCTTGCCTACGCCGCCCTGGCCGGGTCCAGGGCCGGGTCCAGGGCTGGGTGGCGCAGGGCTGCGCCCGTGGCGCTGGCGCTGGCCGTGCCGGTGCTGACCCTCGCGATCCCCAGACCCGGCGACGAGGGACGCACCGTCAACATCGGCATCGTCCAGGGCAACGTCCCGGGAAGGGGCATGGGCTTCCTGGGCGACGAACCCGCCGTTGTCCTGAGAAATCATGCCAACGAGACGAAACGCCTGGCCCAGGCCGTACGCGAGGGAAAGCTCCCCAAGCCCGACCTGGTCGCCCTCCCCGAGAACTCCACCGACATCGACCCCTACCGCGACCCGTACGCCCGCCAGATCATCCAGGAGTCCGTCCAGGACGTCGGCGTGCCCACGCTGATCGGAGCCGTGGTCGCGATCGGCGAGGAGAACCGCGCGACCCGCAGCCTCGTGTGGGACCCGAAGAACGGGCCCGGCGCCTACTACGACAAGCAGCACCTGGTCCCGTTCGGGGAGTACACGCCGTTCAAGGACATCGTGCTGGCCCTGTGGCAGCGGGCGAACCTGGTCGGCAGGCAGTCGATCGCGGGGGACAAGCCGGGCGACCTGAAGATGGGGCCGGTCACGATCGGCGCGGTCAACTGCTACGAGGTCGCCTACGACGAGACGGTGCGCGGCACCGTACGCGCCGGCGGCACCCCCCTGGTGATGCAGGCCAACAACGCCACCTACGCCCTGTCCAACCTGCCGCCGCAGCAGCTGGCCATGTACAAGCTGCGCGCCGTCGAGCACAACAGGGCCGTGGTGGCCGCCGCCACCACGGGGATCTCCGCCTACATCAGACCTGACGGTAAGGTCTCCTGGCGGACCCGCGAACTGGTCGCGGACATGAACGTGGTCAAGGTGCCCGTACGCACCCAGGAAACGATCGCCACGAGAGTGGGCGCGGCTCCTGAGTGGGCATTGATGATGATGGGAGCGGCGGCGGCAGGAGTCGCCGCGTGGCGTGGCAGGCGGCGAGGCGATCGGATGAGGAACGACTGATGATGGAGACTCTCGGCCGGGTGCTCGTCGTCGTGCCCACCTACAACGAGCGCGACAATCTGCCCATGATCGTCGAGCGGGTCCGGGCCGCGGTGCCGGAGGCCCACGTGCTCGTGGCCGACGACAACAGCCCCGACGGCACCGGCGAGGTCGCCGACGGGCTGGCCGCCGGCGACGATCACGTGCACGTCCTGCACAGGGAGGCCAAGCAGGGCCTCGGCGCCGCCTACATCGCGGGGTTCCACTGGGGGCTGAGGGAGGGCTACGACGTCCTGGTCGAGATGGACGCCGACGGCTCGCACCAGCCCGAGGAGCTGCCCAAGCTGCTGGGGGCGCTGGCCGACGGCGCCGACCTGGCGATCGGCTCCCGTTACGTGCCCGGCGGCAAGGTGGTCAACTGGCCCCACCGGCGTGAGCTGCTGTCCAAGGGCGCCAACCTCTACACCCGGGTCATGCTCGGCCTGCCCGTACGCGACGCGACCGCCGGGTTCCGCGCCTACCGCGCCGCCACCCTGGAGAAGGTGGGCCTGTCAGGCGTCGAGTCGCAGGGCTACTGCTTCCAGGTCGACCTGACGCTGCGCACGTCCAAGCACGGGCTGCGGGTGGTGGAGGTGCCGATCACGTTCGTGGAGCGCACGGTCGGCAAGAGCAAGATGAGCGGCAAGGTCATGTCGGAGGCGCTGTGGCGCATCGGCATGTGGGGCGTCACCGGGCTGCCCAAGCGGTTGCGCGGCGGCGGCCGTAGCTGAGCGAGGTCTCAGGCGGGGCGGAACGCTTTCCGCCCGCCGGGCGTTGTTCCTGCTGTAGCGCGCGTGTGCGGAATCGAGGAAACGATGCGGCTCCTGCTCTTCCTGGCCTTCCTGGTCGTCCCCGTCCTGGAGATCTGGCTGCTGATCCAGGTCGGCTCGGTCATCGGCGGGCCCGCGACCGTGGCCCTGCTCATCGCCGACAGCCTGCTCGGCGCGTGGCTGGTGCGCCGTGAGGGGCGCAGGGCCTGGCAGGCGCTGCAGGAGGCGTTGCGCTCCGGCCGGATGCCCGACCGTGAGCTGGCCGACGCCGGCCTGGTCCTGGTGGGCGGCGCGCTGCTGCTGACGCCGGGGTTCTTCACCGACGTGTTCGGGTTCCTGTGCGTGCTGCCGTTCACCCGGCCCCTGATGCGCCGCCTGGGCGGCTGGTTCTTCGACCGCCGGGTCAAGAAGCTGGCCGCGAGCTCCCCGTACTCGCACCTCTTCCCGCCCGTGCAGGACGCCGCGGCGCCGCACGGCGGACGGGTGGTCCACGGCGAGGTCATCCGCGAGGACCGCGACTGACTCCTTGAACACGGGGCATGCGTCCGGGATCGGATGACTCGCGGGAGGACGCATGCCGCACGTGGACAGGATCGCCGAGCCGTGGGGGACTCGGACGCCGTACGGTCCGGGGGCGCCCTGGCCGGTCCGCGTCGACTCCTTCCTCGAGGCCGGGGTGCACGCGCAGGACGTGGACCGCTGGGTGCAGAGCGCCACCATCTTGCACAGCAACGGCGACGGGCTGGACATCGCTGTCAAGGACGGACGTGTCGTCGGGGTGCGCGGGCGCGCCGAGGACCGCGTCAACCACGGCCGCCTCGGGCCGAAGGACCTGTACGGCTGGCAGGCCGTCAACGCGCCCGACCGGCTCGTACGACCGCTCGTCCGCCAGAACGGGCGGCTGGTCGAGACCGACTGGGACACCGCGATGGAGCGGGTGGCCGACCGGGCCAGGCGGCTGCTCGACGAGCAGGGGCCGAGCGCCCTCGGCTTCTACACCACCGGCCAGCTGTTCCTGGAGGAGTACTACACGCTCGCCGTGATCGCGCACGGCGGCATCGGCACCAACCACCTGGACGGCAACACGCGGCTGTGCACGGCGACGGCGGCGGCCGCGCTGAAGGAGTCGTTCGGCTGCGACGGGCAGCCCGGCTCCTACACCGACGTCGACCACGCCGACGTCATCGCCCTGTACGGGCACAACGTGGCCGAGACCCAGAGCGTCCTGTGGACGCGGATCCTCGACCGGCTCGCCGGCCCGAACCCGCCCAAGCTGGTCTGCGTGGACCCCCGCCAGACCCCGGTGGCCCGCGCCGCCACCGTGCACCTGGCCAACCGCCCCGGCACCAACGTCGCGCTGATGAACGGCCTGCTCCACGAGATCATCGCCAACGGCTGGATCGACGAGCGCTACCTGCGCGAGCACGTGGTCGGCTTCGAGGAGCTCGAGAAACGGGTGCACGACTTCCCGGTGGCGGAGGCCGCGCGGATCTGCGACGTGCCCGCGGACGCGCTGCGCGAGGCGGCCCGCCTGATCGGCACCGCGCAGCGGCTGCTGTCCACCGTGCTGCAGGGCTTCTACCAGGCCCACCAGGCCACTGCAGCCGCCGTCCAGGTGAACAACATCCATCTCGTACGCGGCATGCTGGGCAGGCCCGGCTGCGGCGTCCTGCAGATGAACGGCCAGCCGACCGCCCAGAACACCCGCGAATGCGGCGCCGACGGCGACCTGCCGGGCTTCCGCAACTGGTCGAACGACGCCCACGTGCGCGACCTCGCCCGCATCTGGAACGTCGACCCCATGGACATCCCGCACTACGCCCCGCCGACCCACGCCATGCAGATGTTCCGTTACGTGGAGGAGGGCTCGATCCGCTTCCTGTACGTGACCGGGACGAACCCGGCCGTGTCGCTGCCCGAGCTGGGGCGGATCCGGTCGATCCTCGGCCAGGCACGGCTGTTCCTGGTCGTACAGGACATCTTCCTGTCCGAGACCGCGCAGCTGGCCGACGTGGTGCTGCCGGCCGCGACGTGGGGCGAGAAGACCGGCACGTTCACGAACGCCGACCGCACCGTCCACCTGTCGGACAAGGCCGTCGAGCCGCCCGGCGAGGCCCGCCCCGACCTGGACATCTTCCTGGACCTCGCGCACCGGCTCGATCTGCGCGACAAGGACGGCGCGCCGCTGGTGAAGTGGAGCGACCCGGTGGGGGCGTTCGAGGCGTGGAAGGAGTGCTCGCGCGGCCGCCCGTGCGACTACAGCGGACTGTCGTACGCGCGCTTGCGGGGGAGTGGCGGCATACAGTGGCCGTGCGACGCCGAGCGCCCCGGCGGGACCGAGCGCCTGTACGCCGAGGGCCGCTTCTGGAGCGCCCCAGGCTACTGCGAGGACTACGGGCGCGACCTGGTCACCGGGGCGCCGCTGTCGGACACCGAATACAAGGCGCTCAACCCCGACGGCAAGGCGATCATCAAGGCCGCCGAGTACGTCCCGCCGCACGAGCAGGCGGGCGGCGAGTTCCCGTTCTGGTTGACGACCGGGCGTACCCTCTACCACTTCCACACCAGGACCAAGACCGCGCGGGCGCCGCAGCTGCAGCGGGCGGCCCCGGAGCCGTGGGTCGAGATGTCGCCGGAGGACGCCTCTCGCGACGGCTTCGCCGAGGGCGATCTGCTGGAGATCGCCACGGCCAGGGGAGCGGTGCGGGCGCGGCTGCGGATCACCGCGATCCGGGACGGAGTGATTTTCCTGCCGTTCCACTACGGCTACTGGGACCTGCCCGGCGGCT
Source organism: Nonomuraea sp. NPDC049400 (assembly GCF_044466425.1). Lineage (NCBI taxonomy): Bacteria > Bacillati > Actinomycetota > Actinomycetes > Streptosporangiales > Streptosporangiaceae > Nonomuraea > Nonomuraea sp. NPDC049400. Next base: position 37,451 of record NZ_JBITMP010000038.1, read on the forward strand.
GCGGGCCCGGCGCCGGAGCGGGCCGGGCGGCCAACGAGCTGACGATCACGGACTGGGACCCGGTCTCCAAGCAGCCCATCTTCAAGGCGGCCGCGGCACGGGTCTCGCTGGCGGAGGTCTGCCCCGGCACGCCGTCCCTGGCGCCGACCACCACGGCGTCCCGCCCCGTCTCCGCCGAGGTGCCCGCGACGGTCGGCGGCGCCGAGGCCCAGGCCGAGGAGTCCCTGTCATGAACCTCGATCTGCTGATCCGCGAACTGCACCGGTCGGAGAACGAGCTGGCCCACGTGCTGCTGCGGATGTCAGAACGGCACAAGACCGACCACGAGACGTACCATGTCGCCCGCGACCTCGCGGGCTGGTGCCACGACCACGTCCGGGACCTGGCCGAGCTGGGGAAGGACTACGGGCTGGACCTGGATCCGTCTCCGGCGGGCGACCCCTCGATGGTGGAACGCCTGCGCGAGAAGGCCGCCGAATGGCTCGGCCGCCGCCCAGGACCCGGACTGGTCCTGCTGGCCGACTTCCGCCACCTGTACCTGGTGGCCTCCGAGGTGTCCCTGGACTGGGAGCTGCTGGCCCAGGGCGCCCAGGGGGCGAAACGGCAGGATCTGCTCGCGCTGGCGCAACGCTGCCATCCCCAGACGCTGCGGCAACTCCGGTGGGCCAACGCCCGTCTGAAGGAGTCGGCTCCCCAGGCCCTGATGTCGTGAGCATGCGGGCATGAAGAACCCCCGGGCGGCAAGCCCGGGGGTTTCACCGTGAGAGAAGGTCAGGCGCTCTTACGACGCTGGGCCCGCAGTACTGCGAGCCGCTCGTTGAGCACCTCCTCCAGATCTTCGATGGACCGCCGCTCCAGGAGCATGTCCCAGTGTGTCCGCGGGGGCTTGACCTTCTTGGACTCCGGCTGCTCGCCGTCCACGCGTACCGCGGTCACGCCGCACATGCGGCACTCCCAGGTCGCTGGGATCTCAGCCTCGGCTGCAAGCGGAACCTCGAAGCGATGGCCCTTAGGACAGGTGTAGGACACCTCCTGGCGTGGGGCCAGATCCGTGTTACGGTCGTTCTCGTAGCTGGTTGCCCCGAGCCGGGTGCCACGAAGTGCGCGCTCGCCCATGTCTAAATGCCTCCTACAGGGCCCCCTTGCGTGGGGGGTCTGTCTCCCACGGTGTCTAACGCTTGGTACCGTGATGGGATTCCCACCCGCGGGGTGATCCAATCGCGCTTGGGGCTTCGGTTCTTCAGACCTTCGCCGATTGGGCCCGCGTCCCGGCTCCGACCAGGGCCGCGGCCAGCCAGAGCCCGCCAAACATGATCAGGGCGCCGTGCGCGATGCGCAGCGGGTACGGGCCGAAGAACTGCGGGATGAACAGCACGAACCCCAACGCCAGCGCCATCCCGCTCCACCTGTGCAGCGTGCCGGACCGCCAGACGGAGATCGCGGCCATGACCGTGCCGGCGGCGAGCAGCACAAGCCCGGCGGCGAACATGGTGACCGCGACGGGCCCGTACCTGAACTCCTGAGCCAGCTCCATCAGCGCCGGCGCCTGGTCGCGGAGCGAGCGCCGGGCGATCACGTTCAGGCCGAAGTCCTCGGCGCCGTAGTACGGCAGGGTGAGGCCCGCGCCCACCCAGGTCACCGCCGCGGCGCGCAGGGAGAGGCGGTCGCCGAGCACCTGGTGCAGGCCGAGCACGGCCAGGCCGAGCAGCACGAACCCGAGCATGGCGGCGGCGTGCCCGGCGACCCACGCGGTGGAGGCCATGGCCGCGGCGTCGTCGCCGGAGGGGCGGATCGCGGGATAGACGAGGAAGAGGATCCCGCCGGCGGCGAAGGCTGCGGAGGTGAGTCTGGGGGCCATCAATGCTCCTTTAAAAGGGCAACGCTCTGTTGCGAGAGCAATGCTCTCGTGGGGTGGCACTGATGTCAAGAGCGGTGCTCTCTCTTTGGAGCGGTGAGCGCCGGCTTCGGAGAGGGGGGAGCGCCGGCCGGGCCTGCTGGAGCCTGTCCTGTGCCGGTTGCCCTGACGGGCGGGGGGCGTCACGGGACCCGGAACGCCCGCCGCTCAACCGCGCAGCTGCGTGTTGAGCCGTGCGGCCTGTCGCGTGAGGTGTTCGCGTTCGGGGAGGTTGGGCGCTGATCGGGCGGCTTCGGCGTAGAGCCGTGCTGCGGTCACCAGGTCACCGTCACGCTCGTGCAGGTACGCCGCGGCGGCCGTGTGGCGAGGCAGGGAGGGGTCGAGCTGCGCCAGGGCGGCCAGGCCGGCCCGCGGGCCGTCGGCCTCGCCGATCGCGACGGCCCGGTTGAGGCGGGCCACCGGGTTGTCGGTGAGGCGCACCAGTTCGTCGTACCACTCGACGATCTGCACCCAGTCGGTCTCCTCGGCCGTCTGGGCGTCGGCGTGGAGCGCGGCGATGGCGGCCTGGGCCTGGAACTCCCCCAGCCGGTCACGGGCGAGGGCCGCCTGGAGCACGTCGACGCCCTCGGCGATCAGGCGGGTGTCCCACAGGCCGCGGTCCTGCTCGGCGAGCGGCACGAGCCTGCCGTCGGTGGCGGTCCGTGCCGGGCGCCGTGCGTGGTGGAGCAGCATGAGCGCGAGCAGGCCCGCCACCTCCTCATCCTTGGTCCTGGCCGCCAGCTGGCGAGTGAGCCGGATCGCCTCGGCGGCGAGGTCGACGTCGCCGGAGTAGCCCTCGTTGAAGACGAGGTAGAGCACGCGCAGCACCGTGGCGACGTCACCTGGCTGGTTGAACCGGACGGAGGAGACGGTCCGCTTGGCCCGGCTGATGCGCTGGGCCATGGTCGCCTCCGGCACCAGGTAGGCCTGCGCGATCTGACGCGTGGTCAGGCCGCCGACCGCGCGCAGCGTGAGCGCGACGGCCGAAGACGGTGTCAGGGACGGGTGCGCGCACAGGAAGTACAGCTGGAGCGGGTCGTCCACCGCCTCAGCCGGGCCGGGCACCGGTTCGCCCTCGACGCGTACCTCGCGGTGCCGCCGGGAGGTGTCGGCGCGGGCGGCGTCGAGGAACTTACGCCAGGCCACGGTGACCAGCCAGCCCTTGGGGTCCCGCGGCGGATCGTCCGGCCACACACGCACGGCCTCGACCAGGGCGTCCTGCACGGCGTCCTCGGCCGCCGCGAAGTCGGCTCCGCGACGGACGAGGACACCGATCACCGCGGGCACCAGCTCCCGCAGCAGCGACTCGTTCACTCGGTCACCGTGGGCGGCGCGGACAGGAACGGGCGCACCTCGAGCCACTCGTGGATCGGCTTCCCGCCCGCGCCCGGAGCCGCGGACAGCTCGCCGGCCAGCTCGAGCGCCCGCTCGTAGGTCTCGACGTCGATCACCATCCAGCCGGCGATCAGGTCCTTGGTCTCCGCGAACGGGCCGTCGGTGACCGGCGGCCGCCCCTCGCCGTCGTAACGGACGAACGTGCCCTCCGGGGAGAGCGCCTGACCGTCGACGAACTCGCCGGTGGCCTCGAGCCGGGCGGCGAAGTCATCCATGTACTTGATGTGCGCCGAAACCTCCTCCGGCGTCCACTGGTCCATCGGCACGTCGTTGACCGCTGCCGGCGCGCCACGGTAGTGCTTCAGCAGGAGGTACTTGGCCATCATGTTCTCCTTGGTGCGGTACGGCCCATTGTGGCCGTGTTCACTCCGGGGACGAAGCCGAGCGCGGGTTCTCGACATCCCACTGCGAGATTTCTCTGGCGGATTTCAAAGAGACCGCGGCGCCGCAGATGGATGGCGTTGAGGCGATTCACCCCGGCGCGGGGGGCCGCGCGCTGCTCAGGCGCGCTGACGCTGCTCCCGCTGTCTGACCAGTTCCTCGACCGCGCTCGGCAGAGTCGTCTCGAAGTCGATCAGCTTCGCCCACGTCGGGGTCACCACGATCCGGACCATGCCGTCGTGGTAGAGCGAACGCACCTCCGCCTCCCACTCGACCCGCTGCTCCGGTGTCATCTCGTAGGTGCTGTTCGCCCGGAGATATTCGTCCGGGATGCCGTCGACGAAGTCCAGCTCGGCTCGGCCGCGGATGAGCAAGATCTTGGGCGGGTGCACCTCGGTGTCGATCGTCAGGGCGACCATCGGGTTCTCGCGCAGGGCTGGGAGCTTCGGGGCGTTCTTCGTGGTGCACATGACGATCTCCGACCCGTTCCAGGTGAACCCGATCGGGACATTGCGGGGTGTGCCGTCCTTGGCGACGTAGGCCAGGCGGGTCAGGTCGCGGGCCAGCAGTTCCTGGCTGATCGGCCGGTTCAGAACCTCGGTGATCTCGTTCGGTTCCACGGTCATCCCTCTCATTGTCGTTTTCTCGGTCGCAGGCCGGGCGCGAGTTCCGCGCCGCAGTCTCGCAGGCCGGCGACGACGGCGTCGATGTATTCGACGGCGAAGCCCACCTGGTCCATCCGTACGATCATGGTGGCTCTCCTTCGTCGCGCGGCCCGTCGTGGCCGCCGGTGTCCCTGGGACGGAGCCGGCGCCACATTCTCGACACCCGGCAGCGACGATTTCCCGACCGGCAGCCGCAGGCCAGGATCGAGCGCCGCGGCAGGCCCGACGTTCGGTAGCTGCCATGAGCCCCGAACCAGCAGCGGTCACATGGCGTAGCCGTTGGCGCGGTACGGGCCAACGCGGCACAGCGCCGCGCCGGCCCGCGACCACGCCCGCAGACCGGCTACTGGGCGGGCGCCTCCGCGAGCGACAGGCTGTTGCCGTCCGGGTCGAGGACTTCCACGTGGCGCACCCCGTTGCCGTAGGTCTCCACGGGCTCGTGCTCGATGCCGTGCGCGGCCAGCCGGGCCAGGATGTCGTCGAGGTCGGTCACGCCGAACGTGATCATGGTGCCGCCCACCCGCGCGGCCCGCACCTGCCGGTCGTCGAGGACGACCCACGCGTTCTCACCGACCTGCCACAGAAGCTCCTCGCCGATGATCTCGTCCGCCGGCCGCCCGAAGAACACCTCGAACCACTTCTGCGATGTCGCCAGGTCACGCACGCACACGACACTGTGCAAGTCCACCGGAGCCGCTCCTTCCAGTCGTTTCGAGAGTAAGACCACTCCCGCCACCCAAACTCATCTGCTGCCGGCCGTCGGCGGAGGGTCCGGCGTCCGCGGACATCGAGGATGGCATCAGACGTCGTGTGGGCCGGCACGGCGCCGCTCGCGCCGGCGTGCGTGTGACAGCCGCTGGAATGCCACCGCGCGCCTTCGCTGATCCGCGCGTGGGGCCGGTCCGCGATCAAGGGCGCGCGGCGGACTTGCGGTGGTGAGAGGCGCGGGCTTCGGCGCGGTTCCCGCAAATGTCCATTGAGCACCAGGTCCGGCGCCGATTGCGGGAGTGGTCGTAGTAGGCCCACAACGGCCGGCCGCTGCGTCCGGCCCCCATCGAAACGCTCCATGCGTGAGGGAAGGCGCGTGCAGGTCTGATCACCTGCTGAAGATCAGCTGGTCGCGCGTGTGTACCGGTCGGCGAGACGGCGCAGGTGCGTGAGGAGTTCCGGCGGCCCGGTGACGTCGAAGTCCTCGCCGAGCAGGCCCAGGTAGACGCCGAGGGTCTCGACGGTGTCCGCGCCGGTGTGCAGGACGCAGGTGCGTTCGTCGACGCGTTCGACTGTTCCGACTGCTGGGCTGATTCGATCGGCGACGACGTCGGCCGGCGCGTGCACGGTGACCTGCGCCCGGTAGCGCCAGGCGGCGGCGGACACCCGGCGTGACACGTACGCGGCGACGTCGTCGCCGGGCAGGTCGCGCGGTGTGAAGCGGGGGCCGGTCGGGGTGCGGGGCTGTATCCGGTCGACGCGGAAGGTACGCCAGTCGCCCCGCTCGACGTCCCATGCCAGCAGGTACCAGCGGCGGCCCCAGTTGACCAGCCGGTACGGCTCGACGGTGCGCACGGTGGTCGCACCGGCATGGTCGTGGTAGTCGAACCGGAGCCGTTCCCGGTCGCGGCAGACCGCGGTCAGGGTGGTCAGGATCGACGGGTCGACGCTGGGGCCGGCGTCGTCGCGGGGAACCGGCACCGTGTAGGCCTGCAGGGTGTTGACCCGGCGCCGCAGCCGGGACGGAAGCACCTGCTCCAGCTTCGCCAGCGCCCGCAAGGACGCCTCCTCGATCCCCGCGATGGCGCCACCGGTCGCGGTCCGCAGGCCGACGGTGACGGCGACCGCTTCCTCGTCGTCGAGCAGCAGCGGCGGCAGAGCCGCGCCGGCGCCGAGACGGTAGCCGCCGGTCGCGCCGCGCGTGGCCAGTACCGGGTAGCCGAGGGTGCGCAGGCGCTCCACGTCGGTACGCACGGTCCGCCCGCTCACCCCGAGGCGCTCGGCGAGTTCGGCGCCGGTCCACTCGCGCGGGGTTTGCAGGAGGGAGAGCAGCCGCAGGAGGCGGGCGGAGGTTTCCAACATCTCTCAAGAATCCCCGACAATTAGGAATTAGACCTTCCTAATGGCCCGGCAGGGTCGATGACATGACCGAGATCCACGAATTCCGCATCGATATCCCGCAGTCAGACCTGGACGACCTGACCGAGCGCCTGGCCCGGGTCCGCTGGGCCGACGAGTTGCCCGCCGCCGGAACCGGCTACGGCGTCTCGCTGCAGTACCTGCAAAGCCTCGTCCAGCGGTGGCGCGACGGGTACGACTGGCGCGTGTGGGAGGCGAAGGTCAACGAACACCCCCAGTTCACCACGGTCATCGACGGGCAGAACGTGCACTTCCTGCACGTCCGCTCACCCGAGCCGGACGCCACGCCACTGCTGCTCACGCACGGCTGGCCGACCACGATCGTGGAGTTCCTGGATGTGATCGGCCCACTGAGCGACCCGCGAGCCCACGGTGACGACCCGGCCGACGCCTTCCATCTGGTGATCCCGTCGCTGCCCGGTTTCGGGTTCTCTGGCCCCACCGCCGAGCGGGGGTGGAATCGGTACCGGATCGCCAGGGCGTGGGCCGAGCTGATGCGCCGCCTCGGGTACGAGCGCTACGGCGCGCACGGCAACGACTGCGGCTCGGTCATCTCGCCCGAAGTCGGCCGTCACGATCCTGAGCACGTGATCGGCGTGCACGTCACCCAGATCTTCTCCTTTCCCTCGGGCGAACCGGCCGAGCTGACCGGCCTGTCCGAGGAGGACCAGAAGAAGGTCCAGTTCCTGCAGTGGTGGACGGACAACAGCGGCGCGTACGACAAACTGCAGTCCACCGCGCCGCAGACCCTGGCACACGCGCTGGCCGACTCGCCGGTGGGGCAGCTGGGCTGGAACGCGCAGCTGCTCGGCCCGAACCTCGACCCGGACTACGTGCTGACCAACACGATGATCTACTGGCTGACCAACACCGCCGCGTCATCCGCCCGCCTCTACTACGAGGACTTCCACGCCACCGACAAGCCGGCCGAACCCACCACCGTGCCGCTCGGGCTGGCGAACTTCGCCTGGGACTTCCAGTCGATCCGCCCGTTCGCCGAACGCGACCACAAGAACATCGTGTCCGGGAACGTCTACGACAAGGGCAGCCACTTCGCCGCGCACGACGTGCCCGACCTGCTGGTCGACGACATTCGCGGCTTCTTCCGCCGGCTCCGCTGACCTCGGCCGGCCAGGTACGGGTGGCGAGCGCCCGCCACCCGTACCCCTGATGTGACAGACGATCATCTTTGGCGGCGGGTCAGCGTCAGCACGCGGCAACTCGCCGCAAGCAGCTTGTTCCTGAACGCCTTTGATCCCCATATGGAGCTGACGCCGTGACATCCCCCTCGAGTCCCTCCTGGAGCAGCACGCCGCTGCACGCACGCGGATGGCCGACGATCACATGTTCACCGTTGAGCGGACCAGTTTTCTCGCCAGCAACTGTTCACCGCTCCTGGCGTTCACCCCGTCGCAGTCTGGCGCCGTCACTGTCCGGGCGAGAGCGAGCCAACTCTTTGGCGACAGCACGTTCAATCTGCTGCCCCCAGTAGGCCCGGATCACCGAGGATGAGCTGACGCGGCTGGTGGGCAGCACGGTGGACTCCGATCGCGGCGACGGTTGTGTGCCACGCCTGCCTGAGCCGGAAGACGAACCACGGTTCCGCACGATCTGAACGGTGCGGCTCCTCCGCCCCACCTGTTCCGCGCACTCCGGCCTGCATGTCCACCGGGATCAGCTGGGTCCGCCGCATCGCCCGCCAGTTCGCTCCACCTCACCAACCACGCCAGTGCTGCCGGTATCACGGCGGAGATTGGCATCGCGTGGGTGCCGCCGCGATCCGGCTGGTACGGCAGGCCCAACGCGCAGGCGCGGCAGCCACGACGTCCACGACTTCGTTCGCAACGCACCGTTGCGCCACATCGGATACGGGTCTTGATCTCTTGGAGCGAGACCGACGCGAGCCCATAGCCGCCGTGAACGTCCGCGGGTGCGAGGGCCTGTCCGCTTGTGGCCACTTGGCCCTTCTGGGGTGGACGGGCGGGGATGTAGCACTGATGCTGATGGACAGTGCTGTCGTGATCATCGGCCGACTGGGAGAGCCGTATGAAGACCCGTACCTGGACTCGCCGTGCCGCCGCTACGGCCGCCGGCCTGGCCGCCGTGCTGGCGCTGAGCATCACTCCTGCGCATGCGGATACCGTGATCCGCAAACCGCAACAACCATCACCGCCGCAAGGGACCATGGTGCCGGCCGACGGCGAATCGGGTGGCAAGCGCCTGGTGTGAGGCGCGGCGGTCCATTGTCCCCCTGTCCGGCAGGACGGGGGGACGTTCCGTCTTCATAGCCACTCGTCCGGCGGCAGGCGGACCGTGGCTCGACGAGCGGCGGACAGCCCTGGACTGTGAGCCCTGCAGGGTTTCCACCAGTCGTGAGCCCTAATGGCTGGTCAGCGACAATCCGCTACGGACGTAGTTGCGGCGGCTTCCCGGGACTGTTCCGGAAACGATTCTTGACGGCACCCCGTACTGGGCGCCTGTTCCGGGGCTAGCGAGGGCGTCGGCGGGTCAGGAGGGGGACCAGGGTCCGGTCGCCGAGGCGGGTCATCGCCGCCAGTGGCTTGACGGCGGCGCCCACCAGCCAGGGAAGGCCCGGCTTGCCGGTGGCCCGGGCGAGGCCGGGGCCGAGCGCGGCCATCATCGCCGTCAGTCCGGGCAGGGGACGGATCCACATGGTGATCTCCTTGATCAGGCCGTCCTCGCCCACCTCGACCAGGCTCGCCTCGTGGATCTCCTGGCGGCCCAGCCGGGCGGTCGCGGTCAGGGCCCGCCGGCGATCGTCGCCGATGTCGTTCTGGTAGCGCAGCTCGGACAGAACGCCGAACGCGACCGAGAACAGCTCCCGCACCTGCTCCTTGCCCGCGAAACGGGCCGTGGCGCTGAGCGGCGAGCGGAAGACCACGTCGTCGGCGAGCGTGGCGACGAGGGCGTCGACGTCGTGCGCCTCGCCGGCCTCGCGGAAAGCCCTGGCGGGTGAGTCCTGAATGTGAACTGTCATGAGTTCACTTTATCAACCCTCTATCCTGGGTGCATGAACAGGTTCGGTGAGATGCACTGCTCCATCGCCCAAGCCGTCGGCGTGGTCGGCGAGCCGTGGACGCCGCTGATCCTGCGCGACCTGTTCCTGGGGCTGCGCAGGTTCGACGATCTGGTGGAGGACCTGGGGATCTCGCGCAACCTGCTGACCCGCCGCCTGGAGCACCTGGTCGCGGCCGGGGTGGTGGAGAAGCGGCCGTACCAGGAGCGTCCGGTGCGTTACGAGTACGTCCTCGCCGAGGCGGGCCGTGACATCGTGCCGGCCCTGCTGACGTTGATGGCCTGGGGCGATCGCTGGTCCACGCCGCCGGGCGGCCCGCCCGCGCTCCTGGTGCACTCCTGTGGCGAGCGCTTCACCCCCGTGGTCACCTGCCCGCACTGCGGCGGGGAGGCCACGGCCGACACGGTGACGGCCGTGGGGGGCCCGGGCGCGGCCCAAGGCCCGGGCACCATGCTCCTCGCGGCCCCTCCTGACTCAGAGGCGCGCCGGGACCTCGTTGCCCGCCGCGCGGATGGCCTTGGGCAGGTTGGTCAGGGCCAGCAGGACGAAGCCGATGACGAAGAAAATGATCATGGAGACGATGGCGATGCGGTAGCTGTTGGTCAGCTGCAGCGCGATCGTGACCGTCAGTGAGCCGATGAACGCCGACCCCTTGTCGCTGATCTGCAGCAGGCTGAAGTACTCGGCCTCCCGGCCCTTCGGGATCACCTGCGAGAACAGCGAGCGCGACAGCGCCTGAGTGCCGCCCAGCACGATCGCGATCGCGAACGCCATCAGGTAGAACTGCAGCTCCTGCCCCTCCGCCACGAACATCGCCGCCACCACGATCGCCGTCCACAGCACCAGGCTCGCCAGGACGGTGCGCTTGGTCCCGAAGCTGCGGGCCAGCCACCCCAGCAGCAGCGCCCCGAAGAACGCCACGAACTGCACCATGAGGATGGCGGTGATCTGCACCGTCTTGTCCAGCTTCAGCGCCTCGGAGGCGAAGGCGGCGCTGTTGCCGATGACCGTCTGCACGCCGTCGTTGTAGACCAGGTACGCCACCAGGAACAGCAGCGTCAGCGGATAGCGGCGCAGCTCGGCCAGGGTGCGGCCGAGCTGGCGGAAGCTGCCGCCGACCGAGCGCAGCGCCGTGCTCTCGTGGACGGGTACGGGCCGGTTGCGCAGCCGCAGCAGCGGGATGATCGTGAAGATCGCCCACCACAGGCCCGCGGACATCATGCTGATGCGCACCGCCATGCCCTCGCCCAGGCCCAGGCTCTCGTGCTGCAGGTAGAGCACGAGGTTGAGCGCCAGCAGCAGACCGCCGCCGAGGTAGCCGATGGCCCAGCCGCGCGAGGACACCCCGTCGCGCTCCTCGGGGGAGGAGATCTGCGGCAGGAACGAGTCGTAGACCACGACCGAAGAGCCGTACGCGAGGTTGGCCAGGATGAACAGCACCCCGCCCAGCAGGTAGCGGTCGCCCTCGACGAAGTACAGGCCCATCGTGGCCAGCGCCCCGACGTAGGCGAAGCCGCCGAGCAGCTCCCGCTTGCGCCCGGTGTGATCGGCCAGCGCGCCCACCACGGGTAGCGCGACGATCTGCAGCAGCACCGCGATCGTCAGCGTCAGCCCGAAGAACGCGGCCGGCCTGATGTCGGCGCCCAGCACGTCGACGTACCCCAGGCCCGGGTTGGCGGCGGCCAGCTTGTCGAAGTCGGCCACGCACGTGTCGGACGCGACTGCCGGGAAGTCCTTGGCGCAGGCCGCGGTCTTGGCGACCGGGATGAGGTACGGGCCGAGGAAGACCGAGATGATCGTGGTGTAGAAGGCGGAGTTGGCCCAGTCGTAGAGGTACCAGCCGCGCTGCTCGCGCCTGCGCGCTGCGGGGGAGTCGTCGACGGCCGCGGGGAGGGGGGGAGTGTTCATCGAGGAAGGCATTCCTGTGTATGAGCTCGCTTGAGTAAGTGTTTGCGCTGACAGGCTGACATCGGACCTATACGGTGCGTATGCGATCTACGACCTGCTGGTGCCAACTCGCCGCCCTGGACCGGACCGCACGCGGGACGTGTGTCGCCGCCCAGGGTTGTACGTGGGGGACCAGTGCGCCCGAGACCGTTCGGGGCGTGCCACTGTGCGGGACTCACTCTTGCTCAGTGTCCAGGGACGGTGCGGGTACGGGCATGGTTTGCTCGCTCCTAAGTGGCCATTCGGCGGGTCGGTCGCGTCGCTGCGGATGCGGCCGACCTGGGCCCGTCATGCGGCCAGGCTGCCGGGGTGCCACTGGCCGCGGCGCTCCAGCACGCCGCGCAGGGCCGTGACGTTGTCGGTCATGATGCCGTCCACGCCCAGGTCGAGCAGGCGCTCCATGCGGGCGGGGTCGTTGACGGTCCACACGTGCACCTGCATGCCGATGGCGTGGGCCGTACGCACCAGGCGTCGGGTGGCCACGCGCAGGCCGCGGAAGCCCACCGGCACCTGCGCGCACGGGACGCCTGAGCGTGACAGACCGGCCAGCAGGCGGCCGTAGCCGGAGGTGGAGGCGGCGGCCCGCAGCGCGGCGACGCCGCGCGGGCCGAGCGCCGAGCACACCTCCCGGCCCAGCGCCGCCCTGGCCAGCACCAGGCGCTCGTCGGAGAAGGAGGTCAGGCAGATCCGGTCATAGGCGTTGGTACGCCGGACCGCCTCGGCCAGGGGGGCGATGGCGGCCGCCTCCTTGACGTCGATGTTGAACCGGATCTCCGGCCAGGTGCCCAGCAGGTCCTCAAGCAGCGGGATCTCGTGGACCCCGCCGATGCGGGCCTGCCTGACCGCCCGGTAGGGCAGCTCCGAGATGCGGCCCCGGTGGCCGGTCACGCGGTCGAGCGTGTGGTCGTGGAAGGCGACCAGCACGCCGTCGGAGGTGGCGTGCGCGTCGGTCTCCAGGTAGGTGTAGCCGAGCGCGACCGCCCGTTCGAAGGCCGCGACGGAGTTTTCCGCGCTCTCGGCGGCGCCTCCGCGGTGGGCGAAGGCCAGCGGGCCCGGATGGTCGAGAAAGGCGAATCGACGGCTCAGCACGTCCTGAGTATGCCTTCCGTGGGTGAACGGTTCGGTTACGGTTCGGGGAGATTCTCCCACTCCTGGCGGCGGGTCTCGGCCAGCGCGATGGCCGCCGCCACCGCCACGTTGAACGAGCCCACCCGCCCCACCTGCGGGATGTAGCAGACGCCGTCCACGGCCTCGAGCAGGGCGGGGGAGCAGCCGTGGTCCTCGCTGCCGACCACCAGGCACACGTCGCGGGCCAGGTCGGCGCGGTGCAGCGGCACGGCCTCCGCGGTCAGCTCGATGGCCAGCACCGCGTAGCCCTCCTCCTTGGCGGCCTTGACCGCGTCGGCGGCCGGGATCGGCTCGTGCCAGGTGACCAGGCGTTCCGTGCCGAGCGCCGTCTTGCCCGCCTTGGGGTTGGTGGGCGGGGTGGCGTTGCCCGCGAGCCAGATCTCGTCCACGCCGAACGCGGCCGCGCTGCGGAAGATGGAGCCGATGTTGAACGGCCCCGTGACCGATTCGATGATCAGGCTGAGGCGGTTTCCGGTGTTCCTGCGCCAGGTGCGGTTGAGTCGCTTGACGTCGGTGGGGCGCAGTTGCCTTCTCATCGGGTCACCTTCAGGATGCGGTAGGCGGCCCGGCTGGCCTCACGCGAGACCTGCCAGCCCTGCTCGCCGAGCCAGCGCTGCAGGGAGTCCGAGCCGAGGTGTTTCTGGACGACCAGGTAGGCCACGCCGTCGGGAGTGAGCCTCGTCAGCCACCTGGTGAGCATCTCGTGCAGAGCCTGCTTCCCTATTCGGATCGCAGGATTAGACCAGATTGCCCGAAATTTCACATCATCTGGCACTTCATCGACATGCACTGACCTTACTTTGTAAAGGCGGGCGGCTTCGGCGTTCCTAGCGGTCAGCTCCAGGCTGCGCCGGTTCACATCGACGGCCCACACCGTCGCCTCCGACGCCCGCGAGGCCATGGTCAGCGCGATCGGGCCGTACCCGCAGCCCAGGTCGAGCAGGTCGCCCTCCTGCGGAGGCGGCGGAACGGTCTCCAGCAGGATGCGCGTGCCCACGTCGACCCGCTCCGGCGAGAAGACGCCGCTGTCGGTCTCCAGCCGCAGGTGCAGATCGGGCAGGACCAGGTCGACGGATCCCGGCCTGCTCGCGGTCTTCGGCTGCTCGGAGAAGTAGTGGGCCACATCGCAAAACGTTACCGGACCGCCCCGTGACCTCAGCCCACGCCGACGTCCCCGCGCTCGGCACTAGGGCGGTCGCGGGGTACGGCGGAAAGGGGGCGCTAGGTGATCGCGGTCGTGCCGGCCGAGGGAGACCTGCCCACCCACACGAACCGATCTGGCCCTGGTCAGCTTGCAGACGCAGCGTCGTCGGGTGCACGCCTAGACGCTTGGCCGCCGCCCCAAGCCTCAACAGAGCCATGTAGAGACGGTGTTCAGGTTCGTGGACGGTCACATCGACCGGCCCAGCGGACCGGGCCTCGGCATCGATGTCGACGAGGCCGCGGTGCGATCCGCCGCGGAGCAGGGTCACGCCTGGCGCCCACCGCTCCTGCGCCACAGCGACGGCTCCTTCGCCGAGTGGTGACTCACGCCACTCCGCTGCCCGGTCAGGGGATCCTGGACCCGAACAGCACCGCCGCCCCCGCCACCAGCAGCCCGGCCACGATCGCGGCCACGATGAACCACTGGGTGATCTCCTGGCTGACCAGCTTGTAGCCGAGGGAGGTGCCGATCTGCTCGTAGACCTCGCGCAGCTCGCTGCCTGACTCGGCGGCGTAGGCCCGGCCGCTGGTGCCGTCGGACAACGACTGCAGGGTCTGCTTGTTGACCGGCACGTTCACCGGCCGGCCGTCGATGTTGACGGTGCCCTCCTGGGTGCCGTACGCGATCGTGGAGACCGGCACGCGGGCCTGCTGGGCCGCGTCGATGGCCTCGTTCACTGACCTGCCCGAGGTGTTGTCGCCGTCGGAGAGCAGCACGATCGCGGCCGGCGGCGGGTCCGTGGCGGCCTGCTGGTCGAACGAGCGCAGCGAGTCGAGCGAGTTGAAGACCGCCTCGCCGATCGCGGTGCCCGGGCGGGTGGTGAGATTGCCGAGGGCGGTGACCACGGCCTGGTGGTCGGTGGTGGGCGAGATGACGACGTTGGCGGAGCGGGCGAAGGACACCACGCCGACGTTGAAGCGGTCGGGCAGCTCCCTGACGAACGCCTGCGCGGCGGCCTTGGCGGCGCTGATGCGGTTCGGCTGGACGTCGTCGGCGTCCATGGACAGCGACACGTCCAGCGCGATCATGATGGTGGCGCGGTCGCGCGGCACGCGTACCTGGTCGGCGGGTTTGGCCGCGCCGACGACCAGGAGCGCCATCATGGCCAGGAACAGCGCCGGTGCTACGTGGCGGCGCCAGCTGGGCCCGGCGGGGGCGACCAGGTTGAGCAGGGCCAGGTTCGTGAAGCGCACGGTGTAGCGGCGGCGGGCGAACATCGACGCGATGTACCCGGCCACCAGCAGCCCCACCAGCAGGAACAACCAGAGCCAGCCGGGGGCGAGAAACGTCACGTGGGTCTCCTGTGTGCGAGGTGGCTCATGCGGCGCTGGCGCAGGACGAACTGCGCCACGTCGAACACCCAGTCCCGGTCGGTGCGCAGCACCAGGTGTGCGATGCCGGCGCGGCGCAGCGCCACGCGGGTGCCCTCACGCTGCAGGGCGGCCGCCTCCGCGTATGCTTGCCGAACTTTGGGGGAAAGATGCACTTCGCGTACGTTCCCGGTCTCGGGGTCGGTGAACGCTACCCGGCCCACGTCGGGCAGCTCAAGCTCGCGCGGGTCGATCACCTCCACGGCCAGCACCTGGTGGCGGGCCGCCAGGCGCCTGATGGGCCGCTCCCAGGGGCGTTCGGCGTCGGGGTCCAGGTCGGGGTGAGCGTCGAGGAAGTCGGAGACGATCAGCCGCACGCCGCGCCGCCTGCGGCTGGCCGACAGCACCTCGATGCCCTCGGCCAGGTCGGGAGGGTCGGGCACGACCCGGCCGCGCGGGGCGTCCATGAGCGAGTGCAGCAGCCCGTAGAGGGCGGGGCGGCCGGTGCGGGCGGGCATGCGGTGCAGGTACTCGTCGTGCAGCACCAGCGCGCCGAAGCGGTCGCCCATCCTGCTCGACAGGAACCCGATCGCGCCGACGGCCGCCACCACCAGGTCGCGCTTGTCGGTGTCGGCGGTGCCGAAGTCCATGCTGGGCGACAGGTCGGCCAGCGCCCACGTCTCCAGCTCGCGGTCGGCGATCAGGTCGCGTACGTGGGGGACCGTGGTGCGGGCGGTGACGTTCCAGTCCATGCGGCGCACGTCGTCCTCGCCGGGCACGTAGACGCGGCTGTCGCCGGCCTCGCTGCCCGGCCCCGGCAGCAGCCCCTGGTGGGCGCCGTGCAGCAGCCCGTCCAGCCGCCGGGTGACCGTGAGCTCCAGCCGCCGTAGTGCCTGCTCCGCTGTCGTGCTCAACGGTTCTGGTTCCAGACGACGAGGGGCGGGGGCACGGCGTGCAGGATCTGCCTGACGACCTGTTCGGGATCGACGCCGTCGGCCAGGGCGTCGAAGGTGAGCATCAGCCGGTGCGACATGACGTCCACGGCCACGTCGCGCACGTCGTCGGGCAGCAGGTAGTCGCGCCCGCGCAGCAGGGCCAGTGCCCGGCCGGCCGCGACCAGGCCCAGGGTGGCCCGCGGGCTGACGCCGATCTCGATGGTCTCGGCGAGGTCGGCCAGGCCGTACTCGGCGGGGTTGCGGGTGGACATGACCAGCCGTACCACGTAGTCGGCGACGAGCTGGTGCACCGAGACCTGCTCGGCCGCCTCCTGCAGGCTCAGCAGCTTGTCCGGGTCGAGCACCCGCTCGGGGACCGGCGGGGTGACGCTCATCCGCTGGAGGATCTCCAGCTCCTCGTGCGCGCTGGGATGCGGCACCCGTACTCGGAACAGGAAGCGGTCGCGCTGCACCTCGGGCAGCGGGTAGACGCCCTCGGACTCGATCGGGTTCTGGGTGGCGAGCACGATGAACGGCTTGGGCAGCGGGTGGGTGACGCCGGCGAGGGTGACCTGCCGCTCGGCCATGACCTCCAGCAGCGCGGACTGGACCTTGGCGGGGGCGCGGTTGATCTCGTCGGCCAGCAGGAAGTTGACGAACACGGGGCCGAGCTCGACATCGAACTTCTCGTTGGACGGGTGGTAGACGCGGGTGCCGACGATGTCGCTCGGCACGAGGTCGGGGGTGAACTGGATCCGGGCGAACGTGCCGCCCACGACAGTGGCCAGGGTGGAGGCGGCGAGGGTCTTGGCGACGCCTGGGACTCCTTCGAGCAGGCAGTGCCCGCGGGCCAGCAGGGCCACGATCAGCCTTTCGACCATGTGGTCCTGGCCGACGATGACACGCCGGACCTCGTCGAGACTTTGACGCAGCAGCCCCACGTCGTTTCCGCCTGGCAACTCTTCGGCGACGCTCATGACGCCATTCCACCAAACGCGCCGCAAACGTGCACGACGCCACGTCTGTGCTTTCATGGCAAACGTGGCAAGTCCCCTGCAGTACGGCGATCCGCCCCGGCTGGGTCCATACGTGGTCCAGGCCCGCTTGCACACGGCTCCGGCCGGTTTCGTGTACCTCGGGCAGGGACCCGACGGGCGCGCGGTGTCGCTGGCCGTGCTGACCAGAGGGGCCGCGTTCGACGCGGCGGCGCGCGACAGGTTCGTGACCGCGGTCAAGGAGGCCGGCGGCGAGCGGTCCGGGATGCGCGGCTGGTTCGCACGTTCCGGCCGGTCGCGGGGCGCGGTGCTGGACGGCACGCCCGAGGTGCTCGACTTCGACGCCGGGCACGCGCCGTGGGTGGCGGTGCCGTACGTGCCGGGCCGTCCGGGGGCGGAACGTTTCCTGGAGCCGGTCATGGTGGGCGGGACGCTCATCGGGCATGCTCATGGGCCCGACTTCGTGCCGTACTGGCTGACCGACCGCGCGCCCGCCCTGCCCGGGCCGGCGCGGCGGCGCAGGCCGCTAACCGAGACCCGCAAGCGGGTGCTGATGGCCGCGCTCGCGCTGGTGCTGTTGGTGCTGCTGGTGACGGCGATCCTGCTGCTGCTCCTGCTCGGCAGGCGCGACAGCGAGCCGCAGCCCAGGCAGCTGCCGCCGACGGTGTTCATCCCGACGCCGCCGCCCACGCCGGCGAGCCCCGAGCCGCGGCCCACGCAGTCCCCGTCCCCGTCGCCGTCGCAGAGCGGGCAGGTCACACCCGGGCAGACACCCGGCGACGACGCGGGCGAGGGGTCTCCGCTCTTCCATTGATCCGCGGGGCCCCCTTCCCTTGCACTCTCCAGAGGGACCCCAGCCCCGCGCGGCGGCAGGGTATCCAAGGGGGGTGTCAGCCGGGTGAGACGAAACCGGACTCGTAGGCGGCGATCACGGCCTGGGTGCGGTCGCGGGCGCGCAGCTTGCCCAGCACGTTGCCGACGTGCGTCTTGACCGTCTCCTGGCTGACGACCAGTTCGGCGGCGATCTCGTTGTTGGACAGGCCCTTGGTCATCAGGCGCAGGACGTCGCCCTCGCGGCCGGTCAGCCGGTCGATCCCGGGCACTCGCGCGGGGCTCTGCGGGCGGCGCCCGGCCAGCGCCCGGATCGCGGCGGGGAACAGCAACGACTCGCCCGCGGCGACCAGCCTGACGGCCCGCACGAGGTCATCCGGTTTGGCCCGCTTGAGCAGGAAACCGCTGGCCCCGGCACGCAGCGCGTCGTAGACGTAGTCGTCGTTCTCGAACGTGGTCACCACGAGCACCTTGGGCGGGTCGTCGAGGGCCAGGAGGCGCTCGGTGGCCTGGATGCCGTCGAGTGCTGGCATGCGTACGTCCATGAGGACGACGTCGGGCCGTTCGCGGCGCACCACGGGCACGACCGCGGCGCCGTCGGCGGCCTCGCCCACCACGGTCAGGTCCGGCTCGGCGTCGATGATGATCCGCAGGCCGGCACGGATGAGGTCCTCGTCGTCGGCGATCACGACTTTGAGCGTCATGGGCTCGACCGTAGCGGCAGGCGTACCGAGACCTTCCATCCGGCCTCGGTCGGTCCGGCCTCCAGCTCGCCGCGGAGCAGCCGGACGCGCTCCCGCATGCCGGTCACGCCCCTGCCTCCGGAGCGGGCGCCGTTCCCGTGTCCGGGGTTGGTGACCTCGATCCGCAGGTCGCCGCCCTGTACGGCGGCGGTCAGGCGTACGGGGCCGCGGCCGTGCTTGATGGCGTTGGTGAGCGCCTCCTGGACGATGCGGTAGGCCTCCCGGGAGACCACGGCGGGCACGGCGGACAGGTCGCCCACCTCCTGCCGCACCTGCGCACCCGAGGCGGCGACCAGCTCGTCGAGATTGGCCAGCGTGGCCTGCGGCGCCCTGCCGCGGACCGGCGCGGCCACTCCCTGCCCCGCCCTGTCCGTGTCCTGCCCCGCCTCTTCCGCGCCCGGCCCGCCGAGCCCGCCACGCTCGCGCCCGGGCCGCGCCGTACTCTGGCCGCCCCGATCGAGCGCGCTCTCCTCAGCTGGATCGCAGCCCTCCCGCCCTCCGGCTGAGGCTCCTGCCGGCAGGGAACGCAGGAGTACGCCCCCTGAGGCGTCGGGCGGGGCGCCTCCGGGCCGTGGGACGCCGGCTGGGGCACCTTCAGGGCGTGGGACGTCGGCTGGGGCACCTTCAGGGCGTGGGACGTCGGCTGGGGCCCCTTCCGGCCGCGGGACGCCGGGCGGGGCGTGGCGGCCCCGGGACTCGGCGGCCGGCTGTTCTTCTCGTAGCAGGCCCAGGACGTGGTCGAGGTCCTCCAGGGCGGCGCGGGCCGACTGTTCGATGGCGGCCAGGGCGGTCCTCGCCGTCTGGGGGTCACGGTCGAGGACCCGGCCCGCGGCCGCGGCCTGCAGGGTGACGACGCTCAGCGCGTGGCCGACCGAGTCGTGCAGCTCGCGTGCCAGCCGGTTGCGCTCGGCGAGCGTACGGGCGTGCTCCTCGGCGGCGGCCAGGCGTTCGGCCGGGGTGGGGCCGAGCAGGACGGGAGCCAGCCTGGCCAGCAGTTCGCCCGTGCCCGCCGCCCCCGCGACCAGCGCCGCGAGCAGCGCGAGCCCGCCCGCCACCCACGGCACGGTCGGCCATCCCGGTTCGACCGCGGCCCCGAGGATGGGCGTCGCCCGCCCCGCGAACGGCAGCGCGAGCGTGACCAGCGTGAACGGCACGATCGCCAGCGTGCAGCCGCTGACCAGGCCGCCGATCGCCAGGTGCAGGGTGAACCAGGCGGCGGTGCGGCGGCGCTCCTGCCAGGAGCGGCCCGCCTGCCTGGGCGGGGTCTCGACGTGCGCCCCGAGCAGGCCCTGCGCCGCGTTCACCTCGAGCCCGCGCACGGGCAGGAACAGCCCGGTCACGGCCACCACCGGCAACACCGCCACGAACACCCCGATCTGGGCGGGCAGCAGCAGGTTGGCGTTCTGTCCCTGCCACTGGGCCGAGACCAGGACCCCGACCATCATGTACGGCATCAGCAGCGCGCCGCCCAGGATGAGGCACGCCCACCGGCGGGGCAGGTTCCTTCTCACATCCGCGATTATATGTCGATGGTTATTCGCTCTGGGTGGAATGCGCCCTTAGAGAAATGCGCCCCCAGCGAAATAATCGCAGAATTCGCGGCCGCCGGGTCTAGCGTTTTTCCCAGAAATACCCAGCACAGAAAGGCGACCGGTCATGACGGAGACCCAGCGCGCGACCTGGCCTGACCAGCTCAGCCAGCGCCTGCTAAAGGAGCGCATCGTCGTTCTCGGCCAGGAGGTGGACGACGACATTTGCAACCGGCTCTGCGGGGAGCTCCTATTGCTGGCGGCCGAAGACCCCAGGCGCGACATAACGCTTTACATCAATTCGCCGGGCGGGTCCGTGACCGCCGGGATGGCGCTCTACGACATGATGCAGTTCATTCCGTGTGACGTGGCGACGGTGGCGATGGGGTTCGCCGCGTCCATGGGGCAGGTGCTGCTGACGGCGGGGGCGAAGGGCAAGCGTTACGCCCTGCCCAACGCCCGTATCGTCATGCACCAGCCGCTCGGCGGCATCGGCGGTTCGGCCAGCGACATCCAGATCCAGGCCGACAACATGCTCTACACCAAGCGCCGGATGGCCGAGATCATCGCTCACCACACGGGCCAGCCGCTGGAGCGCATCCAGGCCGACTCCGACCGCGACCGCTGGTTCACCGCCCAGGAGGCGCTCGAGTACGGCTTCGTCGACCACATCGCAGAAGGGATGAACTGATATGAGCGGCCGTTACGTGCTGCCCTCGTTCACGGAGCGCACCTCGTACGGCGTCAAGGAGATGACCCCGTACACCAAGCTCTTCGAGGACCGGGTGGTCTTCATCGGCGCACCCATCGACGACGTCGTGGCCAACGACGTGATGGCCCAGCTGCTCACGCTCGAGTCGCTCGATCCCGACCGGGACATCAGCATCTACATCAACTCACCTGGCGGGTCGTTCACGGCGATGACGGCCATCTACGACACGATGCAGTTCGTCCGGCCGGAGATCCACACGGTCTGCATCGGCGAGGCCGCCTCGGCGGCGGCGGTCCTGCTGGCGGCGGGCGCGCCCGGCAAGCGCGCCGCCCTGCCGCACGCCCGCGTCCTGCTGCACGAGCCCCACGCGGAGGGCGGGCGCGGTCAGGGGAGCGACCTGGAGATCCATGCCAGGGAGATCCTGCGGATGCGCGACCAGCAGGAGGAGGTCCTCTCCCGGCACACGGGCCGGGAGATCCTGGAGATCAGGAAGGACATCGAACGTGACCGGATCTTCACGGCGGAGCAGGCACGCACGTACGGGCTGGTGGACGACGTCTACGCCTCCAGAAAGCGCACCCTGACCGCCGCCCGCTGACCCGCCGCCCGGCCCCTGGTTCCCCGAGCCCTTCCCTGGGCCCTTCCCTGGGCCCTTCACCGGAGCCCTCACCCGGACGCTCACGCCCGGGTGAGGGCTCCTCACGCCTGCCTTACGTCAGCACTAGCCGCCGGCGCTCCTGCAGCCACTCCCGCAGGGTGAGCCGTTTACGCCCGAGCGTGCGTTTGTCGACGTTCAGTCGTGTTTCGGTGATCCATGGGAAGGAGGCGGCGAAAACCAGTCAAACTACACCTTGTACACTCTTGGCGTTTCTTGGGGGAAAACGGGGGAGTGGCGTGCCGCTGGAGCAGGTCCTGGTGTTGCTGGTCGCAGCGGCAGGGGCGGGGTGGGTCGACGCCGTCGTGGGCGGCGGCGGGCTGTTGCAGCTTCCCGCCATCATGATGACCGGAATACCGACCGTCGAGGCGATGGCCACCAACAAGCTGTCCTCGGTCTTCGGGACCGCGTCCGCCGCCGTCGCCTACGCCCGCTCGACCAAGGTCGATCGGCAGGTGGCCTTCCCGGGCGCGGGGCTGGCCGTGGTGAGCGCCGGGTTAGGGGCGTGGGCCGCGGCGGCGATCTCGGCCGAGGTGTTGCGGCCCGTCGTCATGGTGGTGCTCCTGGGCGTGGCGGCGTTCGTGACGTTGCGGCCCGCGCTCGGGGCCGTGCCGATGCCTCATCTGCGTACCGACGCCAGGGTGTTCGCCGCCGTGGCGACGGCGGGGGTCGGGATCGCCTTCTACGACGGCCTCGTGGGACCCGGTACGGGAACGTTCCTGATCATCGCCTTCACCACCATCCTGGGGCTCGACTTCGTCTCGGCCTCCGCCTCCGCCAAGATCATCAACGTCGGGACGAACCTCGGGGCGCTGGTGGTGTTCGGGGTCCAGGGGCACCTGAACTGGGCGCTCGGGCTCGGCATGGCCGTGTGCAACGTGGCCGGGGCTCAGCTCGGCGCGCGGATGGCGCTCAAGCGCGGCACCGCCTTCGTGCGGATCATCCTGCTGTGCGTCGTGGTGGCCCTGGTCGCCCGGCTGGGGTGGCAGCAGTTCGGCGGCTGAAGGAAAAGGGGCGCCTCCGTGGCAAGTGGGCGCCCCGGGCATCGCGGCCTGTGCAGGGTCAGGCGAGCAGGGCGCGGACGTAGTCGCCGATCGGCTGGGTGGGGCGGTCGATGAGCTCGCGCAGCGTGCCGGGCGTGTCGGCGAGCCAGCCGCGGGAGATGTTGACGTCCACGTCGGCCATGACCTCGGCGAACGGGGCCGGGAGGCCGGCGCCGGCCAGGACGCCCGCGTACTCGTCCTTCGGCAGGTTCCGGTAGGCGACCTCCTTGCCGGTGACCTTGGAGATCTCGGCGGCCAGGTCGGCGAGGGTCCAGGTGGTGTCGCCGGACAGCTCGTACACCTGGCCGTCGTGGCCCTCGCCGGTCAGCACGGTGGCCGCGGCGGCGGCGTAGTCGGCGCGGGGGGCGGAGGCGATCCGGCCGTCGCCGGCGGCGCCGTACACGGCGCCGAGCTGGGGCGCCGTGGTGATCGACTGCTCGTAGACCTCGTTGTACCAGTTGTTGCGCAGGATCGTGTACGTCACCCCGGACGCCTTGATGTACTCCTCGGTCGCCCGGTGGTCGGCGGCCAGGGCGGCCTCGGTGGTGTCGGCCTTGGGCGCGCTGGTGTAGACGAGCGCGGCCCCGGCCTGCTTCGCCGCGTCCGTGACGGCCGCGTGCTGCCGTGCCCGCTGGGGCTCGAGGCCGGAGATGAGCAGCACCTTGGCGGCGCCCCGCACGGCGGCCTCGAGCGTCTCGGGCCGGTCGTAGTCGGCCTCGCGGACTTCGACGCCGAGGTCGGCGGCCTTCTCCGGGGTGCGCGCGGCGGCGACGATCTCTGCGGCGGGGACCCGCTTCTTGAGCTCCTCGATCACCAGCCGGCCCAGGTGCCCGCTCGCTCCGGTTACCACGATCATGGTTACTCTCCTCAGTACTTTCTGTTGGTTAGTGCTTTCTATCAGAAAGTACACCCAAAGGCGTAAGCTGTCTTCCATGGAGGAGTTCGATGAGCTGGTGGCAGACGTCTTTTCGCGCAGGTGCACCTCGCGCACGGTGCTGGAGACCCTCACCGGCCGCTGGGCGATCCTGGCGCTGGTGGCCCTGCACGAAGGGCCCTACCGCTTCAACGCGTTGCGCCGCCGCGTCGACGGGGTGAGCGAGAAGATGTTGTCCCAGACGCTGCACGCCCTCGAACGCGACGGCATGGTGCTGCGCGTGGCCGAGACCTCGATCCCGCCCCGGGTCGAATACAGCCTCACCGCGCTGGGCCGCGAGGCGGCCGAGCGCCTGATCCCCCTCCTGGAGTGGGTGGAGGAGCGCATGCCCGAGGTCGTCTCCGCCCGGGAGGAGCACGCCTCGCGCTGAGCGTTCAGCGGGAGGCCGTCTCGGCCGTACGGGTGCGCAGCGCTGTGGCGGTCAGGGCGACGAAGGCGGCCAGCACGGCCGGGATGGCCAGCGCCAGGGGCAGGCCGGTCAGTTCGGCCACGGCCCCGATGAACACCGGCCCGGACAGCATGCCCAGGTATCCGATGGAGGCCACCCGCGCCAGCGCCCGGCCCGCGAAGGCGGGATCGCGGTGGCCGGCGGCCGAGAACACCTGCGGCACGATGCACGACAGCCCGGCCCCGAAGCAGCCGAACCCGATCACCCCCGCCGCCGGATGCCCGCCCAGCAGCGCCAGCCCCAGCCCCGCGGCGGCCAGCAGCCCGCAGCAGCGCACCAGCGGCACCGCGCCGAACCTGGCCGCCAGCCGGTCGCCCGCCAGCCGCCCCGCCGTCATCATGACGGAGAACGCGGCATACCCGGCGGCCGCGAGCCCCGGCGAGGCGGCCAGGTCCTCGCGCAGGTAGACCGAGCTCCAGTCGGCCGAGGCGCCCTCGCCCACCAGGCAGCAGAACGCCAGCACGCCGAGGAACACGATCCCCTTGGGCCGCTCGGCCGAGCCTGAGCCGGCGGCAGAGGCCGGGCCATCGGCGGGGGAGGGGAGCGAGCGCAGGGCCCAGCGGGCGGCCCAGATAGCCAGCAGCGCGACCACCACGCCCACCGACACGAACGTGGCCGCGGCCGACAGGTCGAGGTGCGCGAACAGGCTGCCCGCCGTGGCGCCCGCGAACCCGCCGATGCTGTAGACGGCATGGAACGACGACATGATCGGCCGCCCGTAGGCCCGCTCGACCTCCACGGCGTTGGCGTTCATGGCCACGTCGAGGATGCCGTGCACGATCCCGAACACCAGCAGCGCCCCCGCCAGCGCCCACAGGTGCGGAGCATAGGCGGGCGGCACGAGCACGACGCCCTGCAGGAGGGCGGCCGGGATCATGACGCGGCTGCTGCCGAGCCGGTCGACCAGCCGGCCCACCGCGGTCATCCCGGCCATCGCCCCGCCCGCGATGGCCAGCAGCGCGAGGCTGAACTGGCCGTCTCCCAGCCCGAGGTGCTCCTTGACGGCGGGGATGCGGGCCGTCCAGGTGCCCGTGGCCGTGCCGGCCAGGAAGAAGAGCAGGTAGACCGCCGTACGTTCCCGCAGGAGAGCGCGCCCGCCGCCCTGCCGCTTCCCTGGCGCGGGTCTCACACGGCCTCCCTGACCGTCACCCCGGCCGCCACCAGGGCGTCGCGCTCCTCGCCCGGTATGCCGGAGTCCGTCACCACCACGTCCAGCCGCGAGATCGGGCACACCGCGCCGAACGCCGTACGCGCGAACTTGCCGGAGTCGCACGCCACGATCACCCGCCGCGCCGAGGCTATGGCCGCCTGCTTGACCGCCACCTCCGGCAGGTCGTGCGCGGTCAGCCCGTGCTCGGCAGACAACCCGCAGCAGCCGATCACCGCCGTGTCGAACCGCAGCGCCTTCAACGAGCTCTCGGTCAGCGGGCCCATGAAGTTCAGCTCGCCCTGGCGTACCTCGCCGCCGGGCAGCACCAGCCGTACGCGCGGCGCGGAGGCCAGCAGCGACACCGACTGCAGGGCCAGCGGCAGCACGGTCAGGCGGCGGTCGTGCAGGGCGCGGGCCACCTCCAGCGCGGTCGTGCCGCCGTCCAGCACCACCGCCTCCCCGTCGGCGATCAGGCCCGCCACCTCCGCGCCGATGCGCTCCTTGGCCTCCACCGCCTCCCGCTCTCGCACGCCGAACGGCGGCTCCTCGCCGCGCAGCAGCAGCGACAGCGCCCCGCCCCTGACCCGGCGCACCACTCCCTGCTGGGCCAGCTCGTCCAGGTCGCGCCTGATGGTCATCTCCGAGACGCCGTGCTCGGCGGCCAGCTCGGCGACCGAGACGCTGTCGTTGGTGCGCAAGGCGTTCATGATGGCGCGCAAACGTTCCACATGTTCATACAAACACGACATATGTGCGCAATACAATGGGGTGTATGCGTGCCAGCCGCCTGCTCTCGCTCCTCCTGCTCCTGCAGACGCGCGGCCGCATGACCGCGCCGGAGCTGGCCGCGGAGCTTGAGGTGTCGGTCCGCACGGTCTACCGCGACGTCGAGGCGCTGTCGGCGGCCGGCGTGCCCGTCTACGCCGACCGCGGGCCGGCGGGCGGCTACCAGCTGCTCGACGGCTACCGCACCCGCCTGAACGGGCTGACCACGGAGGAGGCCTCGTCGCTGTTCCTGGCCGGGCTGCCCGGGCCGGCGGCCGAGCTGGGGCTGGCCGAGGTGGCGGCCACCGCCGAGCTGAAGCTGCTGGCCGCGCTGCCGCCCGAGCCGCGCTCGCACGCCTCGCGGATGCGCGAGCGGTTCCTGCTGGATGTGCCGAGCTGGTACCGCTCGGCCGACGACGTGCCGCATCTGAGCGAGGTGGCCGAGGCGGTGTGGGACCAGCGGCCGCTGCACATGACGTACCGGCGCTGGGGGCAGCAGGAGATCGACCGGGTGGTGCACCCGTACGGGCTGGTGCTCAAGGGCGGTTCCTGGTACATGGTGGCCGCGCCGCAGGGCGGCAGCCCCCGCACGTACCGGGTGGCGCGGATCCTGACGCTGGAGACGCTGCCCGGCCGGTTCGCCCGGCCCGAGGGGTTCGACCTGGGCGGGTTCTGGCAGGACTACGCCAAGGAGTTCCGCGAGCGCATGTACACCGCCGAGGCCGTCATCAAGGTGGCCCCCGGGCAGGGCGACATGCTGGCGTACACGATGGGCGTCGACGTCGTGGGCGCCGCGCTGGCCGCCGCGGGGGAGCCCGACCAGGAGGGCTGGCTGACGCTCACGGTGCCCATCGAGTCGATCAAGCACGCGCGCTGGCTGCTGCTGCGGATGGGCGCCGACGTCGAGGTGCTCGGGCCGCCGGAGCTGCGGGCGCTGATGTGCGAGGCGGTCGCGGAACTGCACAAGATGTACGGCTGACGCCCTCGCCGCGCGATGTGCGGATAAATGACGCGATATTCGCAGGCGGCTCTGCGAGCATGCGCGCATGTATCTTCTAGCTTTCGTGGGCGCGTGCGTCCTGATCGCCATGGTGCCGGGGGTCAGCACGGCCATCATCCTGCGCCAGACGCTGCGCGCGGGCCGCGGTTCCGGCCTGGCCGCCACCTTGGGCAACGAGACCGGGATCCTGCTGTGGGGGCTGGCCGCCGCGTTCGGCCTGTCGGCGCTGCTGGTGGCCTCGCAACTGGCCTACGACGTCATGCGGGTCGTGGGCGCCGTGGTCCTGGTGGTGATGGGTGCGCAGGCGCTGTGGCAGGCCCGCAAGGGCGCGCCGGAGCCCGAAGGGGCGGTCCGGCCAGGCTGGCGCGGCCCGTACCTGGCGGGCGTCGGGACGTGCCTGGCCAACCCGAAGGCGGCGGTGTTCGCGATGTCGTTCCTGCCGCAGTTCGTCCCGCCGGGGCAGAACGTGCCGCTGACGCTCGTGACGCTGGCCGTGGTGTGGGTGCTGGTGGACCTGCTCTGGTACGGGCTGCTCATCTGGATGGTCGCCAAGGCCAAGGCGTGGCTGGGCAGGCCCGCGGTGCGCCGGCGGCTGGAGCAGATCTCCGGCGTGGTGCTCATCGGGCTGGGCGTGCGTCTGGTGGTGGAGTCGCGATGACGATCTGGCACGCAGAGCGGGGCACGGGCGAGCCCGTGGTGCTGCTGCATTCGTCGGCGGCCGACTCCGGCATGTGGGACGCGCAGGTGGAGGCCCTGTCCGCCCGATTCCGCGTGATCACGGTGGACTTCCGCTGGTACGGGCGCAGCGCGTGCCATGCGGACGGCCCCTACAGCGATGCGGGCGACGTGACCCGGGTGCTGGCGGAGCTGGAGGTGACCCGCGCGGCGCTGGTGGCCTCGTCGGGCGCGTGCCAGGCCGCGCTGGAGCTGGCCGCGGCCGGGCTCGCCGACCGGCTGGTGCTGCTCAACCCGGTCTCCTCGCTGGAGCCCACGGCGGACGTGCGGTCGTATTGGCAGGAGGAGAGGCGGCTGCTGGAGCTGGGAGACGCTCAGGGGGCGGCCGAGCTGAACGCGCGGACGCTGCTCGGACCCGAGGCGTCTGACGCGGCCTGGGACCGGCTGGTGGAGATGCAGCGGCACGCGTTCGAGATCCAGCTGGCCGCCGATCCGGAGCCCGAGCGGGTCGAGGGGGAGGTCTCGGCGGCGAAGATCGACCTTCCCGCGCTCGTGGTGGCGGGCGCGCACGATCTGCCGTACTTCCTGGCCAGCGCCCGGCACCTGGCCGGCGAGCTGCCCCGGGCGCGGCTGGTGGAGCTGGAGTGGGCGGGGCACCTGCCGGCCATGGAGCGTCCCGAGGAGATCAACCGGCTGCTCCTGGATTACCTTTAGTGCATGACGAACGACCTGGCGACCCTCATGAGGCAGGCGCAGGACGACGATCCGCTGCTGGCGCTGCACGCCACCACCGCGCTGCGCCGTGAGATCGAGCGCCTGGAGGCGGTCCAGGTGCGGCGGGCCAGGGTGGCGGGGCTGGCGTGGGCGCAGATCGCCGACGCGATCGGGGTGAGCAAGCAGGCCGTGCACAAGAAGTACGGCCGCCTCTAACCCTTCCACTGGCCGGCGAACCAGCGCAGCGCGATGTTCCAGGAGTAGCCGCGCCGGATGCGCCCGGCCACCTCCGGGGGCAGCGTGTCCAGGCCGCGGTGCTCCAGCAGCACCTCGGTGCCGCCGTCGACCGGGCTGAAGGCCACCTCGATCTCCATCCGGCCGCTGTCGTTGATCAGGTCGGCCCAGACGAGGCGGTGCGGCGGCTCCCAGGCGATGATCTTGCCGGTGTCGACGTGGCCGCCGTCGGACCACAGCTCGCGCAGGTAGCCGTCCTGGAAGCGGATGCCGATCGCGCGGGCGGGGTCGACCCAGCTGTGGCGGCCGCGTACGTACCAGTGGTCGATCTCGTCGGTGAAGATCCGGAACGCGGTCGCCGGATCGACGGGCACGGTGACGCTGGCCTGGACGGAGTTCACCGGCCGCGCTCCACGTGGTCCTTGAACGAGCCGAGCTGCTCGGCCCAGAACGCCTGCACCTGGTCCAGCCAGGCCTGCAGGGCCGCGAAGGGCTCCTGGCACAGCGTGTAGAGGCGCAGCCGGGCGTCGACGCCGCCCGCTTCCGCGCGTACGAGACCGCCCGCCCGCAGCACGCGCAGGTGCCTGCTGAGGGCGGGCGCGCTCATCTGCACGGCCTGGGCCAGCTCGCCGGCCGGTCGGGGTCCTTCGCGCAGCAGGTCGATGACCTTGCGCCGGGTGGGGTCGGCGAGCGCGGCCAGCGTGGCGTCCAGATCATTAACGTTGCTGTTAATTGTTGCCTGCTTCCGTTATGGTGTTAATCCTTAACGATAGCGGCAATTATTGCGGAGGTGCGTACATGAGTGTCGAGCTGGGGTACTACACGCTGTCCGTGGCGGACCTGGAGCGGGCGGCGGCCTTCTACGGGGCGCTGTTCGGCTGGGAGTTCAAGCGCGAGCACGAGACCTACCTGCACGTCACGAACACGGCCGTGCCGATGGGCTTCGTCTCCGACGGCCCCTCCTCGCAACCGAACCTCTACTACCACGTCACCGACATCGACGCGGCCGTCCAGCAGGTGCGGGAGCTGGGCGGCAGCACCGGCGCGGTGTTCGACAGCAAGTCGGGTCGCGGCTGCACCTGCACCGACGACCAGGGAACGCAGATCAGCATCTGGCAGCCCGCGCCGGGCTTCGGCTGATCTCGCCGGCTGGGGGCGTCAAAGGAGCGCGGGCTGGGGGAGGGGCTAGTCGGGGGCCTTGACGGTGGCGATTCCGAGGGTGCTGGTCATCGGCAGCAGCCCGGCCTCGAAGACCGCGCCGAGGACCGGCGAGGCGAGCTGGGCCAGGCGCCCGGCGCGCTCCTCGCCGAGCAGCCGCCACGGCTCGGCGGCCAGCTCGTCGGTCATCCGCTCCACCTGGTCGCGCAGCGCCCGTCCCTGCTCGGTGGCCTGCCCGTCCGGGCCGAGCAGTCCACGCGCGGCCAGCCGTTCCCGGGCGGCGTCCCACTCCTGCTCGCTCCAGCCGCGCCCGTCGAAGTTGGCCACCGGGGCGGCGCCGATCGCGGCGAACGACACCAGCGCCTCGCACCCGTCCAGTCCGGCGGCCAGCAGCGCCGCCAGGTGGCCGTCGCCGCGGTGCTCGCGCAGCACGGTGGCGGCCTGCCACAGCACCAGGTGCGGCTCGTCGGGCCAGGGCAGGTCCAGGTTGGCCGCGGCGAACGGCCGCCCGGACACCGTCACGCTCTCCGCGGCGCGCCTGGCCAGCTCCGCCGCCTCCGCCACGTCCGGCCCGGCCACTTTGTCGCCCAGCAGGTGGCGGTAGGTCCTGTCGACCGCGGTGAGCCGCGCGTCGAGCGCCTTGTTCGGGGAGGCGACCTCCCAGACGGCCGGCACGTGCTCGCCGATCATGCGCGGGCTGAAGCTGTAGTACGCGGCCGTGGCCAGCCGGCTGCCCGCCCGCCCGAGCGGCGCCGTGCGGTAGGCGAAATAGCTCGGCCAGCGGGACTCCACGTCGTAGCCGAGCGCGGCCGCCTCCTCGAACGCCTGCGGCGAGAAGTACAGCACCGCGTGGATCGGCTCGAGCTGGTGCCACATGCGGCGGGCGAGCCTGGACGATGCGCTCACGTCAATCCCTCACTGTCTAGATAAACTATGCCAGTGACGATAGAGGCTTGGCGCATCACTGGTCAATCGCAAATAGACAGTTATGTCGGCAGATGGGTGGAGCTCGCCGTCCTGCTGGTCAACGAGCTGTCCGTGGCCCGGGCTCACGGCCGTCCCGCCGGCCCGCCCGCCGACCGGCGGGCGGCGCTGGAGGAGGCGCTCACCCGCCAGGGCTGGACCCTCGGCCGCGCGCTGACCGGCGCGGACGCCGACCGGCTCGCCGGCGTGGCCGCCGAACTGCACCCGGCGTTCAGCGGCAACGTCGCCACGCTGAACGAGGCCCTGGTGCGTCACGGGGCCGTGCCCAACCTGCACGGTGACCCGCCCGTCCTGGCCTTCCACGCGCCGGGGGCGGACCTGGTGGACGCCTGTGCCGCCGACGCCGCCACGGCCCTGGCCATGGTGATCGGCGTCGGCCAGGGCCGGCGGCTGCGCAGCTGCGAGGCGGACGGGTGCGAGCTGGTCTTCATGGACGTCACCAGGAACGCCTCGCGCAGGTTCTGCGGGCTGTCCTGCCAGAACCGCGCCAAGGCCAGCGCCTACCGCGCCCGCCGCCGCACCTGAGTCACCCTGCCTGGATCACCCTGTAGGTGGACTGGACGACGCCCGCGTCGAACACCTTGGTCGAGACGTGGCCGAGCGGCACGTCGCCGCCGAACGGCCCGAACAGAGGGAGCCCCGTTCCCAGCAGCACGGGGACCGTGGTGATGGTGATCCGGTCGATCAGGCCGGCGCGCAGGAAGGCGCGGATGACCTGGCCGCCGTCGACGTACACGCTCTTGGTGCCGCGCTCTGCCAGGGCGTGCAGCAGCCGGTCGAGGTCGCGGTAGACGGTGACGCGCGGGTCGGGGCCCTGCTCGAGCGTGGTGCTGAGCACGGCCACGTACCGGCCCTCGTGCGGCCAGGGATCGTAGGAGAGTCCGGGCTCGTACGTGCCGCGGCCCATCACCACCGTGTCGATGCCGTCGATGAACTCCTGGTAGCCCAGGTCGCCGCCGGCGGCCTCGCCCCGGCTGGTGAGCCAGTGCAGGTCGCCGTCCTCGCGCGCGATGAACCCGTCGAGGCTCGTACCGATGAACACCGAGCAGCTGAACGGATAGGTCATGTGTGCCTCTCATTTATAAATGTTCGTTCGTTTACAAATATAGCGAGCATGGGCACGGCTTGGCATGCTTTTGTCGGGGACGTCGGTCAGGATGTGTGCCATGGCTTCATGGCAGGAGTTCGAGGGGCAGGCGCCGGAGCTGGCGGGGGCGGCGCGGCGGGTGATGGACACTTGCAAGCACCGGGTGCTGGCGAGCTTGCGCAAGGACGGCTCGCCCCGGGTCAGCGGGATCGAGACCATGTTCAGGGACGGCGAGCTGTGGACGGGGTCGATGCCCCGGGCGGTCAAGGCTCAGGACCTGCGGCGGGATCCGCGCATGGCGATCCACGTCGCCTCCCCGGAGCCCGATGCGGCCGATCCGTCGACGTGGGCGGGCGACGTGAAGCTGGCGGGGCGCGCCGTGGAGGTCACCGATGAGGCGGTGCTGGCGTCGTTCGGGCTGCCCAGCACGGAGTCGCACCTGTTCCGGATCGAGCTGACGGAGGTCGTGTGGACCCGGATCGACGGCGACGAGATCGTCATGACCGCCTGGCGCGAGGGGGTGGGGGTTCGGGAGATCCGGCGTAAGTAATCTACAAAGTAAAGGCGCCCGGTCGAGTTGGAGCATCAGTAAGCCGCATCACTGCCTCGGAGGTCTCCGCGATGGTTTTCCCGAGGCTGGGGACTGTAAGAACAACGGCGTGCGCCGTGAGGTGCTGTGTTTCGAGTGGAGGTGAAAGACCTTCGCCGCCTGTCCGGTTACGACCTCATCTGGCGAGTCGCGTACGACCTCGTTGCGGCACCCTTGATCTCGCAGCGTTATCACGTACATGGTGTGCGGGTCCTCTTGAGCAGTATCGGCCCACAGCTCACCCCGAGTCTCGAAGTGCGTCGTCCTTCTGGTGACCGATCAGGCCGGGACGAGGCGCCGACATGAGGTCAGGCTGCCCAGCCGCGCAGCGCGGCGGGGATCGCCGAGCGGAGCGTGGTCTCGGCCGTGGCGGTGTCGAGGGCCCCGGCCAGTTCGAGAGTCACCAGACCGTGCAGGGTCACCCAGAGTGAGAGCGCGATGGAGGTCGCGTCACCCGAGAGCGCGGAGGCCGACCGAGCGCGGTCTATCGCCTCGATGAGCGGCCTGACGGGATCTGCGGCACCGATGTCGCCGGACGGGTCGAAGCTCTGCACGCCGCCGAACAACACCGTGTAGAGGTGGCGGTGCTCGCGTCCCCATCGCCGGTACGCGACTGCGAGCGCATAGAGGTCGGCGAGGGGGTCATCGGAGGTCGGCACCGCCGACAGTTCCTGGGACAGCCCGGCGACGGCCCTGTCGCGTACTTCGGCGATCAGCCCGTCCTTACCGTCGAACAGCGAGTAGACCGCGGCGGTCGCGGTCCCGGCGGCGGCGGCCAGGGCTCGGATAGTGATCGACTCCCGTGGACGGGTGGCGAACATCTCGGTCGCGGAGTCGATGAGGCGGTCCTTCACGGTGTCGTCGTTCGTTCTCGGCCTTCCCACGACGACCAGCCTAGCCGAGCTGGTAGCGTATCCAAACATCGTTTTGAAACAGCGTTTGGAAAACCTATGTCTCATCCCGTTCCTCTCCGCCTCATCGGCCGCCTGATTCTGGCCCTGCTCGCCGTCGTGGGGCTGGCCGGGCTGTTCCTCGCCCTGATCGTCTTGACGGACGGCGCGCGCTCCGGGCTCGCCGCCTGGCTGACCACCCTCGGAGCCGGAATCATCGCCGCACTGTGGCGCGGCCGCGGTCATACCTGGCGGGGCCGGCTATGGCCCTTCGCACCGGTGATCGCCGCCGCGGTGCTCACGGCGTCGGTCTGCGTCCCCACCGTCCCCACGACCCGGCAGTATCCGCCCGACCTGCCCTTCGTCGCGACGAGACACTGGAGCCTGAGCACGGGAAGCCGGGTCGCGGTCTACCACTATCCCCCCGCCGCCGGCGCCCCCCGCCGTCCCACACCGCTCGTCTACCTCCACGGCGGGCCCGTCCGCTCCATCTCCGTGCTCGACCACCGATTCCTGCGACTCCTGGCCGGACAGGGCTACGACGTGTACGCCTACGAGCAGCCCGGCGGCGGGCGGAGCGACCTGCTGCCCATGGAGCAGTACACAATCTCCAGGTCCGTACGCGACCTCGCCGCCTTCATCGATCGCCTGGACAAGGGCCCGGTCGACGTCCTCGGATTCTCCGCGGGCGCCATCGTGCTCACCCGGGCCCTGGCCACCCCGAACACCGCCGCCCGCGTGCACCGGGCAATCATCGCCGAGCCCGGCCCCATGGACGGCCCCACCGCACTGATCAGCGGACAACAGGGGCGACCGTCCGCGCGCGGCCTCGCCCCGGCCCCAACCGGAGCGCAGGCGACGCGCGTCCCCCGGTACGCCGTCGCGCTCGGCCTCATCCAACTCGGGCTCCTCCCGCCCGACACCGGCCTGATCACGCAGGCCGAAGGCGTCAACGCCGTCAAGGCCGCCGATCTCGGCAGCGACACCGCCTCCGCCTACTGTGCGCGCGACGCCGGCCGCATCCCTGCCGAGGACACCGCGGAGAACTTCTCCTTCAACGCCGCCGCCAGCCTACAGATCCAGCAGACGATCAAAGACTCGCCCTCCATCGCCCCCGGGCTGAGCCGCTCCCGGACCCCCGCAATGCTGATGATCGCCGAATGCTCCTCACAGACACGCCAATGGCAGACCAGCATCCTCGCCGCCGACCCCGCCATCGAGCGAACCCAATACATGCCCGGCGTCGGACACCGCATGTGGAACGGCCTCGACGACAACAACGAGCGCGCCGCTGCCGTCATCACAGCGTTCCTCCAAAGCGAGCCGTCGCCCCTGCCCAATTACCCAACCCGCACCGGCATCTCCGCCTTCCTCCGCGACCACAGGTAAGGCTCGCAGCGGGCCGATGTCATCTCACCGGAGGTCCGCTCACGCCGCAGTAAGGTCGAGCCGGGTCTTCATGTCCAACCGGAACCGGCCGTAGGGGTTTACATGGGCCCAGAACAGCGGGCTGAGCGCGCGCCGATCTTCCTCCGTCAGCTTGCCGCCCCACTGCGGATCTCGCAGCACGGCCTGAAGGAGCTGGGTATTGATGAACACCAGCGAGGACTGCAGCAGGTGCAAGGTGAGCATGGACACCTCGGCGTGCTCACGATCGGCCCCGGTCAGCACGCCGTCACGCCCGTAGAAGATCTTGTCGTTGGCGCTGTTCCAGTTCTCCACGACCTGCAATCCGCTGTTGATCTCCCGGCGTAGCTGCTCATCAGCGAGATAGTCGCAGGCGAAGATCGTACGCACGACCCGGCCGAGTTCCTCCAGGGCCAGGTAGACCGGATGCTTGGGGCCGTTGCCCTTCATGAAACGGCGGTCGTAGCCGAGCCGGGCCCGGCCCGTGTGCGGGCAGATGTCTTTCGCCGCGGGGCGGCGGGCAGGGACCGGCCGCCTCGGATAGGGAGCAGCGGGCCGTGGGTGCGTGCGCTGCCATCGGGGAGGTGTAGCAACTGGGGTAGTAGGTGGGCGGTCCCGCTGTCCGCGGTGGGTGTTGGCGTTGGTGAAGCGAGGGGTAAACAGGAAGGTGTAGGTGGCCGCCGCTACGGTGACCGGGTTGATCGCTTTGGCCAGTTGGATGAAGGTGGAGCCGACTCCCTGCCGCCTGGATTCTGCTGCCGGTCGGCGCCGCCGCCCGCTACCACGCCGCCTACCAGCCGACCCCGGACGCCGCGACCCAGCGCCGCGCCCGCGGATGGGCGGTGCTTGTCACTACCACCAACGTGTGCACTTAGGCTCTCCGCCCTTCTCCTTGGCGCAGGCGCGGAAGACAAGGTTCGGGTTGTTCGGGTCGGTGTAATGGGCCTTCGACTCCGAAGTGTTCGAGGCGGGGAAGGGGCCGCACTGTATCCATCCGTCGCCGCCAGTGCTTGAGACGTCCATCCAAACTAGGTCAGTCTTCATGTAGCCCGCACGAAGCCCTGCCCAACCAGCCTGCCTGCCGTTCAGCCGGCCCGTGTAGAGCGTGACCTGTTTGTGATATCCGTAGGCGATGGTTCCGTGCGTCTGAGTCGCGCTATTCGGCGGCCAGGGCCACGATTTGCAGTTCAGCGGATCAGCGGAGGCAGCAGGCGCTGACGCGAGTGAGGCAGCCATCAACGCCGCAGTGGTTGCGATGCCGATGGTCGTCCGCGAGCGAATTGACATGGAATCTCCTTGGTTCCTTAGCGAAGGTTGAGCGAGGCCGGCGCGGGGCGCACGCAGGAACGCCCGCCGGCCACCGAAAAGGGGGAGGGCCAGGGGCGTTCCCACACCCACCAGACCAGCCGGCTACCCGCCGCCCTTCGGCCAGTATTCGTCGTCGCCGGCGGCGGGGCCTGCGGCCAGGGCGAGCCCTGCCATCGCTGCCGCCGCGGCGGCAGCGATCCGCCTCACATGTTCGATCATCGGAAGGATGCATTCCCTTGCTCGGCGACCCGTCCCGGACAGTTCACAACGCGCCGCCCTCGCCTGTCACCGTGTTCCAGCCTGGGCCGGAACACCCAGTTCACCGCTCTGCACCCGGCCGCCGTCGACCCAGCATTGATCGCTTTGTGATCCGCGCGAGCCAGCATCAGGGGCATGACCGGGGGAATCTTGAGGATCGTTTTCACCGGGGAGGACCTGGTCCGGCTGCGCATCGCCTCGGGCATCGACGAGCTGTGGGAAATGGCGATGAGCCTGCACGTGCTGCAAAAACCCGGCGGCGGCGCGGACATGACCACCTGGCGACTGCAGGCACGCGCCGACCTGGCCGAGACCGGCCTGCTGCAGCCGGTACGCCGGACCCTGCTGCCGCTGATGCCGATCAAGGCATACTTCCCCGACTTCCTGACCCCGCACCACGCCCAGACCGAACCGCAGAACGGCATCGACGTGCTGGCCGACACCCCGCCCTCCCGCGTCCGCCACGAACTCGACCAACTGCGCCGGCACACCGCCCTGCCCGCCACCCTCGACGACCTGGCCCGCGGCAACCAGCGCGCCATCACCGGCCTGGCCGGCCTGACCTCCCGGTACTGCCAGACCGCCTTCGCCCCACACCGCACCACGATGGAGCACGCGCTGGGACGCGAACGCGCCCGCCTCACCCGCCTGCTCACCGACCACGGTGTGGAGGCCACGCTCGCCGCCCTAGGACCCGCCATGCGCTGGCGGCCCCCCGTCCTGGAGGCCGACTACGCCACCGGCCGCTACGAGATCCCGCTGCGCGGCCGCGGCCTGACCCTCATCCCCTCCTACTTCTGCCGCTACACCCCGGTCGCACTCGCCGACCCCAGGCTGCCACCCGTCCTGATCTACCCCGCCCCTCGCCGCGTCCCAACCCACGGCGCCGACACCGGCACCGGCGACGCGCTGCCCGACCTGCTCGGCGCCACCAGAGCCCGCATCCTGCGCTGCATCGCCGCCACCGCAGGCTGCACCACCAGCGAACTCGCCCGCCGGACCGGCACCTCACTCTCCTCGGCCAGCGCCCACGCCCAAGTCCTCCACCGCACCGGGCTGATCACCAGCACCCGCCACGCCAACATGGTCATCCACCAGCTCACCCCCCTGGGCACCGACCTGATCCGCCACCAGACCCCGTCCTGACCCCACACTCGAAGGGACATCTCACGCGAGCGCCACGGTGTTGAGCAGTTCCATCTCACGGGTGGTGAAGCGGGCGTTGCTCAGCCTCGGGTCAGACCGGGCTGCAGGGATCGTTGGCTGGCCATGTCCGGTGCTCGGAGCTGGCGTGATGACGTGCTCTTGCTCGGTGTCTTGCGCGCGGCCCAGGACGGACTCCCAGTACAGTTTGCGAATCTTGGCGGCGTTGTCCACCGTGAAGTGCTGGATCGTCCGGGCCTGGGCGGCGTGTCTGCCTGTGGGAAACGCGGCCAGGTAGATCGGCTCGTCAGCGTTGGTGAGCCCGAGCGCGCCCGCTGCGCCGGCGGCAGCGAGTCCACCTGCTGTCTTCAGGAAGCCGCGACGGTTCGTCCTTTCTAAGTTCATGGACATGCAGAATTACTCCTTCGGTGCTTCAGGGGTTCTAGGAACCAGTGAGATACGGAACGGTGGCGGGGGTGGTCAGCGACCGTGGACTCGCACCTCCTTGATCTCGGCCGGGGCCTCGGGGAACACGAGTTTCACCGTGTGCAGGGCGCGGCCTCGCAGGTCGAAGGACATCCGGCGGTCGGTGGTGCCGGTGGCCACCTCCTCGGCGGCCTGGCCGTCGGAGACCTCCAGCCGGTACGGCACGGCGTCCGGCTCGCCGAGGAGCACTGTGACGGTGTCGACTCGCCATAGGCCCTCGAGGTCGACGCGGATCCAGGCGCCCGGCTGGTTCGTGGCGCTGATCCAGCCTTCGCCGGTGGAGTAGTCGGTGACCAGGTGCGCCGGGCGGTCGGCGGTCGAGCCGCTGCTGAAGACGGGCCGCTTGGCCGACAGCAGGCGTGGGGCGTCGGAGGAGGGAGGGAACGACATCGAAGGCGGGCCGGGGGACAGGCGGCGAGGCTGGCCACGCCACCGTTCCCCGCCGACGGCTTCGATGGTCAGCTCCGCCGGGGCCAGGCCGTCCGCGCTGGCCCGCAGCGTGTTAGGGCCGGCGAAGTAGGAGCGGAACTCGATCGCGCCGACCCCGTCGAGCAGGCCGCGGTTCCCGGGGGACAGGGTGATCGAGGTTCCGGTGGGGAAGATGCCGCCGCCCTCGACGACCTCGATGCGCACCGGGCGCTCGTCGGCGACGACCTGGCCCGACGCGTCGACCAGCTCCACCATGATGTGAGCGTCGTCGGTGCCGTCGGTGGCGATCGTCATGCGGTCCGCGCTCAGCCGCAGGGCGGTCGCGGTGCCCGGGAGCGGCCACGGGGGCGGTTCGACGCCCCGAAGCTCGCTGCGGTACCAGTACCAGGACCGCAGCGGGAGGCGGAAGTAGTCGATGAAGCCCATGCGGCTCATGTCGGGCACGATGCTGCCGTGGTGCATGCCGCACCAGAGCACGATGCCCGACCGCCAGGCGTGCGGGGTTTCGACGCCGTGGGCGTACCGCGGGCCGTACGTGCCGGGGCGCTCCTCGACGACGCTGCCGTACTCGGAGACCAGGTTGGGCCACGGCGGTTTGTGGTAGAGGGATGCCCCGTCGCCGTTGTAGCCAGCCACGTCGCCGAGCTCGTCGAAGCCGCGGCGCTGCGCGCCGCCCACCGCGGCCGGCCGGGTGGGGTCGAGGTCGTGCACGAGCTCGACCAGGCGCCGGGTCAGGTCCTTGGCCTGCGGGATCACCTCGTCGTCGCTGAAGAACACCTCGTTGCCGGTGCTCCAGGCGATGATGCTGGGGTGATTGCGGTTGACGCGGATCATCTCGGTCATCGCGCGAAGGCAGCTGTCCTCGAACTCCGCGCGGTCGGCCTCGTGCGGCGGGTATGCGCTGGCGGCCCAGAACCCTTCGGCGTTCTCTCCGCCGATGCCCCAGAAGCACAGCTCTGACCAGAACAGCACGCCTTGGCGGTCGCACTCTGCGGCGAACTCCTCGTGGTGGGGGTAGTGCGCGCCGCGGATGAAGTTCATGCCGCTCTCGCGGATCAGGGCGACATCGCGGCGGATGCCGCTGTGGGTCGCCGCGTCGCACCACCCGGCTCGATCTTGGTGCACGTTGGCGCCGTGGATCGGCAGGTGCTCACCGTTGAGGAAGAAGCCCCTGTCGGCGGTGAACTCGACGGTGCGCACCCCGAAGGTGGTGACGGCCTGGTCCAGGCAGCGCTCGTCCTGGACCAGGCGCTGCTCCAGCGTGTAGAGGTGTGGTGTGTCGGGATGCCACAGCCGGGCCTGAGGGAGGGTGAGCTCCTGGCGGCACGTGCTCGTGGTTCCGGCCGGCACCGACACGCTCTGGTTCAACCGCAGGACCGGCTCCCCGGCCAGGCGGATTTCGGCGGTCAGGTCGCCCTCGAAGTCCACGTCGCGGTCGTTGACCAGCTCGGTGGCCACCTCGATGACGGCGTCTCCGTCCTGCAGCCGCCGGGTGGTGACGAACGTGCCGTACCAGGCGATGCGTGTGCGCTCGGCCACGATCAGTGCGACGTCGCGGTAGATGCCCCCGTTGAAGGTGTGCTCTCCGGCGCGGGGCGCCAGCCGCGGATTCCATTCGTTGCTGACCCGTACGGCGAGCTGGTTGGCCCCGGCGCGCACGGCGGTGGAGATGTCGATCACGAAGGCCGTGTAGCCGCCGAGGTGCCGGCCCACCTGCCTGCCGTTGATGTACACCTCGGCGTCCTGGAACACGCCCTGGAACTCCAGCGCGAGATGCTTGCCGAGATCCTCGGGACGTACGTCGAGGACCCGCCGGTAGACGCCGCGGCCGACGTAGAAGCCGGTCTCCATGAAATACGGGATGCCGAAGGAGTGCGGCAGCCCGACGTCGTAGAAGTCTTCTTCGTCGAAGTCCTCGCCGACCGCGCCGGCGGGGTCGCCATAGGCGAACTTCCACGCCCTGTTGATGAGCTCCCTGCGACGGATCATGACGCGTCCGTCCCGGCCTTGATGGCGGTCAGGCGCACCTGTGGGGAGACTCGATGCGGGCGACGAGGTGTGGTGGAGGGCAAGGGCACGATGAGCAACTCTCCGAGGGGAATCACATGGAGCGCCGTGAACGTTCACGAATCTATCGTGAACGTTCACGGCATATCCGTGAAGCCTCACCGTAAAGAGCGGGCGCTCATTGTGTCAATGAATGTGCGTCAAGCGGATTCGCGCCACAGCATGCGTGGGCGCACCGTACGCCGCATGGATGGCACCGCGGCGAAGTCTGCGGCGGCCAGCGCGTCGGCGATGTCCAGCGCGTTGCTCACCAGCGCATGACGATCGATGGACATCGTCGTCAACGTCGGATGCACGGCCTCGCCCAGGGTGAGGCCGTCGATGCCGCAGATCCTCACCTGGCCGGGCACGTCGATGCCGAGCGCGTGCGAGGCCTGCACCGCACCGATCGCCATGAGGTCGTTGAAGACCAGCACCGCGTCCACATCGGGATGAGCGCCGACGAGCTGGGCGAACGCCTGGCCGCCCCCGGCCATCGATTCCTCGCCGATGACGACCATGTCCGCCGATCCGGCCCCGGCGAACTCCTCGAAGTACCCACGCCGCGGGGAAGGCACGTAGGTGGGGGAGGTGCGCAGGGAATAGGCGGAATCGATCATGCCGATGCGCCGCGCGCCCTTGCCGCGCAGGGCCGCGATCGCTTCACGCACGCCTTCGCGGATGTCGACTTCGACGGAGTGCATGCCCGGCAGGCTGCTGCTCCGCTCCAGCATCACGAGCGGGATGCCGCGGCTGGCCTTGACGAGGTCGTCGTCGTCCTGAGTGAAGTGCCCGACGAACAGGTCCACCTGGCCTGACAGCATGTCGAGCGCGCTCGCCTCGTCCTCCGTCTCCGTCGAGGCCATCACCACGTGCCAGCCGCGGTCGGCCGCGGTGTTGAGCAGGTCGCCGGCGATCTCGGTGAAGTACGGGTTACGGAAGGAGGCCACTAAATAACCCATCGCACGGGTCTTCTTCCGCACGACCAGGTTGCGGGCGAACCGGCTCGGCCGGTACCCGAGCCGCTGGCAGGCTTCCAGCACGCGCTGCTTGGTCTGTTCGTTGATCTCTCCCATGTCGTTGATGGCCCGGGTCACGGTCTGCCGGGAGACCCCGGCGGCCTGGGCCACGTCGTTGATCGTCACACGTTTCGCCATCGCCGTCCTAGGTTCGTGCCTGAACCGATGGTACTGAGGGAACGGGCACCCAACTTCGGGGAGAGCAAGCACATCCGGCACGTCGTCCGGCTGCGGCTTCTGTGGCGTGAGCCGCCTGAACCCTGACTATTGACAGGAAAACCACCGATGTTTAGGTTGTGTTTCACGCCAGAGTCGTGAACGTTCACGGTACCTGCTTCGTGAACGTTCACGACGTTGGCGCCGCTCCTGCAACCCGCGCCACGGCATCCAGGCGAGGCTGCGCCCCAGCGCTCTCCCTATCCGAGGAGTCGTTTTACCAGGTTACGGGCGAGCGTGTGAATCCTGTCCATCGTCTTCCCATGGGGCGGTAAAACGTTGTCCTCCAGTGAAGCAGACCGTAACGTCTCATCCTTCGAGCCAGGCGCAGGCCGGCTGAAACACCGTGCCAGCTCGGCCAGCAGCGCCCGCTCCCTTTCCCTCGATGGTGATTGGATGTTTCGCCTGGCTCCCAGCCTTCGGGAAATGAGCGACGGCTTCGAGAACCCTGACTTCGACGATTCCGCCTGGTCGGTGCTGCGAGTGCCAGGTTCTTGGCAGATGGCGGGCCTTCGCGACCACGAGGGCAACCTTCTTGATCACGGGCAGGCGCGGTTCGGAAGGCCCGCGTACACCAATCAGATCTACCCGTTCCCGATCGATCCGCCGCACGTCCCGGACGCCAACGCCACGGGCGAGTACCGCCGGACCTTCAAGATGGACAGGCCCGAAGGCGCGGGCTGGGTGTTGCGGTTCGAAGGCAGAAAGTGGTCATCGACATACCCGGCGACACCCCACCCCTGAACGTCGTCGACGAAAACGGCACCAGGGTGCCTCATATCGAGGCTGGCGGAGCGATTCCCGGACGCCTCCGCCTGTCCTGGAACGGCGCGCCCAAACGTCGTTACACGGCCCGCGCCTGAGCGGATCGACGGCCCGATCGGCGCGCCCATCCCTGAACTCACGTGACGATCCACCCCCGAAGGAGCCTTTCCATGACCGACCCGCAAGACACCGGGCTGAGCCGGCGCACATTACTCCAGGCCGCGGGCGCCACCGCAGCCGCGTACTCGTTGACCGGCACGATCACCGGCACCGCGAGAGCGGATGACCGGCCCGAGGTCGCCGACCGGCTGGTGGTGTCCCCCATCCCGGACGGTGTCCCGACCAACGCGAGCTTCTCCGTCAAGGCCCGCACGCCGAACGGCCAGTGGACGCCGGTACCCGTCTACCGCGCCCAGGTGAAGATCGTCAACGAGAAGACGGGTGGCGGGATCGTCAAGAATTCCTCGGTCGCCACCTTCGACTTCAGCGGCACCGTGGAGGTCGCGGTCACCTCGTCCAAGGGCGCCATCGGCAACGCGCGGATACGTCCTCTGTCGTACGGCACCCAGTACGCGGTGGACGGCGACACGGTGAGCTTCACCCTCACCGACCCGCGCAACCTCTCCATCGAGATCGACGGAGAGATCTTCGACAACCTGCAGTTGCACGCCAACCCGATCGAATCGCAGCGGCCCGAGCCCGACGACCCCGACGTCATCTACTTCGGCCCCGGTCTCCACACGGTCAGCGGCGGCGTGGTGACGGTGCCCAGCGGCAAGACGGTCTACCTGGCCGGTGGCGCCGTGGTGAAGGCCCGGGTGGAGTTCAACGGGGTCGAGAACGCCCGGCTGCTCGGCCGGGGCGTGCTGTGGAACTCGGACTACGCCGGCGCCCTCGTGGCCTTCTCCCACAACATCGAGATCGACGGCATCATGGTGCTCAATCCGCGCGCCGGCTACTCCGTCACGGTCGGCCAGTCCAAGCAGGTCGCCATCCGCAACCTCCACCACTACAGCGCCGGCCAGTGGGGCGACGGCATCGACGTGTTCTGCAGCGAGGACGTGCTGATCGAGGGCGTCTACCTGCGGACGTCCGACGACTGCATCGCCATCTACGGCCACCGCTCCAACTACTACGGCGACGTGCGGAACGTCGTCGTCCGCAACTCCACTCTCTGGGCCGACGTCGCCCACCCGGTGAACATCGCCACGCACGGCAACACCGACAAGCCGGAAATCCTCGAGAACCTGGTCTTCAGCGACATCGACATTCTCGACCACCGCGAGCCACAGATCGGTTACCAGGGCTGCTTCTCGCTCAACCCGGGCGACAGCAACCTGCTCCGCAACGTCCGCATCCAGGACGTGCGGGTGGAGGACTTCCGCTGGGGCCAGCTCATCAACATGAAGGTGATGTACAACGCCAAGTACAACACGTCCGTCGGCCGGGGCATCGACGGAGTGTACGTCCGGAACCTGAAGTACGACGGCACCCGCGCCAATATGTCGATCATCGTCGGCTACGACGCCGACCATGCCGTCAAAAACGTCACCTTCCAGAACCTGGCGATCAACGGCACGGTCATCGCCAACACGATGAGGAAGCCTGGCTGGTACCTGGAATCGGACACGGTCCCGATGTTCGTCAACGAGCACGTGCGCAACCTAAGATTCCTGGACGCCGCCGCGCCCGCGGCCACCGTCGCGCCGCAGATCACCAGCCCGGGCGAGGCCACGGCCACCGCCCGGCAGGTCTTCAACCACCTGATCACCGCGACCGCGCTGCCGACGTCGTTCAACGCCGAGGGCCTGCCGAAAGGCCTCACGGTGGACAAGAACACCGGTCTGGTCTCCGGAACTCCGCAGGTCCCCGGCACCTACACGATCACCGTCTCGGCCACGAACAACGTGGGCACGGCGACCAAGCCCCTCACCGTCACCGTCGGACACCCCGCCTGAGGACCGCGGCGAAGCGTTCGACGCGCATCGGCTGGAGCGCCTGTTCGGGTGCGGCGGCACGGGCGGTGGCTCGGTCGTCCAGAAGCCGGCGTGCGGCGTCAGCGTGAGCGCCCACGCGCTCAGGGTGCGGCGCCCGGATAACTGGTCCAGCTCGTCGGCTACCAGCGGGCAGTCTCCCGACCGCAGATCCACGATTGCGGTGTCCATAAGGTGAGCGCTAGTGGACGGAGAAGCCGCCGTCCACGAAGAGGATCTGGCCGGTGACAAAGGCGGAGGCG
The DNA here is from genome assembly GCF_044466425.1 of Nonomuraea sp. NPDC049400. NCBI lineage: Bacteria > Bacillati > Actinomycetota > Actinomycetes > Streptosporangiales > Streptosporangiaceae > Nonomuraea > Nonomuraea sp. NPDC049400. The sequence continues at coordinate 81,923 of NZ_JBITMP010000038.1, forward strand.
TCACTGGCCAGGAACACCGCCGCGCCCGCGAAGTCCTCGGGCACGCCGTTGCGGCCGGCCATGTGGCGGGCGGCGAGCGCTTCGACGCGGCCGGGGATGGCCTGGGCGGGCTCGGTGAGCGGGGTCAGCACGAAGCCGGGGATGATCGTGTTGACGCACACGCCGCCGGTCGACCAGGCCTCCGCCTGAGAGCGGGTCAGGCCGAGGACGGCGGCCTTGGCGGTGCCGTACGCGCCGCTGTCGCCGAAGGCGCTGATGGACTGCTGGGAGCCGAGATTGATGATGCGGCCCCAGCCGCGGGCGGCCATCTCCGGGCCGAAGTGCTGGCCGAGGAGGTAGGGGGCGGTGAGGTTGACGGCGATGGTGAGCTCGTAGTCGTCGACGGTGAGCTCGGCCATGGGCTTGCGGATGTTGTTGCCGGCGTCGTTGACGAGGATGTCGATGTCGCCGGCCGTGGCGCACACGCGCTGGATGTCGTCGCGGTCGGCGAGGTCGGCGCTGATCCACGAGGCGGTGACGCCGTGCTCGCGCAGCCGGGTGACGGCCTTGTCGAGCTCGCTCTCCCTGCGGGCCACCACCACGACCTCGGCCCCGGCTCTGCCGATCGCCTCGGCGATGACGTACCCGATGCCGGAGCTTCCGCCAGTCACCAGGGCGCGCCGGCCGTCGAGGGAGAACAGCTCCCGCAGATAGTCAGACATGGTCGAACAAGCTAGCATTCCCGGCTCTGCGGCTCGCCATCTGGGCCGTTTCCTCAAGAGCCGCAAGACCGTCAGCCAATCCGCGCGGGGCGCATCGTGAGCCCGGACTCGGCAAGTTCCATGAGTGAGACGGCCTGTCTGGACGGCGAGGTCAGTGCGAATGAGCCTTCTCGTGAGCCTCTTCGAGAGAAGATCCCGCCAGGAGCGCCGCGACCCCGCTGGTGAAGGTGGAGCACTCGAAGATGTCCTTGTGCGGGCAGGCCAGGCCATGGGCGATGGCGGTGCGTGCCACCTGGGCCTGGGCAATGCGTTGATCCAGCTCGGTGAGTTTGCGTCGGTAGAGCTCCCGCCAGCCGTCGCCGTCCGGCGAACGAGACGCGATGAATGCTTTGATCTCCCGCAAGGTGAAACCGACATCTCGCAGCAAGACGACCACGCCGACCAGCCCGACCGCCGATGGCGGATAACGCCGCTGGCCTGAGACCCGGGCCGGCGCCGGTAGCAGGCCGAGCTCCTCCCAGTAGCGCAGAGCGGAGGTGGCGACGCCCGTGCGGCTCGCCAGCTCACCGATCGTCAACTGCTCATCCATTTGACTTCAAGCATACTTGAAGCCGTTGACTGGCGATCATGCAGACAGCAGGTACATCTCTCAAGCAGCGCGCGCTCAGATACTTGGTGAGCCAGGCGCACCAACCCCGGGGCTTCGTCGGGTGGGCGAACGGCTGGATGTTCGCTCATCGCCCCTCCAACCGGAAGCGCAACATCTGGGCGGTGTCGTTGCTGGACGTGCAGCCCACCGACCGGGTGCTCGAGATCGGCTTCGGTCCCGGCGTCGCCATCGCCGAGTTCGCCCGCCGCGCCACCCGGGGCCACGTCTTCGGCGTCGACCACTCGCAGGCCATGGTCCGGCGGGCCGCCCGCCGCAACGCCGCCGCCGTCCGCGCCCGCCGCGTGCACCTCACGTGCGCCTCCGTGGAGCAGTTGCCGAGCTTCGGAGATCCGCTCGATGCCATCCTCGCCGTCAACTCCGCGGGGTTCTGGCCCGACCCGGTGGAGCGGCTTCGCGAGCTGCGCAGCCTGCTCCGCCCCGCGGGGCGCATTGCGCTCGTCAGCCAGCCCCGCTGCCCCGGCGCCACCCGGGACACCACGGTCCGAGCCGCCCAAGAGCTCCAAGACCTGCTCACCCAGGCCGGCTTCACCCATCTCCGGGTCGAGACCCTCGAGCTCGACCCGCCCGTCGCCTGTGTGCTTGCCAGCAATCCGACCGGCATGCCGTCATGACCGCGGACGACACACCGGCCGGCTTCCGGCACATCGTGCTGCCTGAGCCTGTCAGGCCGTTTCGGCGCTGAGGGTCTGCGCGACGGGCCGCCGGGCCGCCAGGCGTGCCGGTAGGGCGGTGAGTGCCGCTGTTGCCAGGAGGATCGCTAGTGCGGCGGCGAGCATCCAGGCGAAGGGCGGTGCGGCCGTGTTCCTGACGCTGAAGAACCAGCACAAGGCGATGCCCATGGGGATGCCGGCGATGGCGCCGGGCAGGGCGGGCAGGAGCTGGGCGGCGGACAGTCCCGCGGAGATCTGCCCGGGGGTGGCGCCGAGCGTACGTGCGACGGCCATGTTCGCCCTGGCCTCCATGGCGGTGGTCCAGGTGAACGTGATGGTGTTCACGACGGCGAGTGCGATCAGCAGGATGGTGACGGCGAGCATCAGCCGGCGGTCGTGCTCGCCCCGCAGGTTGGGCAGGGCGGAGGAGCCGTCCAGGCCGTAGCCCCGCTCCGGCTGGACGTAGAGCGTCAGCAGGGCGATGATCGCGACCACTGTGGTGGCGGTGGAGCACGCCTGCAGCACGGCGCGGCCCGGCCGGCGGGCGGTCAGCCGCAGCCCGAGCAGAAGCGGTGTGGGCAGCAGCGCGGACAGCGCGGTGAGCCAGGGCCGGTGTCGGGGCTGGTGCGCGGTGGCGGTCAGCGCCGTGACGGTCGCCGTACGCATGGCCCGCAGCGTGGGACGCAGCGAGGACAGCACCGCCACCGCCACGGCGAGTACGGTCGCCGCGGCGACGATGGCGCCGGTGAGACCGGCCGCGTCGCCGATCCGGCTGGCGGTGGGGCTGGCGATGGCGGGCACGGTCAGGCGGGCGATCACCAGCCCCAGCGCGTCGCCGGCCAGCGCCAGCGCCAGGTACTCGGTGAGCAGGACGGTGGCGATCAGAGCGGGGGCGGCGCCGACGGCCTTGAGCAGCCCGGCCCGGCGCGTCTGCTCGACGGCGCGTCCGGCGGCCAGCGCCGCCACTCCGGTGATGGCCAGGAAGCTGAGCAGCCAGCTGCCGACGACCAGGATCGGCTGGCTGTTCCTGAGGATGACCATGTCCTGTTTGGCGGTGAACTGCCAGGAGTGGAAGTTGATCCTGATGGGGGAGACGCGGTGGGCCTCGCGGAAGGCCTCGGTGGCGGCGGGGTCGCGCAGCTTGAGGTCCACGGCCGAGGTAACCGGGAGATCTTGGGACGACGCCAGTGTCCGGGCATCTGATCGGGTCATCCAGGCCAGGCCGGTGTAGTCGCTGGGGCCGCCGCCGGGGCCGATCTGCGCCGCCCAGGGGTAGATGGAGGTGGCCGCGGTCACGGCGATCCCGACGACGGGGTACGGCAGGCCGGCGATGGTGACGTGGTCGCCGACGCTGATGCCGAGCGCGGTGGCGAAGCCGCGTTCGAGGACCGTGCCGCCAGGCCGGACCCAATGACCAGAGGTCACGAGCGGCCGGTTGACCGTGCCGGGCTTGTCGGCGAAGCCGTGCACCACCACGGGGGACGAGGTGGAGTCGCGCGTGGTGAGGTCGGCGTAGACGACGCGATAGGGGCCATGGTGGGCGATCACTTCGGGGTCGTCCGCCAGCGAGGCCAGGGCCGCGGTCACGGCGGGGCCCGTGTCGCCGGACAGTGCCACCACGTCCGGCCCGGCGGTGGCCGCGCGGGTCTGCTCGTACAGCGCGTCGCTCACGCCGCGCAGGGACAGGCCCAATGCCATCGTGGCGGTGGCCACGGCGACCGCGAGCAGGAGCATCGCGGCTTGGACCTGGTGGCGGCGCACGTCAGCCAGCACCAGGCGCACGACGAGCACGATGGAGCCCATGACGTTCAGCCCTCCAGCCCGATCAGCCCGCCGAGCCCGCGCGGGTGGGAGCCGGCCAGCCGGGTGTCGTCGACGAACATCCCGTCGCGCATCGAGATCAGCCGGTCCGCGGTGGCCGCGACCCGCTCGTCGTGGGTGACGATCACGAGCGTCTGTCCCGCCGTACGCAGCTCTTCGAAGATCCTCAGCACGTCGAGGGTCGCCGCGGTGTCGAGGTTGCCGGTCGGCTCGTCGGCCATGACGACCAGCGGGTCGTTGACCAGCGCGCGGGCGACGGCGACCCGCTGTCGCTGCCCTCCCGACAGTTGCGACGGCAGGTGCCGGGCGCGCTCGGCGAGCCCGACCCGTTCCAGCAGCAGCCTCGCGCGCCGCCTGGCCTGGCGGGGCGAGCGCCCGGCCAGCAGCGCGGGCAGCTCCACGTTCTCGGCCGCCGACAACTCCTCCACCAGGTGGAAGGCCTGGAAGATGAATCCCACCGACCGGCGCCGCATGCGCGCCAGAGCTCGCTCGCTCAGCGTGTCGATGCGCCGCCCGGCCACCCACACCTGTCCATCGGTAGGCCGCTCCAGGCCGCCCAGCAGGTGCAGCAGAGTGGATTTCCCGCAGCCGCTTGGCCCCATCACCGCCAGCATCTGTCCCTGGGGCACCTCCAGGTCGACCTCGTCCACCGCGCGGACCCGGCTCTGCCCCTGGCCATGCGTCTTCATCAGGCCGCAGGCCCGGACCACGGCACTTGACACGTTCATCCACCCTCGGCTTCGTGATCGCCCTTGGACCAGGCCCGTTCACAGGCAGCCAGCCAGCGCAGGTCCGCCTGCAACCGCAGCATGACCCCTTCCAGCAGCAGGCCGGCGCCCGATCCCGCCGGCTCGGCCAGCGCCGCCTGCTGCGCCTCACGCAGGCGGCGCAGCAGCTCACGGCGCTGGGCCGCCACGAGTTCGACCGGGTCGGCCAGCCGGGTCGCGTCCGCCGCGACGAGCTTGAGATGGAACTCCGCCAGGTCCGGTTTCGGCCAGCCCACCTCGGCCAGCCAGGCGGTCACCCGTTGCTGCCCGGCCGGTGTCAGCGCGTAGACCTTGCGCTCCGGCCGCTCGGGCAGGCCGGCCGCCGGCTCGCAGACCACGAGGCCGGCTTTTTCCAGCCGGGCCAATGTCACATAGATCTGACCGGGGTTCATCGACTCGCCGAGTGGGCCGAGGCTCTCCTGCAGGCGGGCGCGTAGGTCGTACCCGTGTGAGGGTTCTTTGGCGAGCATCGCCAGCACTGCGTCTTGCACTCCACCTCCCTAACGGTTAGCCAATAGATAGCGGTTAGCCGTAAAAGGTGTCAAACGCTGTACGCCTGGCTCTCGAAGAGCGGGGTGAAGGTGTGCCCGCGACGCCTGCAGACCTGTATGGGACGGTGCGAAGAGGGCGGCTCAATCTCGGGGCAGCATTCGAAGACGCCGATGAGCTGAATCGTTTGCGCGCGGTCTCGCGCGGGGTTAAGCTCGAATGCTCCATTTTAGAAACGAGAGCTCCACACCCCTTCCGGTTAGGAGTATACCAGCCAATGGCTAATCGTCAAGATGGTCTCGCGGAAGCCCTTGACAGGGAACAGAGCACTGTGTCGTGGCTGTACGGCAGGCTCGACGTCGCCAGGGAGCGGGCGCAGGCGGCGCTGCGCGAGGCGTACGCCAGGGCAGGCGGCACCCGTCAGGCGATGGTGGAGCGCGAGGCGATGGCCGCGGCGCAGGCCAGGAGGCTGGCCCAGCTGAACGCGGTCGAGCGCGGCCTGTGCTTCGGCCGCATCGACGACGCATCGGGCGCCGGCACGTACGTCGGCAGGATCGGGCTGCGCGACGAGCAGCACGAGTCGGTCCTGATCGACTGGCGGGCCCCTGCCGCGCGGCCGTTCTACGTGGCCACGGCCACCGATCCGGGCGGGCTGGTGCGCCGCAGGCACCTGCATCTCAAGGACCGCACGGTGGTCGGCATCGACGACGAGGTGTTCGACCTGGAGCGGATGAGCGACGGCGACCGGCGCACGCTCGTGGGCGAGGCGGCGCTGCTGGCGGCGCTGCGGCGGGGCAGGACGGGCCGGATGGGTGACGTGGTGGCCACCATCCAGACCGAGCAGGACCGGGTCATCCGCTCCGCGCTGCAGGGGGCGCTGGTGGTGCAGGGCGGGCCGGGCACCGGCAAGACGGTGGCGGCGCTGCACCGGGCGGCGTACCTGCTCTACACCCACCGTGACACGCTCGAGCGGCGCGGCGTGCTGGTGGTGGGCCCCAACCCGATGTTCCTGCGCTACATCAGCCAGGTGCTGCCGGCGCTGGGGGAGACGCAGGTCGTCATGACCACGGTGGGGGAGATGTTCCCCGGGGTACGGGTGAGCGCGGCCGACACTCCGGCGGCGGCGGTGGTCAAGGGCGACGTCCGGATGGCCGAGGTGGTCGCCCGCGCGCTGGCGCTGCGCCAGGGGGTGCCGCAGGGCGACCTGGTGGTCGAGCTGGACGGGCTGAACCTGCGGGTCCCGCGGGAGACGTGCATGCGGCTGCGTGACCGGGCGCGGGCGGTGCGGCTGCCGCACAACATGTCCCGCAAGCTGTACGTCACCGAGATGCTCAAGGAGCTGGCCAGGGCCGAGGCGCGGGCGCTGGAGGAGTCGCTGCACATCGAGGAGCTGGTCATCGAGGGCGAGCCGGAGCTGTCGCAGCCGCTCGACCTGGAGGGCGACCTGGACGAGCTGGATGTGGAGCTGGCCTCGCAACGGCTGTGGGGCGAGCCGGCGGTGCGGCGGGCGCTGGATGAGTTGTGGCCGGAGCTGACGCCGCAGCGGCTGATCTCGGAGCTGCTGTCGTCGTTCGACACGCTGTGGGCGGTGGCGCCGTCGGGGATGGAGTGGCAGGAGCTGCTGCGCCCTGCGGCGGCCGGGTGGACGGTCGGGGACGTGCCGCTGCTGGACGAGGCGGCCGAACTGCTGGGCGAGGACGACTCCGCCCGCCGGGTGGCGGCGAGAAACGCCGCGCAGGAGCAGGCTTCGCAGGAGCTGTACGCGAAGGAGGTGCTGCAGGTGACAGGGGTGCTTGAGGCAGGCATCTTCGACCGGGCCGACGTGCTGGCCGAGTGGCACGCCGACGACGGGCCGGGCCTGACGACGGCCGACCGGGCGGCGGCGGAGCGGACGTGGGCGTACGGGCATGTGATCGTGGACGAGGCGCAGGAGCTGTCGCCGATGGCCTGGCGGATGATCATGCGGCGGGTGCCGGCGAAGTCGCTGACCGTGGTGGGCGACCTGGCGCAGACGGGGTCGGCGGCGGGCGCGCGCTCGTGGGGTGAGGTGCTTGACCCGCACCTGGCGGGGCGCTGGCGCGAGGAGCGGCTGCTGGTCAACTACCGCACGCCGGTGGAGATCATGGCGGTGGCCGCGGACGTGTTGCGGAGCTTCGCGCCGGACCAGGAGCCGCCGGAGTCGGTACGCGAGGGCGGCACCCGGCCGCGCGCGGTCCGCCTGCCGTTGTCCGGTCTTCCTGACCTGGTGGCGGCGGAACTGGCCGCGATCGGCGAGGGCCGGGTGGGCGTGGTCTCCTCCGACGCCCGCCACGCGGAGGTGTCCGCGCTGCTGCCTGGCGGGGATCTGGACGCGCCGGTGGTGGCGCTGACGGTGGGGCAGGCCAAGGGGCTGGAGTTCGACGCGGTCGTGGTGGTGGATCCGGCGGGCATCCTGGCGCAGTCGCCGATGGGCGGCCAGGACCTGTACGTGGCGGTGACGCGGGCGACGCGGCGGCTGACGGTGATGCACGAGGGGGACCTGCCGGAGGTGCTGTCCCGGCTGGCTACGGAATCTACAATGTAAAGGCGCCGGGGCTGTTCGGCGCCACTTTCTTACTCGTTATAGAGCTTGTCAGCGACAGCGCGCATGGTGCGGCTGATGTGGTCGAGGGAGCGCAGGGTCTCGGTGTCGAGGTGGTCGAGGATGCGGCGGAAGTGCTCGAAGCCGGCGCTCTGCAGCTCCTCGACCAGGGCGGTGCCGGCCGGGGAGAGCTCGATGCGGCGGACGCGGCGGTCGTGGGGGTCCTCGTGGCGGGTGGCCAGGCCGTGCGCGATGAGGCGGTCGACGAGGCCGGTGACGGTGCCGAGGCCGACGCCGAGGTGGTGGGCGAGCTCCTGTCCTGAGGCGGAGCCGTTGAGGGACAGGAGCATGACGACGTGGAGCTGTCGCATGGTGAGGTTGGAGGAGAACAGGGGGGATTGGTGCTGGGCGAACAGTCGTCCCAGGCCACGCTGTGTTTCGCTGATCCGGCGGATCAGGTCTTCGCGTTCGTCGCTCACACTCACCTCTCGCTTCCTGAGAAGGTTATCAGGAAAGCTCAATCTGTCTAAATATTCGTACAAGGCGAAGTGTTAGTCTGGGGCGAACTCTTGGAGGGGACGCCTATGACCGCATTCGCCCGGTTGAGCCTGGTCAACCGCAGCCTTGTGATTTTGGTCGCGGTCGTGCTCAGCGCGTTCGGCGCGTTCACGATTCCGCAGTTGAAACAGCAGTTGCTGCCGTCTTTGAGCTTTCCCGGCGCGTTCGTGGTCGCGTCGTTCCCGGGCGCCTCGCCGGAGATCGTCGAGGACCAGGTCACCAAGCCGATCGAGGACTCCTTCCAGGGGCTGGCCGGGATGGAGCAGATGACCTCGACGTCGAAGGAGGGCCTGGCACAGATCCAGGTGGCCTTCGAGTACGGCACCGACGTCGAGTCGTCGCTGAACAAGATGCAGCAGGCCATCAGCCGGGTCACCCTTCCGGATGGGGTGGATCCGCAGGTGGTGGCGGGCAACACCGACGACATCCCGGTGGTGGTGCTGGCGGTGGGTGACGGCGGTGACGAGCGGGCGATGGCCGACAAGCTGCGCCGGATCGTGGTGCCGGAGCTGCAGGGCGTGGAGGGCGTACGGGAGGCGCAGGTCACGGGCACTCGTGACGAGGTTGTGACGATCGAGCCGGACGCGAAGAAGATGGCGGCGGCGGGGGTGTCGGCGTCGCAGATCCCCGATGTGCTGAAGGCGAACGGCACGCCGATCCCGGCGGGCACGCTGACCTCTGACGGCAAGTCTTTGACGGTGCAGGTGGGTGCGCGGGTCGACTCGGTGGCCAAGCTGAAGGACCTGTATCTGACTCCGGCGCAGCCGGCGGGTGCCACCCAGCAGCCGGGCCAGTCGCAGGCGCGGCCCCCGACCGGGCAGACCGGGCAGACGGCGCGGCCCGCCCAGGGGCAGCCGGGGCAGGCGGCGCTCGCGCAGCAGCAGGTCCAGCCGAAGCCGCTCAAGCCGGTCAAGCTGGGCGACGTCGCGGAGATCAAGCAGGGGCTGGCGGACGCGACGACGATCACCCGTACGGATGGCCGGTCGAGTCTGGGTGTGTCGGTGACGATGGTGCCGGACGGCAACGCGGTGTCGATCTCGCATGAAATCCGCGCGAAGTTGCCGGACCTGACCAAGGCGCTGGGCGACGGCTCGGACACGGCGGTGTCGGTGGTGTTCGACCAGGCGCCGTATGTGGAGGAGTCGATCCGGAGCCTGACGACCGAGGGCCTGCTGGGGCTGGCGTTCGCGGTGCTGGTCATCTTGGTGTTCCTGCTGTCGGTGCGTTCGACGCTGGTGACGGCGGTGTCGATCCCGTTGTCGGTGGTGATCGCGTTGATCGCGTTGTGGGCGGGTGACTATTCGCTGAACATGCTGACGCTGGGCGCGCTGACGATCGCGGTGGGCCGGGTGGTGGACGACTCGATCGTGGTGCTGGAGAACATCAAGCGGCATCTCGGCTATGGCGAGGCCAGGTTGCAGGCGATCCTGGCGGCGGTGCGTGAGGTGTCGGGTGCGGTGACGGCCTCGACGTTGACGACGGTGGCGGTGTTCGCGCCGATCGCGATCGTGGGCGGCATGGTGGGTGAGCTGTTCGGCCCGTTCTCGGTGACGGTGGCGGTGGCTTTGCTGGCTTCGCTGGTGGTGTCGCTGACGGTGGTGCCGGTGTTGGCGTACTGGTTCTTGAAGACGCCGGAGCTGACGCCGGAGCAGGCGCGCAAGCAGCGTGAGGAGGCCGAGGCCAAGGAGTTGCGCTCGCCGTTGCAGCGGGCCTATCTGCCGGTGCTGCGGTTCGCGACGCGGTTCAAGCTGACGACGGTGCTGATCGGGGTGGCGGTGTTCGTGGCCACGCTGGGGCTGGCGGGCAGCTTGCAGACGAACTTCCTGGATTCCTCGGGTCAGAACACGATCTCCTTGTCGCAGAAGATGCCGGTCGGCGCGGATCTGGCGACGACCGACAAGGCCGCCCAGAAGGTGGAGGGCGTGCTGAAGGGCGCCGATGGCGTGGAGACGTACCAGGTGAACGTGGGTGGCGGCAACGCCATGCAGGGTGGTGCGGTCGGTGGTGGCGCGGATCGGGCGTCGTACTCGGTGACGATCAAGGAGGGGGCCGATGCGGACAAGGTGCAGCAGGAGCTGACCCGGCGGATCGATGAGTTGTCGGGTGTCGGCGAGGTCACGGTGGGCGGCGCCGGTGGGGGCGGGTTCTCCTCCGACACGATTGACGTGGTCGTGCAGGCGCCCGACGCTGAGACGCTGCGCGCGGCGGCTGACACGGTCAAGGCCGCGATGGGTGAGGTGTCGGGGCTGCGTGATGTGTCGTCCAACCTGGAGGCCAGCGCGCCGCGGGTCGAGGTTGTGGTGGATCGGGAGGAGGCGGCCGAGCAGGGGCTGAGTGAGGCGCAGGTGGGGCAGGCGGTGGCGCAGGCGTTCCGCGGTGCGCCGCTGGGCCAGATCACCTTGGACGGCCGTGTCAGCGATCTGGTGTTGCGTGGCGCGGACGCGCCGGACGACATCAAGGCGGTCGAGGATCTGAAGCTGGCGACGGCGGGTGGTCTGGTGAAGCTGTCGTCGGTGGCGGACGTGCGGGAGGTGGCTGGGCCGACGCAGGTGACGCGGATCGATGGTGAGCGTTCGGCGACGGTGTCGGGCAAGGTGGCCGACGCGGGGAACCTGGGTAGTGTGACGCAGTCGCTGACGGCGAAGCTGGACGGGGTGGCGCTGGCTTCGGGCGCCACCTATGAGATCGGTGGCGCGTCGGCGGACCAGGCGGATGCGTTCTCCGATCTGGGGATGGCGATGCTGGCGGCGATCGCGATCGTCTTCCTGATCATGGTGGCGACGTTCCGCAGTTTCGTGCAGCCGCTGATCTTGCTGGTGTCGATTCCGTTCGCGGCGACGGGTGCGATCGGGCTGCTGGTGGCGACCGACACGGCGATGGGTGTGCCGGCGCTGATCGGCATGCTGATGCTGATCGGGATCGTGGTGACGAACGCGATCGTGCTGATCGACTTGATCAACCAGTATCGCGAGCAGGGCATGGGTGTGGTGGAGGCGGTCATCGAGGGTGGCCGGCGCAGGTTGCGGCCGATCTTGATGACGGCGGTGGCCACGATCTGCGCGCTGACGCCGATGGCGCTGGGGGTGACCGGTTCGGGCGGGTTCATTTCGCAGCCGCTGGCGATCGTGGTGATCGGTGGTCTGATCAGCTCGACTCTGCTCACGCTGGTGCTTGTGCCGACGCTGTACACGATGGTGGAGCGGGCCAAGGAGCGGATGCGGCGCAAGCCGGCCGAGCCGAAGCACGAGGCGAAGGTCCTCACTCCGGCGTCCTGAGCGGGTTGCCGGAGAATCCGGCGTGGCCGTAGCGTCCGTGTTGCCCGGCGGGGTTATTACCTCCCGCCGGGCAAGCGGCTGGTTGGCTGAGGGGACCGGCTTCACGGCTGGCAATATGCGTCACTTGGGACGGCTCAACTGCGCGACGGGCATGTGCGCTGCCAGTGGTTCTCGCGGGCAGAGTTGGAATGCATGATCGGCGACGGGGTGGTCACGGACGGTTTCACGCTGGCTGTCGGGGAGGGCCGTTCGAGGTGGAGCAGGCCGAGTGTGATCGAATCGGTCCTGTGACGATTGAGTACATCCCTGTCTCCGGTGGCGGCCGTCTGTGGGCCGAGAGGGCCGGCAACGGAGCACCCGTGGTCCTGCTTCACGGCTCTGTGCATGACAGCCGCCTGTGGGACGGTGTTTTCCCTGAACTTGCGCTCCACCGCACCGCGATCCGGTACGACGCGCGAGGTCTGGGCCGTTCGACGCTGCCGACCGCGCCGTTCCGCTACGAGGATGACCTGCTCGCGGTCCTCGACCACTTTGGCATTGAGCGCGCGGCACTGGTTGGGTTGAGCATGGGCGGCGAGGTCGCGCTCGATTTCGCCTTGGAGCATCCGGGACGGGTGCGATCGTTGATCCTCGTCGCGGCGTCGGCCAGTGGCCACGACTGGCCGCAGTCACCCGAGTTGGACGCCTACACGGCGGCGGACCGCGGGAACGATGCCGACCGCCTGGCGGAGATGGAGCTCGCGGTGTGGGCCTCGCTGGGTGACCGGGCGCCGGGATACGCGGCAATCGTGGGGATGGTGACTCAGAACGCCAAGGTTCGGGCGGCCGCCGAGAAGGGCCACGTCCGCTTCTCGGAGGTAGGCGCCGTTGAGCTCCTTGAGCGGGTCACGGTGCCCACGACGGTCGTCGTCGGCGATCACGATCACTCGGAGATCGGCGTGATCGCTCGCCGTCTCGCCGGGGGCATTCCCGGTGCGGACCTGGAGCTCGTGGCTGCGGCTGATCATTATCTGCCGCTGCGTACGCCGGAACGGCTCATGGAAATCATCGTCCGCCGCTGATTTACCCGGCCGGCCCTGGCTCCGCTGCCGAGGAGGCGATCGCGTAGCGGCCAAGCAGTGAGCATGGCCCGGCGGGGAACTGGAATCGATCGGGTCCAGCACGCTGAGTGTGTGCATCGTCTGCGGCCGTACTTGGCGAACGCCTGTCCCAGCGTGGGCGGGCCGGTCAGGTGTAGGCGATCAGTCGCCCGCAGGCGACGACCCCTGCCCACGTGAGGAGTGAGATGGCGCCCGCGGCCCTGGCTGCCGCCGGTGGGCGGCGGTGGGCGTCCCATGCGCCCACGCGGCGATAGACGCCGAGGTGGAACACCGCGACGTTGAGCCCGGCCACCACGAGCAGGATCAATTTGACCGGCGCGGCGCCGGTGTCCGCGATCTCCCTGGCGCCCGACGTGAACATCGCCGTCCCGGACACTGCTGCGGCGGCGAACCCGGCGCGGGCCACCGGCAGCAGGCGCCGCGCCGCCGTCGGCACCGACATCGCGTCCCGTCCTGCGCCGAGCAGCCGCAGGTCGAACAGCGCGGCAGGGCCGACCAACAGTGCCAGCCCCAGCAGGTGCATGATCTCCAAGGAGGAGTAGATCCACGGGGTCACCCTGACGAACTCCGCGACCCAGGTTGCCTCCAGCCACATGAGCACGTTCGTCTCGCTGAGGGGGAGCGGTCTCATATCCTGTTGCCGCCCTTTCTCCTGATGCGCGCTACCGCCACCGCGGTACCGGCGGCCACGAGGACGCCTGCGACGAGCCAGGGCAATGGTCCGGCACCGCTGCCGATGTCGGAGCCGGTTGGCAGGGCGCCGCTGCCGTGGTCGCCGGCCGTGGGTCCGGTCTCGGAGCCGGGAGAGGCTGGGGGAGAGCCTTCCGGCAGAGGCACCGAGCGCTGCCTGATCGCCCGCCCGTCCTGCCTGATCAGGAGCTCCGGGCGGAACTCCTCCGCATGCTCGCGATGGGTGTACCCCACTGCCTCGAGCCGCTCGCCCTGGTTCACCCGGTCCGGCATGCCCCAGGCCGTCAGCCGTTCCACTGGGGCGAGGATCAGCACCACCTCGTCGTCCTGGCCGTCGTACGCCTGGGTGCGCCGCAGCACGTCCCGTCCTTCGAGCTCCTCCAGCTCGGCGGGAATGGCACGCTCGGCCAACCCGGGCGGCAGCCGCACGGGGGCCGTCACCCGCAGGTGGATCTCCGGGTGCGGGTTGCCCCACTGGACCTCTGTCACCGTCCCCGACACGTACAGAGGCCGCTCTGTCGTGAAGTCCTCCCAGCCATGGTGGAGCGCACCAAGGAGAGCAAGCCCGGCAATCGTCGACTTCATCATGAGGCCACCCTCGCCGCCCGAGCCGATTACGGGGCATACAGAGCGATTTGAGGGTCGATTAATATCGATGGCATATGAATCTGCAGCAGCTGCGCTACGCGGTCGCGCTCGCCGAAGAGCTGAACTTCGGCCGGGCAGCGCTCCGGGAGGGCGTGCGGCAGCCGCCGTTCAGCCAGCAGATCGGCAAGCTGGAGGAGGAGCTGGGGGTGCGCCTGTTCGAGCGCACGACCAGGCAGGTACGCCTCACGCCCGCGGGAGAGGCATTCGTCGCCGAGGCCCGCATGAGCCTGGCCCATGCCGCCCTCGCCGCTGAATCGGCCCGCCGGGTGGGCAGAGGAGAGGCGGGGCGGCTGGTGATCGGGTTCGTCGGGTCGGCCACGAACATCACGCTGCCGAGAGTGCTGCGCCGCTTCCGCGCCCGCTATCCGGGCGTCCAGGTCGAGCTACGCGAGCTGCCCACCGCGCAACAGGCTGAGGAGTTGCGGCAAGGTCTGCTCGACGTGGGTCTCCTGCACGCTCCGCTCGCCGGCCCCGTCGCCGAGGTGCTGACCACGCGCACCGTGGCCCGCGAACTGCTGCTCGCCGCTATGCCGGCCGGCCACCCGCTTGCCGCGGGTGGGACGCTCCCGGCCGCCGCGCTGGCCAGGGAGCCGTTCGTCATGTTCCCGAGGCGGTATGGACCCGCTCTGTACGACCGGATCACCTCCATCGCGCTGGCGGCCGGGTTCGAGCCGATGATCGTGCAGGAGGCGGTGCAGATGCAGACCATCGTGGGGCTGGTGGCGGCGGGGATCGGTGTGTCCATCGTGCCCGAGTCGGTGGCCCGGCTGCGGCGCGGGGACGTGGTCTTCCGCCCGCTTTCACCACCGGCCCGGGTCGTCACGCTGGATGTGGCCTGGCGTACAGGGGACACGAACCTGCTGGTCCACAACTTCCGCGCCTTGTTCCCGGCGCCACGTCAGCCGCGGCAGGCCCGGGCGTAGCGGAACTCGGCGACCGCGTCCGACCTGTTGTTCGTCGAGATGTGCCCGGCTCGGCACCGGGACCGGGCGTGCGGTCGGCCGGATCGTGTTCTGTCGCTGATCTTGGGACGTGGCGCGATGGGCTCATGCTCCCAGGGCGCGGCGATGCTCCACGCCTCGTTCAAGTCTGGCCATGCTCTGGCGCTCATGTTGCTGCAGCAGCGCTCGGGTGAGGGCGTCCAGACGTGCTGCGGCTTGCTTGTCGAAGGATGGGTGCATGAGGCTGATGCGCCTGCCCTCCACGAAGGCGCTCAGGGAGTCGGCCGGCGGTGTGAAGTAGCGCGCGCACAGCACGAGCGCGTCCACTTGCGCGAACCGTGTTCCGATCTCTTCAATGACGCGTTGGTTCTCGCTGACCAGGCTCAGGTCTGGACAGAGGAAGAAGACCCGGTCACCGGCGTCCTTCGTCTGCGCGGTGGTGAGAAGCTTCGTCCCCTTCGCTGGATCGGAGCCGATGACGACCACCTGATCGCCCCGGTCGAGGTGGGCGTGTGCGAGCCCCTCCCGGATGCCTGATGTGCCTCCTGACACGACGATCGTTCGCACCGCAATCCTCCTCAAACTGACTGGGAATCGGGGTGGGACGATGTCGCTGCCGGACGCATCCTGAAGGCGGCAAACACGGCAAGGACGACGATCACGGCCATGGCCAGAAAGGCATCGGAATAGGCAGCACCGTCTTGCCCGGCATGGAGGGGGTTGAAGGCATCGGCGCCGGTTTGCTGCCGCGCGGTCACCAGCACGCCGAGGAGCGCGGGACCGGTGCCGGCGCCGAGGAACTGGGCTCCTTGCAGGATTCCGAGCCCGGCCCCGGCCTGGTCGGGCGGAAGCGCACGCGCAGCCGCGCTGATGATCGGGGTCAACACGAAGAAGAAACCGACACTGAGCCCGAGGATCCCGAGCCCCGCGGGGATCGCCGAACTGCCGCCCGCGAAGGTTGAGAGGAACAGGGAGAACAGTCCCATGGCCACCAGCCCAGGCAGCACGAGCAGCCGGGTGGCGATGCGGTCGGCGAGGCGACCGATCAACGGCGACAGAACGGCGACCGCAACTCCGGCCGGGACCATCACCAGGGCACCCGCGCCCGGCTCGAGACCGTTGACGTCGACCACGAGCAGCGGTACGAACACCATGCCACCCAGATTGACGACCATGGCCAGGAACGCGACGACGACCGCGGCCCGGTAGACCGGGCCGGCGAACAGCGTGGGCGGGACGAACGGATCCGCGAGGCGTACCGTGCGCCACCCGAACAGCACGAACGCCACCACGGCCACCACGAGGCTGACCCAGGACGACGGGGTCGCGACACCGGCGACCTGTGCCTGGGTGATCCCGAACAAGATCAGCCCGGCGCCGAGCCCGAGCAGGATGCCACCCGGAAGATCAAAGCGGCCCGCGCCGGCCGGGCGCTCGCCTGGGAGCACGCGCCACGCCGCAGGAACCAGCGCCAGCGAGACCACGAGCATCATCCAGAACAGCGCGGGCCAGCCGAGGAACTGGCCGATCCCCCCACCGATGGCCGGTCCTGCGGCGGTACCGATCCCTGTGGCCGCGGACACGACGCCGATCCCCATGCCCCGCTTGTCCTCAGGCATCAGCCTGGTGACGGCGATGATCGACAGCACGGGCAACCCAGCCGCGCCCACCCCCATCACGATCCGTCCGAGCACGAGCACCGGGAGCCCCGGCGCAAGCGCGGAGATCAGGCTCCCCGCGGCGTAAGTCACCAAAGCGAAGCAGAACAGGCGCCGCAGGCTGACCCGGTCAGAGATGCGGCCGTAGAACGGGATGCCGACCGAGAACATCAGCAGGAAACCGGTGACAACCCAGGCGAGCTCGGCCTCTGAAGCCCCGAACTCCTCGCCGATCGAGGGGAGCATCAGATTGACCATGTCGCTGGCGATGACCGTGGCGAGCATCGCCGGCATCAACACAGCCAGCAGTGCCAGCGCAGAACCGGTCCGTCCTGTTCTGATTGATGTGGTGGTCATTCAGTGTCCCTCCGCGTGACAGTTACTGCCACCAGATTGGTTACAGTTAAGGCCAAGAGAAACGGCGGAGACGTCGTCTCCGCCGTTATCCGGCTAGCGGTGCCGTGTCGCCGGTTCGCGCTCTTTGGTCAGCACCTGATGGACCAGGTGGGCGATGGTCGTCCGGCCCAGTCGCTCCTGCATGGCCTGTTCGGCGTCCCGGAACTCCGCCTCAAGGAGGGCCTGCATGTGGCGACCGACCTCGCACGCGTCGCTGGGTGGATGGGCGTGCCGCGACAGGATCGGCCCTGCCTCTACGGCGACATACGCGTCGTAGAGCGTGATCTCGCGAGCGGGACGAGCGAGCGACCATCCGCCCCCGCGACCTTCCGTCGACCACACCAGACCCGCGTCCCGCAGGCTGCCGAGGATGCGTCGCACGAGCACTGGATTGCTCGCCAGACTCTCGGCGATCTCGGTCGAGGTCAGGGAGTGATCCCAGCGGCCCAACATCGTGAGCGCATGAATCGCGACCGCACTCCTGCTGCTGAGGCTCACTGCTCTCACCCTTCGGTCAACCTCCGCCATCTGCAACCAACGTAGTTACAGTCTCGCTATCCGTCAATCTCAGGTCGTAAGAAGGAGAACATCCCGCTGGCTTGGCCGACGACGACTGACGCAGCATGTGGGCGAGTTTGACAGCGCCCAGAGCGCGCTTCCCCTTGACTCCCGGCTGTCCGAACCCGCCGGATGCGACCTCCCTGGGCCTCGCGCTCAGCCGGCACCCCAGAAGGGGCTGGCCCGGCGCCCGCCGCGGATCACGGTGTGGTGGTGAGGACTGGCATCCAGTTGGGACGGCTGCGGGCGCCGGTCCAGCCGGTGAGCGGGGTGACCTCCTGCTTGCCCGCAACGTCGACCAGCACCAGGCGGTAGCGGGACTTGTTGCTGTCCGCGGTCGCGCGGTCCTGGGCCCAGGCGATCAGATGCGTGTCGTCGGCCCAGGCCAGCGACCGCAGGATGACATGATCACCCGGTGGCTTCAGCAGGGTGGTGTCGCCGGAACCGACGTCCACGACGAAGGGGGCCGAGCCGCTCCTTCCGCCCATGGCCAGGCGGCGGCCGTCGGGGGACAGCCCTGCGGGCTGGTCGCTCTCGGACTCCTGGGCGGGGCCGGGGCGAGGGCGTCCGGTGAGGTCGTAGTACTCGCGGGGTTTCTGCCGGGCGCCGGTGTCCTCCCAGATCAGCGAGCCGTCGCGGCTCCAGGAGAGATCATCGCGCAGGCCGGTGGAGCCCGGGTCGCCGGGCAGGTCGTGGAAGGTGGCCTTGCCGCTCTCCACGTCCACGATGGCGAAGCCGGTCCTGACCTGTCGTGCGTCCGGTTCTCCGGCGGGATCGGCGAGCAGGCCGGGGACGTGGTCGTACGTGGTGACGAGGAGTTGCTTCCCGTCCGGCGACCAGGCGACGCTCCCCGCCACCGCACGGCCGAGGTCGATCCAGCGCCGCAAGCTGGCGGCGGAGGTGTCCACCAGGCCGATCCGGCGGGCGGGCAGCGTCTCTTCCAGCACCGCGGCCGTCCGGCCCGAGGGCGCCACGTCGACCCATCCCCAGCGCGCCCCCGTGTAGCCGCCCGTGCCCGCGTGGGTGAGGAGATACCAGGAGCAACTCGGCTCGCAAACGGCGTACGCGGTGAGCGTGACGCGCCCGGCGGCGACTCGTTCCACCGGCGTGGAGCGGCCGGGATCGGCCGCGATGTCGCCTTCGATCTGGCCGGTGGCGACCTGGGGGTCGTCGCGAGGGACGAGGGAGGGCACCGTGATCACGCCGACGGTGACGGCGGCGGCCAGCGCGGCCGCGGTGGCGGTCACCCGCCTGATCCGCATGCGCGTGCGCTGCCGCCACGCGGCCTGCGCCACGCCGGCCGGCAGCCTGGCATCGTCGGCCACCGCGGCGAGGACGTCTTTCACCAGCTCGTCGGTGCTCATCTCAACGGTCCTTCCGGGAGGTGAACGCGGAATCGGTGTACAGGTCGTGGAGCTCGGGGCACAGCTGCAGGAGCCGGGCCAGGGCCCGGTGGGCGGTGCTGCGTACCGTGCCGATGCTGCAGCCGAGGGTCGCGGCCACGGTGGACTCCGACTGGTCCTCGAAGTAGCGGAGCACGAGTACGGCGCGTTGTTTGGCGGTGAGCTTGCCGAGCGCTTTCTGGACCACGATCTTGAGCTCGACGTCGTACGTGGCGTCAGCGCCCGCCTGCTCGGGGAGCTCGGCGACGGCGTATTCCCTCCTGCGCCGCCACCAGGAGATCTGCTGGCGATACATCACCTGCCGGAGATAGGCCTCCGGGTCGTCGATCTTGTGCCATCTGAGCGCCGTCTTGGCCAGACTGGTCTGCAGCAGGTCCTCGGCGGCGTGCTGGTCGCCGGCCGTGAGCAGATAGGCCAGGCGGATGAGCGCGGGCGAGCGCGCCGCCACGAATTCGTCGAACGCGGGCCGGTCCGCGCAATCCCCGATCACCTGGCGACCTCACCACGCAACTGGGTGACCGTCACGAAGTGGTAGCCGCGGGTGGACAGCGTGCGCAGCACCCTCGGGATGGCCGCCACCGTCGTGGAGTGGATGTCGTGGAACAGGATGATCGCGGCAGGCTTGGCCCCCGACACGGCCGCACGGGCCACCCTGGCGGCGTCGCGGTACTTCCAGTCCAGGGTGTCCACGGTCCACATCACGAGGGGATGCGGCGTCTGCGTGCGTACGACGTCGTTGACAGCCCCGTACGGGGGGCGGACGGTGCCCGGCGTCACGCCCGCCGCCCTGCTGATGGCCTGATCGGTGCGGTGGAGATCATCGCGCACCTGGGCCGCCGTCAGCCTCGTCAGGTCGCGGTGGGACCAGCTGTGGTTGCCGAGCTCGTGCCCGGCCTCGGCGGTCTGGCGCACCACGTCCGGGCTCATCGCGACGTTCTGCCCGACGACGTAGAACGTGGCGCGGGCGTGGAACCTGGCCAGGTGGGCCAGCAGCGTCTGGGTGTGGGGCCCGGGTCCGTCGTCGAACGTCAGGGCCACGCACTTGACGCGGTGGCAGTCGGTGGATTCCTCCGACGCCGGCGGAAGGGTGGGAGTGGGGGCGACGGGCCCGTCCAGGTCGAGTCGCCGCTCGGGCTCCACGACCTGTCGTTGCACCCTGCGCCCGAAGCCGGACAGCAGCGGCCTCACGGTCGCCGCCGGCAGCACGGCTCGCAATTGCCCGGCGGGCGCCACCCCCGTCACGCCCTCGTCGAAGGTCACCACCAGGTCCCCGCGCGTGGTGAACGCCAGATCGTCCAGGTAGCTGGCCCGGGAGGCGCCGTCGGCCAGAACGTCGCGCAACGCTCGTGGGTCAAAGCCCTCCTTCCTCGACAGGGCCTTGCCGAGCTCAGCGGTGAGCCTCTCGATCGAGCCCGGCTCCACGAGCGCGGTGGCGGGCAGCACTGTGCCGGTCTTGGCGTCGTACCAGCGGGTGGTGGTGGACAGGCCGTCGCCGGCGCCGCCGAGCCACCACTCGGTGTAGCGCACCCCGATGACGTCCCCCGAGGCGACCAGGAATGCGAAGTCCAGGTTGAGCTCCGGGGCGGCCTGGTGGCACGCCTGGGTGCGGAAATCGGCGCGCCTGGCCTCCACCATGCGGCGCAGCGCCGCAGTGAACGCTTCGGCGCCCGGCACCTGCGGATAGGTGATCGACCAGGGGCAGGACACGTCGTTGCCGCTGGGGCGGACCACCCGCAGGCCGTCGATCCACGTCGGCGAGACGGTCGCGATCTCATCGGCGTGGTGTGACGCCGCGCGGACCGCGGAGGTAGGCGGGCTCTCCTTCGTCGGTGTCGAACCGGTGGCCGCGCAGCCCATCGTTACCAGCCCGGTGACGATGAGCAGCATGATGATCATATTTGGAGGTTTCACGGCCGCCAGAACTCCGCTCTTCTTGACAAAGGATGACAAAGCACGCACTCGGTCGGCTATCAGATAGATGCACGTTCCTCGCGATTTGTTGCCGTAAGGACGCGCCAGGGTGGGGCTATCTATGCGACCTGGCGCAGAAGTTTCCGCACGATCACCCCGATCGGCCGATCGGCCTCGACTGCGTGAGCCGCCGGACAAGGTGGGAGGTCCAGGCAACGTTCGGGCGGTCCTCATGTTCCGCAGATCGCCGTGCGGGCGGCGTCGTGGGGGGCGGCGTGCGGTTGGCCGGCCGATCAGCAGCAGAGCCCGCAAGCGAGGTGCCCCGCGAGCTCATGTCTGCACGCGCGCCCGTTGCCGCTGCTCGCCCCGATGGCGGCGATGGCCTCGATCTCGATGCGGGCCTCCGGGCTCGGCAGGGCGGACGACACCCCGACGACCGCTCGCGCCGGTCGGCTCTCCGTGCTGTGCTGCGATGCCTCCTCGGGGACCGCTACATGGGCGAAGACCGCACCAAGGAGTACGCCGCCCGCAACGGCGGACCCGGCAACCTCCTCGTCCATGGCCACATCGACAAGGTCATCGCGTTCATCCGAGGTGACGCCCGTCCCGGCGGTTCACCGTGTTCGCAGTGCCGCCTTGCGCTCATGCCAGCGGCGCATCATCGCGCGGGTCTCGTCCCTGAGGAACTGGATGAGCTCGAGCGTCTCGTTCAGCCGGTCGGCCGCCGGTGAGTCACCCAGGATGGCGATGCCTTCTCGCAGGTCGGCCTCGCCTCTTTCGAGGAACGGGTTCGCGAGGAACGTGGACTCGTACCACGAGCCGTCCACGACGTAGGCGTGGCGGCGCGTTCCCGGGTCCCGTTCCGTACGGATGAGGCGGAGCTGGGTCAGGTAGCGGACGGCACCCGAGACCCCGCCGGTGCTGGCGTGCAGCCCTTCCGCGAGCTCGGCTGCGGTCATCCGCCCGCTCTCGCTGGCCAGGAGCGTCGCGAAGACGCGGGCGGCGAGGCGTGGGAAGCCGGCATCAGCGAGGGTGGAGGCGAAGCGCTCGACGAATTTGCCGAGCTCGTCCATCTCGTCTTCGCGCACAGCGCTCCCTCCAGTCATCTCGTCGCAAGGGTACCGCAGTAGCACGAACTTTCAGTAATTATTGAAAGCTGGTGTTACTGTGTGCCGGACGGCGCACAAGGCGGGTGACGGGAGACGCGCATGGCCAGGCACGTGTTGTGGTGCAGAGGAGAGAGATGAACCAACGAGCCAAGGATCGGACGCTCGGGCAACGGCTCGCCGACCTGCTGTGGACGAAGTACGCTCGGCTGCCCGCTTCGACGAGCGACTACAGCGTGACCCGCAACGTGCGGATCCCGATGAGAGACGGCGTCGAGCTGCTCGCGAATCTCTTGGAGCCGAAGGGACCGGTGTCGGGAACGATTCTCGTCAGCTCCCCGTACGGCTACAACGTGATGGGCGCGGCGATGACGGGCGGAGTGTTCGCCTGCCGTGGCTATCGGGTCGTGCTGGTCCGGTGGCGGGGCACGTTTGGATCGGGGGGAACCTTCGAACCGCACATGCGGGAAGCCGACGATGCGGCCGACATCGTCGGTTGGATGCGCGAGCAGCCGTGGTTCGACGGGCGCTTCGCCACGCACGGCTTTTCCTCTGTCGGCTTCGCCGCGTGGGCGTTGCTGAGGGATCCGCCTCCAGAGCTGGCCACCGCGGTCATCGCGTGCGCGCCGCACAACTTCGGTGCATTCGTCTACACCGGCGGAGCGTTTTTGCTCAGCACGGTGTTCGAATGGTCGTTCGCCACGACCAAGCAGGAGGAGCCGATCCTGCCTCGCATCCTTGCGGTTCTCTCTTCCCGGGGCCGTATCAAGAAGGCCCTGGCAGCGCTTCCACTGGCCGGCGCCGCCGAAAAGCTGATGGACGGGAAGGCGCCCTGGTATCGCGAGTGGGTCAGCCGGCGGGATCTGGGCGACCCATGGTGGAAGCGCGCCGACCTGACGGAAGCGCTGGATCGGGTGCACGTCCCCGTGTTGATTCAGGGCGGCTGGCAGGACGGCTTTCTTCGCCAGACGCTGGCGGGGTACGCGCGGCTGGCCGAGCGGGGCGTCGATGTCGGACTCACCATGGGTCCGTGGACGCATGCTCAGGGGGGCGCCGAGGGCGCCCGCGTGCTGCTCCCCGAGGCCCTCGCCTGGTTCGACGAGCATCTGGCCGGATCCGGTGTCCGGCGCCGCGCCATGCCGGTCAAGGTGTTCGTCAGCGGTCGGAACGAGGGCTGGCGCGACCTTCCAGCCTGGCCACCGGCGACGGTCGAGCAGATCCTGTATCCCCGCTCCGGCGAACTCCTGGCCGCTCAACCTGCCGACGCCGGAGAAGTGAGCGAGTTCACCTACGACCCAACCCAGCCGACCCCCACGTACGGTGGCGCGTTCGTCACGCAAGTCTCCCCGGGAGTGACCGCGGGCTACACGGACGACAGCGCGCTCGCCTCGCGTTCCGATGTGCTGGTGTTCACGTCAGACCCGTTGACCACGGAGCTCGAAGTCGTCGGCAGCCCGGTTGTAGAACTGGGCCACAGCTCCGACAACCCCTTCGCCGACTTGTTCGTTCGCGTGTCGGAAGTGGATGCCCAAGGGCGCTCACGCAACGTCAGCGACGGGTTCGTCCGACTCGACCCTTCGACGGCCCAGGGCCTGATTCGTATGGAACTCGACGCCGTAGCGCACCGGTTCGCGCGGAACAGCCGGATTCGGCTGGTCGTTGCGGGCGGGTCACATCCGCGCTGGGAGCGGAATCTGGGAACAGGCGACGACCCGGCCACCTCAACGAGGATGCTGCCGTCACACCGGACGATCGACCTGTCGATCTCGCGGGTCGTGCTTTCGGTCACCCAATCGCCCGGGGCATGAAGGCACCTCCGCCAAAGCCTTCAACCCCGCCACTTTTGCCCCGCCTCGATACCTGCCAGACTGCCGGGCTGCGGTCCGGCTCTGGTTCTGTCAAACACGGCTTCGTCGTGCTTCGGCTTCGAGGAGACCCGCATCCACCAGGTGACCGCCCGCATTGAGGTCACCGAGGAGATCGCCGGCACCCGCACAAGGTGCGCCGGTTCCGCCGCGAGAACGACGACTGGTACGACGCACTCGACGTGGACGAATAAGACCGCCTGCCGACAAAACGACCAGCAGCCAACGCCCGCGAGGGTGTCACCGGCCGGAGTTGCCAGAGGACGGTCCTCCCATGGCTTGAGCGTACGCGGCTCCGCACTCGAACGCGGGAAGCTCCACATCCTCGACGCGGCGCCCGCTCATGCCGTGGACCTCCCTACCGCGAGCGTACGAGCGGCCCGGCACGTCGAAGCCACGAGCCCCAGCAAGCATCCGGGGGCTACACTGCCGTCGCGCTCGCTGAGCGATATCGTTCAACGAGTCTCACGTTGAGCAAAGTAGGCAATTTTTTTTGAACGGCGGCCTCGGGGCCCAACGCTGCTGCTCCTGCGCACACCACGGCTACCAAACCGAACAACATCTGATGCCACTCGGGTGGCTCGCCGAAGTTGGAGGCAACGCTGAAAAGCATGGATGCCCCGCTTAAGGCGGCAAGCGCACGATTACCGCGACGCGAAGTCCCGTCGCGTCTGCGCTGTCCCCGCCCTCCCATGTGTCGAGCGTACGTCGCCTCTACCCGGGCCGCGCGACGTTTAGGCCTCCACCCGGAATCCTCCGCGGCGACCTACCACCCACCCGCTCACGGGGGAGCGATGCAGAAAATCCAGGCCCGCCACTACCACAACGGCCGCCTGCGCCTGGTCCGGCTGAGCGTCACGCACTCCATAGAGGCCCCGGAGAAGCCCGCCACCGCCGAGAACGTCGCCCGCTGGTCCGCCACCAGCTCGCCGAACACGTCCGCCCACGTGCGCGTGGACAACAACAACTCAGTGCGGTGCATTGGACGACAACGACACCGCGTGAGCCGCGCCGAACGGCAACGCAGACGGCCTGCACGTCGAGCTCACCGGTTACGCCCGCCAGTCCCGCGCCGACTCGCTCGACGCATTCTCGCCGGCCCCCTGAAGAACGCGGCCAAGGTCGCCGTGGGCACGCGGTCCCGTACGTCGAGGCGGATCTCGGCTCCCTCGCGAGTATCACCCCCGTTCGTGAACCTTGGAGGCATGACTCACCATGGTTGTCGTGACCGAGGAGCCTCTCACTGGCGGAAACAACGCCCTGCACGTGGTGCGGACCGGCGATACGGTGCGCCGCGCGCGCGACGCCGGTTCCGCGTTCGCTGCCCGACCACCGACCACCCCACCCAGCGAGCACACGGCACCTACTTCGAGAACCCGCGACAGTTGAATACGCGACCTCACCAGTATTGACTCCGAGGCCGCCCCGCGGCCCAGGCCGGTGGGGCTGGGTTGCGGAGCCTGCGGACGGTGTGCCGGGCCCTTCCCCGTGCTGCTTTAGTCGCCCAAAGCCAGACCAAGGTCGGATGCCCGGCAGGCGCACCGTCCCTAACTTCAGGCTTATGACACAAGTGCGCACGCCGCCCGCCAGCCGGGTCCACGAGATCGACGTGGTGCGCGGATTCGCGCTCGCGGGCATCCTGGTGGCCAACATCGGCTTCTTCGCCGACCCCGGCTACGCGGTCGACGGGACCATGCCCATCCCCGACGGGCCCGTGGCCACGGTCATCACCGCCCTCGTGCTGACCAAGTTCTACATCATCTTCTCGTTCCTGTTCGGCTACTCGTTCACGCTGCAGATGCGCTCGGCGGAGCGGGCGGGCGCGAGCGTGCGGACCAGGACGCTGCGCAGATGCCTGGGCCTGTTCCTGATCGGCTTGGCACACGGGATTCTGCTGTGGGTCGGCGACATCCTCACCCTGTACGCCGCGCTCGGCCTCCTCCTGCTCGCGCTGCGCAACATCAGGCCGAAGACCGCCGTCGTGACCGGATCGGTCATCGTCGGCGTGCTGACCCTGCTGTGGGCCGGGCTGGCGTGGCTGTCCACCCTCGACCCGACGGCCGGTCACGCTCCGGCGGCCGAAACCGCGGCGGCGGCCCGCACCCTGGCCCTGGCCACCGGCAGCCCGCTCGACGTGCTGACCCTGCAACTGGAGCTGTACCCGCCGCTCGTCGCGATGGTATGGATCTTCCAGGGGCCGATGGCGCTGGCCATGTTCCTGTTCGGGCTGGCGGCGGGCAGGTCCAGGCTGCTGGAGGAGACCGAGCGGTGGTGGCATCTCGCGCCGCGCATCCAGTGGATCGGCTTCGGCCTCGGCCTGCCCGGCGGGATCCTGCTCGCGCTGACGGCCGGCGCGTCCGGCATGTGGGAGCTGGTCGGCGCGGCCGTAAGCACAGTGACCTCGATCCTGCTGGCCGCCGCGTACGTGGTGACCCTGCTGCGGGTGATCCGGCGTTTCCCCGCCGCCGGACGCGCGCTGTCGCCCGCGGGGCGGGTGGCGGCCTCCAACTACGTCGGGCAGTCGGTGCTGTGCTGCCTGGTCTTCACCGGGTACGGACTGGCGCTGGCGGGCAAACTGTCGCCGCTCGCCGTGATGGGCGTGGCCCTGGCGATCTACACGGTCCTGCTCTGGCTGAGCGCGCGCTGGCTGCGTACCCACCGCTACGGACCGGTCGAGTACGTCCTGCGCCGCGTCACCAACTGGGCCTAAATGCCGTTCCAAAATGGTGATCTGATGTCGCAGGGCAAGGATCTCGACATCCTTGTCTCGATCTCCCAGCGGCAGCAGCCGCAGGGGCGGCAAAGGCGTTCGTGACAGTCAGGTAGGCCAGACGGAAGAGCACGAATGATCATTGCTCTGCACCGTCGGTGAGCAACTGCGAGCCAACGGCATGACTGACGCTTGGAGCACGCGCCGAGAAGCCGGACAAAGTATCGAAGAAATTTGACCGTAGGCATGGTCGTCCTCCATGACCGGCCTGGGAAGTGATAGCGGTGAGCAGGCAAGACCACCTTTCACAGAGCCCATGGACAGGACAACTTCCGGCGGTGCGGAGCACTGGCGCTTCTCAGTGACCGTCAGGCCTACATGCCGGACACACACCGGCGGCGAGAAAGGCGCGGCAACAACGAGAGCTGAACGTGTCTGGCGTCTCTTGCGAGGCAAGCAGGACCAGAAAGGTAAAAAGTGTCGCTTCCCAGCCGCCTTTCTGTCCAGGCCATACTGACGTTGGCAACGGGACTGTTGTCGCTGATAGCTCTCAGCGTGATCGGAATCGCCGCGGATCTGATGATCCGCGTAGAAGTCGAGCAGCGGATCTTCGAAAACACCGAGCGCGCGGCCGTTGACTGGATCGGAGCAATGAACCAGGCCCGGCCGCCACCCCCCGTGACCACCTCCGACGTCAGCCTGATCCAGCTCATCAACTCATCCGGACAGGTCGTGTCGGCCAACAGAGCCGCTGCGGGACTTCCGAGATTGAGCGAGTACTGGCCCCCATCCGACGATCGCATCGAGCACCGCACGGAATGCACCGCCGCGCAGTGTGTGATGCTCACCGCCGTCAGGCCCTCGCCGCAAGAGGAGCAGTTGCTGTGGGGCGGCGAGTCCCACATCGTCTACGCCGGTCGCCGTCAACCCACGATCCTGGCCACGCACGCCCTGGAGCTCGTCCTCGGCGGCGGCGCCCTGATCGGCAGCCTAATTTTTGCTGGGGCGACCTGGATACTGGTCCGGCAGGCGTTGCGCCCGGTCGAGGCGATACGGAGGCGGATCGCGCAGGTCACCGTGACCGACTTGAGCTTGCGCGTCCCGCAACCGCCCGGGCGGGACGCGATCGCGCGGCTGGCCCGCACCGCCAATGAAACTCTGTCGCGGTTGCAGGAAGCGGTCGACCATCAGCGCCATTTTGCCTCGATGGTGTCACACGAGCTGCGCACCCCGCTGACGGGGCTACGTACCCAATTGGAAGAGGCGTTGCTGTATTCCGATGTGGACCCGCGCGTCGCGGTCGAAGATTCTCTGTCCACACTGGAGCGCTGCCAGTCGATCATCGATGAGATGCTGGCGCTGACCCGCGTGCGCACCTCCCCGCACAAGCACGAACAGGTAGATCTCACTGCTCTGGTACGGCAGGAAGTCGCACGCCGGGACACAAGGGTCCCGGTCCGAATCCACGCCGAGGAGGACGTGGAGGTGTACGGCAACCCCGTCCAACTCACCGAGGTGCTGATGAACCTTCTCCTCAACGCCCAGCGTCACGCCCGGACGTGCGTGGAGGTCCGTGTGGCGCGCCTGGGCGGACAGGCGATGGTCAGTGTGGTTGATGACGGCGCCGGCATCCCCCCAGCGGACCGCGAGCAGGTCTTTGCGCCCTTCGTCCGCTTGGCCGAAGGGCGCCGGCGTGATCCGCAAGGAAGTGGCCTCGGCCTTGCCATTTCGCAGGCCATCGCCCAAGTGCACCAAGGAACCCTGACCATAGAGGACTCACCGCAAGGCGCCAAGTTCGTCCTGAGCCTCCCACTGGCGCCTGGCTGAAACTACTCCCGGCGTCGTAGCCCGGTCAGTCGCCGATCCCCATGGGGTATCGCAGAGGACTTTCCCTGAGGGATGCCCTCGCCAGTGGCTGGACGACAACGCCATTGCGTTTGACTGAGCAGCCTCTCGTCAAGCCCTCATGACCACGGCGCCGTCGCGCCGGAGCGTGCCGAGCACGGTGCGCAGGTCGTTCAGCGACTGGTGCGCGTTCTCCCGGATTGCCAACGCGGCCTCGCGCATCTCCTCGGCGGTGAAGTCCTTCCGGTATGCCAAGCCGCCGGGCGAGCATGGACAGCAGGGGCGCGCCAGGACGTCGTTCATCTCATGGGCGACCTTGAGCCGTTCCGCCAGCTCACCTCGGAGGTCCGAATGGGCAACGTCGGCGATGGTTTCCGGTCGATCTACAGCTCTCTGAGCTGGACCTACACGGTGAAGACGGTGCCCACCAAGGCATACGACGCCCTGGTGTACGTGCCGCAGGCCAGCCCGGTCACCCCACTGTGACGGCAGTTGGGTGTCAACCGCGTCGGTGGGACGTTGGGCGGTGAGGTTCGGCTGAGATAAGACGTACAGGCGAAGCCCGTGCCTGGTAAAGGTCTTTGCGGAGCGGACGGCATAGCCGTCCGCTCCGTCCCCCAGGAAATCCACGTTGTAAAGGCAGCCTGTTGAAATCGATCAATCAATCATCACGTGACTCTCCTCACGTGGTTTAAAAGG
The DNA here is from genome assembly GCF_044466425.1 of Nonomuraea sp. NPDC049400. Lineage (NCBI taxonomy): Bacteria > Bacillati > Actinomycetota > Actinomycetes > Streptosporangiales > Streptosporangiaceae > Nonomuraea > Nonomuraea sp. NPDC049400. The sequence goes on from NZ_JBITMP010000038.1 coordinate 110,944, forward strand.
CACGGGCTTCGTCCGTACGTCTTCCAAGAAGGTGCTGCCTTCCTGCCTCCACTTCCATGAGCCTCGCCCCTTCTGGGCATAGCCAACGCGGGGGGGTGGGCTATCCCCATGGTGGCCACCCTCGGGCCTACTCCCGCATGCCGAGACCGCGCTGACCCCCTCAAGGACTACGCCGCGGCGTGCGCCGTTATCGGAGATTATCTGGGGTTCTTGACATCTTCTCGCAGGTCAAAGCGATATGATCTTGTAAGGTACGTTGATTGGCCTCAAAGGCGTGCTGCAGCCACAGCGCGTCCCGGCACTCGGCCAACGCCGCGAAGGCGGCGGGAGGCCACCTCCCCAATGACGGATTGCGCCAGCATCGGCTCACCGTCGAACCATGAGATCTGCAAATGCGCCAGTTCATCGCGGCGCCGGTCGATGAAGTCCTTCACACCCTCGAGTGGTGATCAGGAGCATTGACGTGTCCGCGCCGGAGATGCTCGGGCTGCCCGATCGTCGGGTGGGTCATGACATGGACGATGGCCGAGGGGCGGGTCCGCCTTCGAATCACGACGCCGAAGATCCCTAGACGGCAATGCCGCACTATGCGAATATGTGTTCGATTAATGAAGATCGTCAGCGGAGGCGGGTCCCGTAGTCATGTCGGAGTGCTCGCTTCTCCTCTTCTCCTCCGGAACGGAGTGCCTGTGCGCCCATCAACCTCTGCCCGAGCTCCTCTGTCCCGCCGATTAGTCGCCTGGGCCGGGACCCTGCTCCTGACGGCGGCCCTGCTCGTCACTCAGGCGCCCACCGCCGCCACCGCCGCGGCCGCCGCGACCGTCACCGACCTCGGCGTCGCCGCCGACAGGGGCGGCGACGTGGTGGGGCACAGCGGCAAAATCTTCGTCGCCGCCGACGATCGGATCGTGGTCACCAAAAGCGACGGCGCGCTCATCGACACGATCAGCGGCCTGTCCGGTGCCGTGGCCCTGTCCGTGGCGGACAACGGCAGGAAGGTGTACGCGGCGCTGCGCGATTCGCATGAAGTGATCGAGATCGACATCGCAACACTCGCCATCACCAAGCGGATCGACCTCATCGCCTACCCGTGCCCGTCCACGCTGGCCCAGTCGTACGAGCGGCTGTGGGTCGGATACGGGTGCGGCCAAGCGGGGGAAGGAGGCGTCGTCGCCCTCGAGCTGTGGAGGCCGACACCCACCCTCGTCCCGGTCGGGCCAGGCACGACGCAGCCTCCGCTGGTCGCCGTCGCCGGGAGCACTCTGGTGGCGACAGAGCCGGGAGCCGACCCCGCCTCGATCAGGGTGTATGAC
>NZ_JBITMP010000039.1:0-109007 GCF_044466425.1 Nonomuraea sp. NPDC049400
GGACTCGAAGTCCAGGACGCGCAAGTGCTCACCTGCCGGACGGCTACCAACCACCGAGTCTGCCGCAAGGCGACTCGCTAACACTGATTAGGACCCATGTTGGAGATTCGCGCGGCGACCGTGCTCCCCGCCCGGCGCGAGCCGATCGAGCTGCACACGGGCGACGGCCTGACCCTGGTCGGCGAGCTGGCCCTGCCACTCGACCGTGCTCCCGTGGCGACGCTGGTGACCCTGCACCCGCTGCCCACACATGGCGGGTTCATGGACAGCCACGTCTACAAGAAGGCCGCCAACCGGCTGCCCGCCCTCGCCGACCTGGCCGTGCTGCGCTTCAACACCCGGGGCACCTCGTCCGAGCGCGGCACCTCGGAGGGCACGTTCGACGGGGGCGAGGGCGAGCGGTTCGACGTCGCGGCGGCGCTCGAATACGCCGAATACCACGACCTGCCGCGTGTGTGGGTGGTCGGCTGGTCGTTCGGCACCGAGCTGACGCTGAAGTGGGCGCACGACCCGCTGGTGGAGGGGGCCATCCTGCTCTCGCCGCCGCTGCACAGGGCCACGGACGACGACCTGGACGCCTGGGCGCGGTTCGGACGGCCGCTGGTGGCGCTCGTGCCCGAGTTCGACGACTACCTGCGGCCCGACGAGGCCCGTGAGCGGTTCGCGCGGGTGCCGCAGGCCGAGGTCATCGGGGTGGACGGGGCCAAGCATCTGTGGGTGGGTGAGCCGTACGTCCGCATCGCACTGAACGAGATCGTCAAGCGGGTCAATCCAGCCGCGTGGCCGCTGCCGACGGAGGTCTGAGGCACGCCTGACGGAAATTTCCGGACGGGTTGCAGCCCTGAAGGAAATTTTGAGCAGAATGAGCAAAACTCTGGACCTGTCCCGCGACCAGGGTGAAAATCCGATCGTCAACCGAAGATCGTGGAGACGCCGGGCGGCTGGTCCGTCCCGCGCGTAATCCCTGCTCACCTTGGGCGAGGACGTATGCGGGCAGTGCGTGGGTTGGTTGCGGCGGCGTTATCGTTAACGATCTTGGCGGTCCCGGATCCGGTGACTCGCGCGGAGGCACAGACCGTCCGGGACGCTGTCCCGCAGAAAGGCCGGCCGCCCGACGAATCCGCTCTCGCGCTCGCCCGCACGCAGGGCAAGCCGGTCGAGGTCGAGTCGCTGCGCAGCGAGACCCGCCAGGTCTGGGCCAAGCCCGACGGCACGTTCACCCTGGAGCAGCACGTCCGCCCGGTACGCGTACGCAAGGCCGGCGGCTGGGTCCCCGTGGACACCACGCTCCGCCTGCGCCCCGACGGCGCGGTGGAGCCGGTCGCCACGGCGGCCGGCCTGACGTTCTCCGGCGGCGGCACCGCCCCGCTCGCCCGCCTGTCGCGCGGCGCCAAGTCCCTCGAGCTCGGCTGGCAGGGCGCCCTGCCCAAGCCCACGCTGAACGGCGACACCGCGACCTACCCCGAGGTCATGCCGGGCGTGGACCTTCAGGTGACGGCGGACGTGGACGGCTTCTCGCACCTGCTGGTCGTCAAGTCGCGGGCGGCCGTGGCGAACCTGACCGAGCTGAGCTACCCGCTCGCCGCCCGGGGCCTGTCGGTGAAAGCGGACAAGGCGGGCAACCTGGAGGCCCTCGACGAGAGCGGAGGGACGATCTTCATCGCGCCCACGCCGAAGATGTGGGATTCCGAGGGGATCACGAGCCCGCAGGCGCTCAAGGAGGGCCGCTCGCCCGAGGCCCGCGAGGCCACCATGGGTGTGGAGCTGGCGGGCAAGCAACTGCGGCTCAAGCCCGACAGGAAGATGCTGGCGGACCCGAAGACCAAGTTCCCCGTCTACCTGGACCCGTACTTCTCGGCCGCGCGCGGCTCGTGGACGGCGATCTGGAGCAACTGGCCCAACTCCAACTACCTCAACTCCAGCGACATCGCCCGCGTCGGCCGCATCAGCTCCTCCCAGACGAACCGCTCGTTCTTCCAGATGGCCACCGGCTCCACCATCCACGGCAAGCAGATCATCAAGGCGACGCTGCGCACGTACGAGACGTGGTCGTACTCGTGCAGCGCCCGCAAGGTGGAGGCCTGGGGGACCAGCGCGATCGGCAAGAGCACCACCTGGAGCAACCCGCCGACGAAGACCAGGTTGCTCTCCACGGTGAACGTGGCCAAGGGCTACAGCTCGTCCTGTCTGCCCGGCGGTGTGGAGTTCGACGTCACGTCGTGGGCCGCCGACGCCGCCGCCAAGAAGTGGAACACCATGACCATCGGTCTCTATGCCACCAGCGAGACCGACGTCTGGGCCTGGAAGAAGTTCAAGAACAACCCGGTCGCCGTCATCGAGTACAACTCGATCCCGACCGCCCCGGTGGCCGCGGACACGTGGTCGGACCCGGGCGGCCCCTGCGTCTCGGGCGAGGGGCGACCGGTCATCAGCACGGCCACGCCGAAGCTGTGGGCCAAGCTGAAGGACGCCGACAACTCGGTCAAGGGCCGCTTCGAGTGGTACAACGCCGCCGGGACGAAGACCGGCGAGTACGTCACCGCGACGGGTTCGTCCGGCTCCGCCTACTACGCGACGATCCCGAGCAGCCTGTACGCCGACGGCGCGCTCATCCGCTGGCGCGTGCGCGCTGAGGACGGCAGGGCCGCCAGCGCCTGGAGCCCCTGGTGCGAGGCCACCGTGGACGCCACGGCACCCGGCAGGGAACCGGTCGTGACCTCGCCCCAGTTCCCCGAGGACACCTGGAGCGACGGCGTCGGACTGGCGGGCACGTTCACGTTCGACCCCAACGGCGTCACCGACGTGGCCACGTACGTGTACGGGCTCGACACCACCCCCAGGACGGAGGTCGCTCCCGGGGCGGACGGCAGGGCCACGATCGCGCTCACCCCGCGCCACGACGGCCCGAACGTCCTGTCGGTCCGGAGCAAGGACCGCGCGGGCCAGCTCGGCCCGATCCGCACGTACGTCTTCAACGTCAACGCGGGCAAGGCGCCCAGCGGCCACTGGGCGCTGGACGAGGGGGAGGGCACCGTGGCCGCCGACGCCGCGAACGCCCACCCCGCGACCCTGTACGGGGCCACGTGGACGACCGGCAGGACCGGCATGGGGCTGCGCCTGGCCAACGCGTACGCGCAGACCTCGGGCCCCGTGACCGACACCAGCCGCAACTTCACCGTCACCGCCTGGGCCCGTCTGACGGGCAACGGCGCCACCGCCACCGTCGTCACCCAGGAAGGCGCGAGGACAGGTGGCTTCGCGCTCCAGTACTCCAAGCCCGACGACCGATGGGCGCTGACCCGGGCGGGCGCGGACGCCGACGGCGCCACGACCGTCCGCGCCCTCTCCGCGGCCGCCCCGAGGCTCAACGAGTGGACCCACCTGGCCGGCGTCTACGACTCCGCGGCGGGCCAGATCTCGCTCTACGTCAACGGCAAGCTGGAGTCCTCGGTGGCCTTCACCCAGCCGTGGAACGCCACCGGGCCGCTCACCGTCGGCAGGGGCAAGGTCAACGGCGCGGCGGCGGAGACCTGGCCGGGCGACGTGGACGAGGTCCGCGTCTACGGCCGGGCCATGTTCGACGACGAGGTCGCCGACCTGGTCAACAGCGCCGCCACGCTGGTCGGCCACTGGCAGCTGGATGAGGAGTCGGGCACGTCGGCCGCCGACTCCTCGGGCCGGTCCTCGGCCGCGACCCTCGCCGGGGGCGCGTCGTGGACCTCCGGCTGGCTGGACGGCGCGCTCGCGCTCGACGGCGTCAACGGCTACGCCCAGACCCCTGCCGCCGCCGTCAACACCAGGTCGAGCTTCACCGTCGCCGCCTGGACCCAGCTCGACTACCTGCCGACCGCCGACACCGCGGCCGTGGCCCAGCCGGGCAGCAGGGCGGCCGGGTTCCAGCTCGGCTTCGACAAGGAACAGCAGCGGTGGACCCTCGGCATGCGGGCCGCCGACACCGACACCGCCGCCCTCGTACGCACCCGCTCCGACGCCATCCCCAACGCGCTGGAGTGGACGCACATCGCCGGCGTCTACGACGCGCTGGCCGGCGAGCTGCGCATCTACGTCAACGGCCGGCTCTCCACCACCACCATCACCGACCACGTCAGCGCGTGGAACGCCACCGGCCCGCTGCAACTGGGCCGGACCAAGAGCGCGGGCGCCTTCACCGGCTACTGGCCAGGAGCCGTGGACGACGTCCGCACGTATGACGGCGCGCTGAGCGCCGAGCAGATCGCCCAGCTAGCCGCCCAGTGATTCCAGTTCAGCACCGCTAGTCACCACCCAGTAAGTCCCGATCAGCACCCCGACTGGGAGAGGTTCATGGACCTGCCGAGTGAGTTAGACCTGCCCGAATCCCGCTGGAACCGAGCTCAGCAACCCGAAGAACCCGACATTCCCGACCCCTACTGGAACCGTTTCCTGGAGCCCAAGCCCGAGTCGTCCTGGCCCCGCAGGCTCGCGGCAGTGCTCTCCATCGTCCTCGTCATGCCGGTCGCGTACGCCATGCCCGCGCAGGCGGCGTCCCGGTCGGCCCCGTCCGTGCAGAAGGAGACGCCGGTCAAGGGCGGGAAGGTCCCGGTCCTGCCCCCGCTGGCCGATCCCGTCGAGAAACAGGCGTGGAAGGCGCCACCAGGCGTCACCTGGCCCAAAGCCCAGGCGGCGGAGTTAGGCGGCAGCGGGACGAGCACCCTGGCGGCCGGTTTCCCGGTGAAGCTCGCCCCGCAGAAGGACGCCAAGGCCGTCGCCGCAGCCGACCCGGTCAAGGTCGAGCTGCTCGAAACCGACCGGCTCGGCCTCGCGCTGCGCGTCTCCCCTGGCCAGGGCGTAGCGGCGGCCAAGGCGTCCGGGAAGACCCGCCTGCAGGTCGACTACTCCGGTTTCCGCCACGCCTACGGCGGCGACTACGGTGCCCGCCTGCACCTGGTCAAACTGGAGGAGTGCGCGCTCGACGCCAAGGCGAGCAATTGTGCCCTGCCCCAGCCCGTCAAGAGCGACAACGACGTCAAGGCGGGCACGCTGACCGCCGACTTCGAGACGAACGGCCTGTACGCCCTGACCGCCGCCGCCTCCGGGCCGTCCGGCGACCACTCCGCCACTTCGCTGGGCCCCTCGGCGGACTGGAGCGTCGGCACCCAGACCGGCGACTTCACCTGGGGCTACGACATGCGCACCCCGCCCGCGCTGGGCGGCGAGGAGCCGGAGATCTCGCTGGGCTACTCCTCCCAGAGCGTGGACGGGCGCACCGCCTCCACCAACAACCAGGCGTCCTGGGCGGGTGAGGGCTTCGAGCTCAACCCCGGCGGCTTCATCGAGCGCCGCTACAAGTCCTGCATGATCGACGGCAAGAAGACCGGCGACCTGTGCTGGGACCAGGACAACGCGACCCTCTCGCTCGGCAGCTCGGCCGTCGAGCTGATCAAGGACGCCACGACCAAACAGTGGCGGCCCAAGCGCGACGACGGCACCCGCATCGAGTACCTCACCGGTGCCGTCAACGGCGACAACAACGGCGAGTACTGGCGGGTCACCACCGCCGACGGCACCCAGTACACCTTCGGCCTGAACCGGCTTCCCGGCTGGGCGAGCGGCAAGCCGGAGACGAAGTCGGTCCAGACGGTGCCGGTGTTCGGCAACAACAGCGGCGAGCCCTGCTACTCCAGCACCCCGGCCAACGCCTGGTGCCAGCAGGCGTACCGATGGAACCTCGACTTCGCCGTGGACACCCACGGGAACGCCACCACGTACTGGTACGAACGCGAGACCAACTACTACGGCCGCAACTCCAAGCCGGAACTGGGCACCCAGTACGTACGCGGCGGCTACCTCACCCGCATCGACTACGGCTACCTGCAGAGCGAGCTGTTCACCAAGGCGCCGGCTGCCCGCGTGGTGTTCGACGTGGCCGAACGCTGCCTGCCCAGCGGCACGATCACCTGCGCCGCCGACCAGCTCAAGAAGGAGACTGCCAGCCACTGGCCGGACGTGCCGTTCGACCAGATCTGCAACGCGGGCGTGCAGTGCACCGACCGCCTGGCCCCGACGTTCTTCACCCGCAAGCGGCTGACCAAGGTCACCACGCAGATTCTGTCCGGGAGCGCGTACAGCAACGTCGACTCCTGGGCGCTGACGCACCAGTTCCCCGCCACGGGTGACGGCCTCAGCCCGTCGCTCTGGCTGGCCTCGGTCCAGCAGACCGGTCACGTGGGCGGCACGATCACGGCGCCCAAGACCACGTTCGTCGGCGTCCAGCTCCCCAACCGGGTGGACGCGACCGAGGGCCGCGCCCCCATGGTCAAGTGGCGCGTCCAGTCGGTCAACAACGGGACCGGCGGCGAGTTGCGGATCAACTACGCCCCCGTCGAATGCACGGCCGGCGCACTGCCGGCGGCCGACAAGAACACCAAGCTCTGCTTCCCGCAGCGCTGGGCGCCGCTGAACGAGGCCGAGGTCACCGACTGGTTCCACAAGTACGTGGTGTCGCAGATGATCGAGGTGGACCGCGTCGCGGGCTCGCCCAACGTGGTCACCAACTACGAATACCTGGGCGGCGCCGCCTGGCACTACGCCGACAACATCCTCGTCAAGCCCGAGCACCGCACGTGGTCGGACTTCCGCGGGTTCGGCCGGGTACGGGTGCGCGAGGGAGACGGTCAGGACACCAAGCGCACGCTCACGGAGTTCCGCTACTTCCGGGGCATGGACGGTGACAAGCAGGCCGACGGCTCGAAGCGCAGCGCGCAGGTCGAGGACTCCGAGGGCGTCAAGCTGGACGACCTCGACCAGTACTCCGGTTTCGAGCGCGAGGAGATCCTGTACGACGGGGACGGCGGGGCCATCCTGAGCGCGAGCGCCGAGCAGCCGTGGTCGGTGAAGACCGCGGAGTCCACGCAGGGCGGCGTCACCAAGGCCGCGCACGTGGTCGAGGCCAAGTCCGCGGTCACCCGTACCGCGCTGCCCGGCGGCACCTGGCGGCGGACCGGCGAGGAGCGCACGTACGACACCAAGGGCCTGCTCACCCAGGTGGAGGAGAAGGGCGACCTGGCCACGCCCGACGACGACCAGTGCACCCGCTACACCTACGCCCGCAACGACACGAGCTGGCTGCTCGACTACACCAGCCGCATCCAGAAGGTCGCAGCGAGCTGCGGCACCGCCGTCTCCACGCTGGCCGCCGAGGAGGTGATCTCGGACCAGAAGGTCCAGTACGACGGCAAGGCGTACGGCCAGGCCCCGAGCAAGGGCGACGTGACCTCGGTCCAGCAGGTCGTCTCCGGTGACGGCACGACGATCACCGACAGGACGCACACGTATGACGTGTACGGCCGCGAGACCAGCGAGACCGACGCGGTCGGCACCAAGTCCGTGACCGCCTACACCCCGGCCACGGGCGTCCTCCCGACCGAGGTCACCGAGACCAACCAGCTCGGCCACACCGACCGTACGATCGTCGAGCCGGCCTGGGGCGAACCCGTCGCCGACATCGACGCGAACAACCGCCGCGTCGAGATGGAGTACGACGCGCTCGGCCGGCTGACCAAGGTCTGGCAGGCCGATCGCAGCAAGTCGGCCGGACAGACGCCCAGCACCGAGTACTCCTACGTCATGCGGGACACCGGCCCCAGTTTCGTCACCACGAAGACGCTGCGCGCCGACGGCGGCTACACCGCCAGCCACGAGCTGTACGACGGCCTGATGCGCGAGCGCCAGACCCAGGAACCCGCGCCCAGGGACGACCAGACGCAGGACCCCGCGCTGCGTGACGGGCGCACGATCACCGACACCTTCTACAACTCCCAGGGCGAGGAGTCCAAGTCGAACTCCGGCTACTTCGCCACCGGCACACCCTCCACCGATCTGCTCGCGGTCGCCGACACCGACGTGCCCAACCAGGTCGTGTCGACCTTCGACGGCGCGGGTGAGGTCAACGGCCAGATCCTCAAGGCCAAGGGTGTGGAGAAGTACCGGGTCACGGTCAAGCAGGAGGGCGACCGGGTCCACATGACGCCGCCGCCGGGCGGCACGGCGACCACCCGCATCGGTGACGCCGAGGACCGCCTGATCGAGCTGCGCCAGTACAAGGGCGCGACCCCGACAGGCGAGTACGAGGCCACCAAGTACACCTACGACGCCGCCGGCCGGCTGTCCACGGTGACCGACTCGGCCGGCAACGTGTGGCGCCACCACTACGACATGCGCGGCCGGGAGATCAAGACCGAGGACCCCGACAAGGGCGTCACGACGATGACGTACAACGACGCCGACGAGGTCGTCAGCACGACCGACTCCCGCGGCAAGACCCTGTGGTACGTCTACGACGAGCTGGGCCGCCAGAAGGAGTTGCGCGAGAACTCCGCGACCGGCCCGCTGCTGGCCGAATGGAAGTACGACGCCCTGGCCAAGGGCCACACGAACGCCAGCATCCGGTATGTGGGCGGGCAGGCGTACAAGGCCGAGATCAACGCCATCGACGTCGACTACCGCCCGCTCCGCGAGACGGTCACCATCCCGGAACGGGAGGGCAAGCTCGCCGGTTCCTACCAGCTCAACACCCGCTACACGGCCGACGACAAGGTCCAGTCGGTCAGCTTCCCCGGCGTCGGCGGACTGGCCGAGGAGCAGGTCGTCTACACCTACGACGAGCTCGGCCAGACGACCAAGGTCACCGGCCTGTCGGCGTACGTGGGTGCGGCCCGCTACTCCAAGATGGGCGAGACCCTGCAGTACGAGCTGGGCGAGGCGGGCAAGAAGACCTGGCTCACCTACACCCACGACGAGGCCACCCGCAGGCTGACCAGCATGCGGCTGGACCGGGAAGGCGCGGCCAAGACCGACCTCGACATCAACTACACCTACGACGGGGTCGGCAACATCACCAAGATCGCCGACAAGGCGAGCGGCCAGGACACGCAGTGCTTCAAGTACGACCATCTGCGCCGCCTGACCTCGGCCTGGACGGCCACCGACGACTGCGCCGGCGGCAGCCCGCAGTCCGACAAGATCGGCGGTGTGGCCCCGTACGCGGTCAGCTACGCCTACGACTCCACCGGCAACCGGACCAAGGAGACCAAGCACGCCTGGGGCGGCGCAGGTGAGACCGTCCGCGACTACACCTACCCGCAGGCGGGCGGCAAGCAGCCGCACGCGCTGCAGAGCGTCGGGCCGGACCTGTTCGAGTACGACGCCGCGGGCAACACCACCAGGCGCAAGGTCGGCACCTCGGACCAGACCCTGGTCTGGGACGCCGAAGGCAACCTGGAGTCGGTGACGGAGGCGGGCAAGACGACGTCGTTCGTGTACGACGCGGAGGGCGACCGGCTCGTCCGCAAGACACCGACCGACGCCACGCTCTACATCGACGACATGGAGCTGCGCTTCGACTACGCCAAGGACGTCGTCGAGCAGACCCGCTACTACACCGTCAACGACCAGCCCATCGCGGTACGCACGCCGGACAACCAGGTGTACTTCCTGGTCAACGACCACCAGGGCACCGCGCATGCCGCGGTGAACGCCGGGAACGGCGATCTGGCGGTACGGAGGACGACGCCGTTCGGCGAGGACCGGGGCTCGCCACCGCCATGGTGGCCGGGCCAGCGCGGGTTCGTCGGCGGCACGAAGGACGCGACGACCGGGCTCGTCCACCTCGGCGCCCGCGAGTACGACCCCAAGCTCGGCCGGTTCATGTCGGTGGACCCGATCATCGACGATGTGGATCCGCAGCAGCTCAACGCCTACGCCTACGCCAACAACAGCCCCGTCACCATGGCGGACCCTGACGGGCAGTGGGTCTGGGTCGTGGTCGCCGTCGGCGTCAGGTTCGGCGCCCGCTACCTCGCCAAGAAGGCGGCCCAGCGCGCCGCCAGGCAGGCGGCGATCCGCCGGGCAAGGGAGATCGCCAGGAAGAAGGCTCTGGAGGAGGCCAGGAGAAAGGCCAGGGAGGAGGCAAGGAAGCGGGCCTTGGAGGCCGCCAGGAAGCGGGCCAGGGAGGAGGCCAGAAGGCGGGCCGCGGAGACCGCCAGGAAGCGTGCCGCGGCGGCGGCCAGGAGGCGGGCGGCGGAGGCCGCCAGGCGGGCTCGGGAGGCCGCGGCGAGGCGACGAGCCGCGGTGGCGAACCGCAGAGCGGCGAGGAAGGCGGCTCGCGAGGCGGCGGCCGCGAAGCGGAGAGTGCTGAACCGTCAGCGGTACAACCGGCGGAACGGCCACCTTCCCAGAGGGATCCAGCATGCTCGCTCGCGCCCGGCGCGGCGTCCGACCAGCCACAGGTCGACGCAGCGGCAGGCGCCGCCCAGGGCGAACCGGCAGCCGGCACAGCCACGGCCGAGCCAGGTCTACCGGAACGACGGCACCGTCCAGCCGACCCAGTCCTACAGCGTCTACGGCAACGGCCGGATGTATCCGGAGGGTAGACCGCCGTCGAACCTCCCGCGCGGCGGCTCCGGCCAGGGTGAGAAGCAGATCTTCAAGCCGGAGAAGATCGAGATCGAGCCCAACACCAAGAGAGGGGCGGCCACGCACCTGGGCTTCCGCGGCGGGAAACTCGGTGACGACATCGCCGACTTCTTCGACACTTGGCTCGGCGGCCTGGGTTGATCCCAGAGCGGTTCGCTGAGTGATCGCCGGCGCGGGGCCTTCACGGTCCCGCGCCGGCTTCCGTCCGCCTCGCCCTCGCGCAGCCGCGGCTCAATCCGTAGAATCTTATTCGGTTTCGAGCGAGGAGGCACTGTGGACGCGTTTGCTCTCACCGGTAAGAAAGCCCTGGTCACGGGGGCGTCGAAGGGGATCGGACGGGCCATCGCGCTCGCGTACGCCGAGGCGGGGGCCGACGTGGCGCTCGTGTCCCGGTCGGCCGAGACCCTGGCCGAAGTGGGCAAGGAGATCGAGGCCCTGGGCAGGCGCGCGGTCGTCATCCCCGCCGACCTCACCGACCGCGAGGCCGCCGCCGGGGCCGTGACGGCGGCGATCGACGGGCTCGGGCACCTCGACATCGTGGTCAACAACGCGGGCGGCTCGAACTTCCTGGTCGAGTTCAAGGACCTGCGGCTGTCGGGATGGGACAAGCTGATGCGGCTCAACCTCGACTCCGCCATGACCGTCTGCCACGCGGTCGCCCCCCATCTGCTGGGTCGGGGCGAGGGCACGGTCATCAACGTGGCCTCCGTGGCGGCGCTCGGCGCGCCCTTCCTGGCACCCTACGCCGCCGCCAAGGCGGGGCTGGTGGCGTTGACGAAGACGCTGGCCGTGGAGTGGGCACAGTCGGGGGTGCGGGTCAACGCCCTGTGCCCTGGCTGGACCGCCACCGACCTCAACCGCAACCTCTGGGAGGACGAGACCGCCGGCGCCGCCACGGTCGCCAGTGTGCCCATGCGGCGCTGGGGGACGGTGGCGGAGATGGCTCAGCCGGCCGTGTTCCTGGCCAGCTCGGCTTCGGCGTACATCACGGGTCAGGTGCTGTTCGTGGACGGCGGCGCCACGGCCATCTGAAGTCCGAGCGCCAATGCCAGATTTATAGCGGACATTGGCGAAATGCCGCCTTTATGGCTGCTTATTACGGATGCGGTCAGCGTTATAGGTGATATCGGCATACGACATTGAGTGCTTGGCGCCGGGAACCGGGTTACCGTGTGGTCCGTGCAGCTCTACACGAGATCGTCCGGGACCGGGCTCCCGGTTGTGCTGCTTCACGCGTTCCCGCTGTCGTCGGCCATGTGGCTCGCCCAGCGGGAGGGTCTGGCCAGGGCATGCCGGGTCATCACGCCCGACCTGCGCGGCTTCGGCGGGTCACGGCTGGGCGACGACGAGCCGTCCATCGACCTGATGGCCGACGACGTCGCCAGGCTGCTCGACGACGAGGGCATCGACAGGGCGGTGGTCGGCGGGCTGTCCATGGGCGGCTATGTGGCCATGGCGTTCTGTCGCCGGCATCCCGACCGGGTGCTCGGTGTGATCCTGGCCGACACCAAGGCCGGCGCGGATCCGCCCGCGGCGAGGGACAACCGGGAGCGCATCGCCCAAGCCGTGCTGTCCGACGGCAGCGAGGTGCTGGTCACCGAGGTGCTTCCTGGGCTCATCGGGCCGACGACCAAGGAGCGGCGGGCCATGGTGTTCGGGCGCGTCAAAGGGCTGGTGCAGTCCGCGCCGCCGGGCGCCGTCGCCTGGGCGCAACGGGCCATGGCCGCCCGTCCCGACTCGTTCGACACGCTGAGCACGCTGAAGGCGCCGCTGCTGGTCGTCGTGGGGGAGGAGGACGAGCTGTCGCCGCCCGCCGAGGCCGAGGCGATGGTACGCGCCGTGCCCGACGGGCGGCTGGAGATCATCCCAAAGGCCGGCCATCTGAGCGCGGTCGAGCAGCCGGAGGCGTTCAACGCGGCGGTGTCCGAGTTTCTCAAGACCGGCCTCGGCGGCTCCCGCGACTGATCACCCACGTCGTCCCTTCTCCGGCGCGCGCTCCTGAGCGGTCCCGCCACGCTGGCCGGCGGCCGCACTCAGGCGTGCGCCCCTCAACGGGAAGCCGTCCGCTGACCAACGGAGGCACCTCGTCTTCCTCTTCCCTCTCAAGGGACCTCAGCCGAAGCGTGGCGGGTTCCCGGGGTACGGCGGGGACATGGACGCCTCTTCCCTCCGAAGGGCCTCAGGCGCGGTCCTGGCGCGGCACGACCACCTCGCGGATGATCAGCGCGATCGCCGCGGCCACCGGGATGGCCAGCAGCGCGCCCACGATGCCCAGCAGCGCGCCGCCGAACAGCGCGGCGATCACCGTCACGGCCGGCGCCACGTCCACCGAGCGCTTCATCACCCTCGGATAGATGAAGTAGTTCTCGACCTGCTGGTAGACCAGGAAGAAGATCACGCAGGCGATGCCGGCGGGCACCGACTGCAGGAACGCGACGCCGGACACGAGTATCGCGCCGATCGTGGCGCCCACCAGCGGGATCAGGTCCGTCAGCGCCACGACCAGGGCGAGCGCGAGTGCGTACTGGACGCCGGCGAGGGACAGGAAGATCCAGGACAGGATGCCCGCGATGACCGAGATCAGCACGTTGCCCGCGACGTACCCGCCGATGCCGGTGAGGATCTCCTCGCTGATCGCCCGCGTCCGGGCCCTCCGCGTGGCCGGCACGAGCTTGAGCAGGTAGTCCTTGATCGTGTGCAGCGAGCCGAGGAAGTAGAGCATGAGCACCAGCAGCGTCACCGTGGTGTACACGCCGTTCAGCACCACGAGCCCCGCGCCCATGATCCCGCTGGCCAGCGAGGGCCCCAGCGTGCTCGTCACGAACGTCTTGAGCTGCGCCAGGATCTGGTAGTCGGCGTCGAGCTGGTGCAACGTGGGATTCCTGCCGAGCTCGGTGACGTAGCCGGGCACCGCCGCGACGAACTCCGACAGCTGCTGGCTCACCGGCGGCACCACGGCCAGGCCGAACAGCGCGAACGCCACGATGACCCCGGCGAACACGATCGAGATCGCGCCCCTCCTGGCCAGCCCGCGCCGCTGGAGTGCCTCGACGGCGGGGTTCAGGCCGACGGCCAGGAACATCGCCACCACGATCAGGATGATCGTGCTCAGCGAATTGACGACCATCTGGGCGATCGCGATCGCGGTCAGCACACCCAGCCCGCCGACCAGCCCGAACAGGAAGGGGCCCCGGGCGAGTGGTTTCCCGGGCAGCCCGTACGGCTGCGCGGCGTCGTCGTCGTTCTCCTGAGCCCGGGTCGCTTCCTTCTCCGCGCTCTTCTGAGGCTCTTCTTCTGCGGTGGTGGTGGCGGCGGTGGGCTCGGCGTCCGCGGACAAGGTGACTCCCGGGGAAGGTCGGCGGCAAACCTTGTACAGGCTGATGGCAAAGGGAGAGCCTAGCGACCAGGTGATCGCCAGGCTCTCTCCGACCTGCTATTCAGCCCCCGTGTGCAGCCCCGTGGGTGGCCAGGCGGCTACTCCTGCCACCATTCGGCGTCGTCCTCGGACTTGGTCTCGGCCTTGGGGGCGGGCGTCGGGGCCGGGGCCTCGACGACTGAGGGCGCGGCGAGCGCGGGCTTCGGCGGGGCGGCCGTGACCGCGGGCTCCGGGTCCGCGCCAGGCAGGGGGGCGCCACCGAGCAGCTGGCGCAGCTGGGCCAGGTGGCTGGTGATGCTGTCGCGCTGGCGGGTGAGCTCGTCGACCTGGCGCTGCATCGCCGTGCGGGTGCGCTCGGCCTCGCTCTTGGCCTCGGTGACGATCGTCTCGGCGCTCGACTTGGCCTCGGCCACGATGGTCTCGGCGCTCTTGCGGGCGTTGGCGACGAGCTGCTTGGCGTGCAGGTCGGCCTCGCGGCGGGTCTGCTCGGCCTGCTGGGTGGCCTTGGTGGCCCGCGACTCGGCGGTGGCGGCCCGCTGCTCGGCCTCGGCGACCAGCTTCTGCGTGGCGGCCTGCGCCGTGGCGTGGCGCTCGGCCTCCTGGCGCTCGGCCTCCTCGCGGCGGGCGGCGAGCTGGATCTCGAACTCGGCCTCGTCCTGCGCCCGCTTGGCCTCGGACTCCTCCAGCACCCGCTGGGCTTGCGCGCGCATCTCGTCGGCCTGCCGCTTGGCGGTGGTGAGCACCTCGTCGCGCTCGCGCTTGGTGGAGGCCCGCAGCTGGGCGACCTCGCGCTCGGTGGTGGTGCGGAGCTTGGCGATCTCGCGCTCGGCGTCGGCCCGCTTCTCGGCCACCTCGTGGTCGGCGGTGGCCCGCAGCTTGGCGACCTCGCGCTCGGTGGTGTTGGTCAGCTCGTCGGCCTCGCGGCGGGCGGTGGAGCGGATCTCCTCGGCGTCCCGCTCGGCGGCGGTGCGCATCTCGTCGCTCTCCCGCGTGGCCTGGGCGCGCTTGTCGGCGGCCTCCGCCTCGGCGGCGGCGCGCAGATCGGCGGCCTCGACCTTGGCGGCGGCCTTGATCTCGTTGGCCTCGGACCTGGCGGCCTGCACGAGCTCGGTGGCCTGCTCCTCAGCCAGACGGAGCAGCTGCTCGATGCGGGCGCCGAGGCCGGAGTAGGTCGGGCGCTCCTGCTCCTGCAGCTGGCGCTGGGAGTCGGACAGATCGCGCTGCAGGCTCGTGACCTGCTCGCGGGCCTGGCGTAGCTCCCCGTCGAGCTGCTTCAGATGGTCGTGGACCTGATGCCGGTCGTAACCACGGAGCACCACGTCGAACTCGCGTGCTGGGGCGTCCTCGAAGAAGTTGTTGAGCTGGGCGTCGATGTCGGACTGCATGGAGGCTCGATCCTGGGTTGTCGAGACGGCTACACGGGCCGGACGGGGGGTTCGGGGCATCCGATCCAGGAGCCTGTGCCTCGCGGCAGGCTCCATGTCCGGTGGAAGGTCAAGCGTACTCCGCTGGTGCCACCTGCGAAGCCCCGTCCAACTTTCTGCGTGACTAGTTACATATGCGTGTTTTGTGCCTTTTCTAGTGCTTGGCCGCCTGGACCAACTCCGTCAGCATTCCTCCCACGTCCTTGGGGTGCAGGAACGCTATCTGGGAGCCCATCGACCCGTGTCTGGGACGCTCGTCCAGCAGCCTCACACCCTTCTCGCCGATCTTAGCCATGGCGTCGGTGATGTCGGGCACGCCGAACGCCACGTGGTGGACGCCCTCGCCCCGCTTGGCCAGGAATTTCCCCACGGGTGAGTCGTCGGAGAGAGGCTCCAGGAGCTGGATGTAGGAGCCCCCGCCTTCGCCGTCGGCAATGTGCAGCATGGCTTCTTTCACGCCTTGCTCCTCGTTCACCTCCCGTGCGACGACGGTCAGCTCGAACGTCTCCGAGAACAACGCGATCTTCTCTTCGAGGTCCCTGCATGCGATACCGATGTGGTCTATCCGCATGAACATGTGTGGTCCACCTCCATAGCGAGCGTGCGGCTACTCGTGGGTATGGTGTCAAAGAACCCGACGTGTGCGTAGGAGGCCGTTGTCATGTCCAGTTCCGTCATCGTGGCCGGAGCTCGCACTCCCATCGGCAAACTTCTGGGAGCCCTGTCCGGACTGCCGGCCGTGGAGCTCGGGGGCATCGCCATCAAGGCGGCCCTGGAGCGCGCCGGGGTGGCGCCGGAAGCGGTCGAGTACGTCATCATGGGCCAGGTGCTCCAGGCCGGCGCGGGGCAGATCCCCTCCCGCCAGGCCGCCGTCAAGGCGGGCATCCCGATGACCGTCCCCTCCATCACCATCAACAAGGTCTGCCTGTCGGGCCTCGACGCCATCGCGCTGGCCGACCAGCTCATCCGCGCGGGCGAGTTCGACATCGTGGTGGCCGGCGGCATGGAGTCCATGACCAACGCCCCCCACCTCCTGCCGGGACTGCGCAAGGGCGTCAAGTACGGCGGCTCCGAGGTCGTCGACTCGATGGCCCACGACGGCCTGTTCTGCGCGTTCGACCAGTGCGCCATGGGCGAGTCGACAGAGCGCTACAACGACCGGCTCGGCATCGGCCGCGAGGAGCAGGACGCCCTGTCGGCCCGCTCCCACCAGCTGGCCGCCGCCGCCATCAAGAACGGCGTCTTCGAGGACGAGATCGTCCCCGTGGAGATCCCGCAGCGCCGCGGCGAGCCGCTGGTCGTCCGTGAGGACGAGGGCGTGCGCGGTGACACGACCCCGGAGACCCTCGCCAAGCTCCGCCCGGCCTTCGCCGCGGACGGGACCATCACGGCGGGCTCGGCCTCGCAGATCTCCGACGGGGCGTGCGCCGTCGTGGTCATGTCGAAGGCCAAGGCGGAGGAGCTGGGCGTGGAGTGGCTGGCCGAGATCGGCAGGCACGGCAACGTGGCGGGCCCCGACGCGTCCCTGCAGTCCCAGCCGGCGAACGCCATCAAGCACGCGATGGCCAAGCAGGGCGTGACGGCCGCCGACCTGGACCTGGTGGAGATCAACGAGGCCTTCGCCAGCGTGGTCCTGCAGTCCGTCAAGGAGCTGGACATCCCTCTCGACAAGGTGAACGTCAACGGGGGCGGCATAGCCCTGGGCCACCCGATCGGGGCGTCGGGCGCGCGGATCGTGCTGACGCTGGCGTACGAGCTGAAGCGGCGGGGCGGCGGCCTGGGCGCCGCGGGCCTGTGCGGCGGTGGCGGCCAGGGCGACGCCCTGCTCATCAGCGTCCCCAAGCAGTAAGAGGCGCTCGGGCGGCCGGTCATCCGGCCGCCTTTTCTGCGGCTTGCGATGTAAAGAATTCTAGACATCAAGTCGTAGTTGTTTTACATTCGGGACATGGCACCCGAAGAGAAACGTGCGTGGATCATGGCGGTGGTCTCGGCCTGCGCGTACGGCACCTACGTCGCGATCATCCTGGGCAGGGCCCGGAGCGTCGCCATCACCGAGGTGCCGTACGCGGCCACGCTGCTGTGGACCATCGGGGGCGCGATCGTGGCGTCGATCGTGCTGCACATCGCGGTCTCGATGGCCGCCCCCAGGGACATAGGCAAGAAGGACCAGCGCGACAGAGAGATCCATCGGTACGGCGAGTACACCGGCCAGTGGTGCCTCGTGCTGGGCGGTCTGGCGGCGCTGTGGATGGCGATGGCCGAGGTGGACCACTTCTGGATCGCGAACGTGATCTACCTGGCCTTCGTCCTGTCGAGCGTCCTGGGCTCCGTGCTGAAGATCGTCGCCTATCGCCGGGGCCTGCCGTCATGGTGAAGCCCACCAAGGTCACCAACTCGATCCGGGCCCTGCGGTTCGCGCACGGCGAGATGACGCAGGCGGAGCTGGCGGAAAGAGTGGGGGTGACGCGCCAGACCATCATCGCCATCGAGCAGAGCCGCTACTCGCCGTCGCTCGAGATGGCGTTCCAGATCGCGCGGGTGTTCGGGGTCCCGCTCGATGACGTGTTCCATTATCCGGACGGAGAAACGTCATGAAAGCGATCGTGCGCGACACGTATGGGTCCGCCGATGTCCTGAAATATGTGGACACCGCACGTCCGGCGCCCGGCCGGCACGACGTCCTGGTACGCGTGCACGCGGCCGGCCTCGACATGGGCGTCTGGCATCTCATGGAGGGCGTGCCGTACGTGATGCGCCCCGCCATCGGGCTCCGCGCCCCCAAGACCAGAGGGCTCGGCATGGACGTCGCGGGCACGGTCGAGTCGGTGGGCTCGGACGTGACCCGGTTCCGGCCGGGCGACCGCGTCTTCGGCACGTGCGGCGGCGGCGCTTTCGCCGAGTACGCCTGCGCCCGCGACGACAGGCTCATGCCGATCCCGGAGAACTTCACCTTCGAGCAGGCGGCGGCCGTCCCGACCTCGGCCATCACCGCCCTCCAGGCGCTGCGCGACAAGGCGCGGGTGCGGGCGGGGCAGCAGGTGCTGGTCATCGGGGCCGGCGGGGGAGTGGGGACGTACGCGGTGCAGTTGGCCAAGGCGTTCGGCGCGGAGGTCACCGGGGTGTGCAGCGCCGCGAAGGCGGACCTCGTACGGTCGATCGGCGCGGCCGAGGTCGTCGACTACGCGCGCGAGGACTTCACCGACGGGAGGCGCCGTTACGACGTCATCGTCGACACGGCGGGCAACCGCCCGCTGTCCCGTCTCCGTCGCGCCCTCACCCCTCGGGGAACGCTGGTCATCGTCGGCGGCGAAGGCGGCGGACGGTGGTTATCGGGCCTGGAACGTACGCTCCGTACCGCCGTGCTGGCGCCGTTCGCCCGCCAGCGGCTCCGAGTACTTTTCGCATTCTCCCGGGAGTCGGACCTGCGGGAGTTGGCGGAGCTCGCCGGTTCGGGCCAGTTCACGCCCGTCATCGACAGGACGTTCCCGCTGAGCGAGGCCCCTGAGGCCATCCGTCTCCTGCTGCGCGGCCAGGTGCGCGGCAAAGCCGTCATCACCGTACCGGCCGGTTAGTCCCGCCGCATGGCGAAGGTCTTACCGGGATGCCGGGCACCGGCAAGGCGACCGCGCTGGAGGTCCTGGCCGCGCGCGGGCACAGGACCGTCGACGCCGACTCCGGCGAATGGAGCCACTGGGTCACGGCGCCCGACGGGTCGCCGGACCGGGTGTGGCGCGAGGACGCGATGGCGGAGCTGCTACGGCAGCTGGAGGCCCTTACCAAGCGCGACGCCCCGGTCCGACCAGGAATGGACCGGGGCATCGCGACATCGGCGTCATGAACCCGTGACGCCGCCCCCTTACGGGGGCTGTTCAGCCCGGCCGCGAGGGAGGATGCGGCCGGGCTGCTTGTGGGCGGTCATGAGGAGAGGAGCTTGGCGAGGACCGAGCGGTGGCGGCGCTCGGACCGCAGGCCCTTCCTGGCCTCCCGCACGCGCCGCTCCTCGGCGGCCGCCCGCCGCAGTTCGGAGGCGTGGTACTGCATCACGGAGTATTCGAGTTCGGCGTTCATGGGGGTGCCCCTAGTGCTCGTGTTTCTTCTTCCCTGCACTCTTAAGACTCCTCCTAAGGCCCTCCCCACCACATCGGACGGATGCCTTATCTCCGGACGTAAGGGCACATAGGGATGTACTTAGGAGGGTGCACAGAGTGACTAAGGCGCCCGTGAGGCACTAGGGCTCGTCCGTGAACTTCACCGTGACCTTGGTGAACCCGAGCGACTTCAGCAGGCCCGACATCATCGCCTTGGTGTTGGCGTCCGCCCTGGCGCGCAGGTCGCTCGCGACCGCCGCCTCCGTGATCTTCTTCTCCGCCAGCAGATAGAGCTCCCGCTGATCGCCCGGCGACCCGGACAGGAAGTCCTGCACCCGGTCGAACAGGCCACGCTGCTGCGCGAACACGTAGGACCGGCTGTTGTCCAGGTTCGGCTTCTCCAGCTGCGCCCGGGGCAGGCGCACGGTCGCCTGGGTGCGGTCCTCCGAGACCGTCACCGCGTTCGTGGCCAGGCCGGAGAAGTCGACGTACGCGTCCACCCCGCCCGCCCCGACGAACAGCGTGCGGGTGCCCTTGATCGCGTCGGGCAGGAAGTTGGCGTCCTTCTCCAGGTCCACGACCACCTGGAAGTTCCCCGTCGCGGCCTCGAAGCGGCTCAGGTCCTTGATTGACTCGAGGAGCACCGGCTGGCTGCGGTCGATGGAGCGCTCGCCGAGCGGGTTGAGCCAGGTCCAGGCCAGGCGGCCGCCCACGACGAGCAGGACCGCCAGGACGAGCAGTCCTGCCACATATCGCCACCTGCGGCGCCGCTCGGGGGTCACCCAGGGCGGCGTCGTACGGGAAGTCGTCATGCGAGCATGACTACCCGCGCGGCGATCATCATTGCCAGCCGTTTGGTGACATCTTCCAATCCGTCATCAGTCCGTCGAGGTTCCCAAGCCGGCCATGGACTTGCCGGGCGCCGCGTTCGGCGTGCCCTCGCTCTCCGGGTACACCGGGTACACGTGGCTCGACTCCGGCGTCGGGCGGACCGACGCCGGCGCCACGTGCGCCCGTGCCGGGCCTCCGCCGAAGTGCGTGCTCGACAGCCCGCAGTTCTGGAAGTCGCTGTAGAACATCCGCAACCACTCCCTCCGCTGGTGCTCGGTCAGCCACGAGAACCACGACGCCGCGTACTGGTGCTCGGGCAGCGGGCCCCCGGGCAGCGGCTCCCCGCGCAGCCACGCCATCACGATCTCCCGGTAACCGTCCGCCACCGTGCCCGGGCAGCGGGCGGCCAGGGACTCGATGTACTCGTACGCGGCCTCCTCGGCGAACCCCGCGGAGAGGTCGGGCACGTGGATGGGAGCGAGCCCGTTCGACGGCTTCAGCTCCTCCTCCAGCGGCCGCTGCTCCACCCGCGTGAACGCCGCGGGCGTGCCCGCCAGTCGCGAGGCGATCTGCGTGAACGTCGCGCCCAGCTCGGTCAGCCCCGCCCGCATCCCCGGATGCACGCACACGGTGATCGGCCAGTCCTGGCAGCTGTAGGCGATGTCCACGGCCGCGGCCGGCTTCGGCTCGGCCAGCACCCGGGCCACGCCGGTCCCGGCGGCCAGCACGGACAGCAGCGCGCACGCCAGCACCAGGGCCTGCCTGGTCACCAGCGCCGCCCAGCCGAGCAGCAGCGCCGCCGTGATGCCGAGCAGCCAGATCGTCTGGTCGAAGAACGCCGCCCCGCTCAGCCCCTGGAACAGGTCGTACGGCTCCCCGGTGCCGGGCGCCAGCTTGTCGGCCCAGCCGCGGTCGTCGGCCAGCCACGAGAACAATCCGTAACAGGCGAGCCCGGCCAGCGGCGGTGTGAACGCCTTGGGCAGCACCCACCCGGCCACCCACCCGATCACCGAGTAGAGGGCCAGCCCCGCCATGCCCATGCCGAGGCCGGACAGGCTCACCCGCCCCGCCTGGTCGGTGAGCACCGTCTTCACCGCCAGCACCAGCACGGTCGCCGCGAACGAGCCCATCACCACCACCACGATCGCCAGCGGCGCCTTCAGCGCCCGCCACGTCGTGAGCGAGCGCCCACGCAACGCCCTGCGTTTGCGCATCGCCACCCAGGCCGCGAAGGCGGCGGCGACGGGCCCGGTCAACCGCAGCGAGCCGATGACGGCGGCCACGATGTTCTCCCAAGCGTCCACGCCGGGTATCAGGACGTTCCACGCCGCGACCAGGCCGAGAGCCATGAGCACGGCAACCGTGACAGCCGCGCTGTGCTTCAGCTCCTCTCGTGAAACGCCCGCGTGCTCACGCACCCTTTTCCCCGTTGACGTACATCAAGCACCCCCCGTGCCCCTCGGCAAGACGGAAAACGATCAGCCCGGCCTGTCCCCACAGGCCGATGGACTTGGCTTCCGCGTCACCATGCGTACGAGAACCATAACTGAGCGTGATGATTGGCGTCCGGATTCTTGGTCGACCGGGGATGCCTGTCGCTCCAGGTCACCGGACGAACCGGGATGACCGGCGCGCTAGCGTATGGCTGTGTCACAGCCCAAGCCGCTCAACCTGCCGTTCGACCCCATCGACCGCGCCGCGGAGAGCTGGCGTGCCCACTTCGGGCCCTCCGCCGCCATGGCCGCGGTGACATCGATCATGAGAGCGCACCAGATCCTGCTGTCGCAGCTCGACGCGCTGCTGAAGCCGTACGACCTGACCTTCGCCCGGTACGAGGCCCTGGTCCTGCTCACCTTCAGCAAGACCGGGGCGCTCCCGCTGTCGAAGATCGGCGAACGGCTCATGGTCCACCCCACGAGCGTCACGAACACGGTGGACAGGCTGGAGAAGTCCGGGCTCGTCACCCGGCTGCCCAACCCGCGCGACGGGCGCGGCGTGCTCGCCGAAATCACCCAGGCAGGCAGGGGCGTCGTGGAGCGGGCCACCCGTGACCTGATGGACGCCGAGTTCGGCCTGACGATGTACGCCGAGGACGAACTCCACCAGATGTTCACCCAACTGCGCACCCTCCGGGTGGCGGCGGGTGACTTCGTCACCTCGACGATGCGGCAAGATGAAGAGCATGGCGGACTTCTCTAGGCCCGGGTCGCTCTACGGAGCGATTGACCTGGGCGCGCGCAAGCAGGCCCTTGAGGCGCAGGCCCGGCGGGAGGCGGCAGGTCCCCAGGCGGCCTCGTCGGCCTCGGTCGTCGACGTGACCGAGGAGACGTTCACGACCGAGGTCATCGACAAGTCGATGACCGTGCCCGTGGTCCTCGACCTGTGGTCACCGAGAGCGCCGGGCAGCGCCCAGCTCAGCCCGGTGCTGGAGAAGGTGGTCGGCGACCTCGGCGGCAGTGCCGTGCTGGCCAAGGTCAACGTCGACACCAGCCCGCAGATCGCCCAGGCGCTGCGCGTGCAGGCGGTGCCGACCGTGCTGGCGATCTTCCAGGGGCAGGCCGTCACCGGCTTCCAGCAGGTGCTGCCCGAGCAGGAGGTGCGCCGCTGGCTCGACGAGCTGATGGGCGCGGTCGAGCAGTTCTACCAGGCCAACCCCGACGCCCGGCCCCAGACGGCGCCCGGCGGTCCTGAGGCGCCCGCGGGGCCGCCGGTCGACCCCGACATCCTGGCCGCCGAGCAGGCCGTCGAGAACGGCGACCTCGACGCGGCGGCGGCGGCCTACCAGCGGCTGCTGGCCCGCTCGCCGGGCAACGAGGACGCCAAGATGGGCCTCGCGGGCGTCAGTCTGATCAAGCGCACAGAGGCCGTCGACCCCGCCGACGTCCAGCGGCGCCTCCAGGATCCGGCCGACCTCGACGCGCAGCTGCTCGCCGCCGACCTGGAGATGCTGTCCGGCTCGGTCGACGAGGCCTTCGCCCGCGTCATCGCCGTGGTCAAGCGCACCTCGGGCGACGAGCGCGACAAGGCCAGGCGTCACCTGCTCGGCTTGTTCGACGCATTGCCGGCCGAAGACCCATCTTTGGCGAAGGCCCGTAGAGCTTTGGCCAGCGCGCTGTTCTAACCTGGGTGTATGCGGGTCGTCACCATATCCGCGACATACGGCACGGCCGGCAGCCAGATCGGCCCGGCCGTCGCGGAGCGCCTCGGTGTGCCCTTCGTCGACCGCGCCATCCCCAGCGCCGTGGCCCAGGAACTGGGCTGCACGCTGGAGGAGGCGCTGGCCCACGACGACCGGGCCGAACACGGCCTCGGCAGGCTGCTCTCAGGGGCGATGCGGCTGCCCACGGTCACCTTCGGCGGCGTTGACATGTACGTGCCGGGCGCGATGCCGATCGCGCCCGAGGAGTTCGTCCGCCGTACCGAACGCATGCTCAAGGACATGGCCGGCGACCAGGGCGGCGTGTTCCTCGGGCGGGCGGGAGCCGTGGTGCTGGCCGACCACCCGGGCGCGCTGCACGTCAGGCTCGACGCGCCGGTCAGTCGCAGGATCCGGCAGACGGCCACGCTCGGGGGGCTGAGCGAGCGCGAGGCCCGCAAGATCATCGAGGACAACGACCGCGCCAGGACGGCCTACGTGCGCCACTTCTACCGGGTTGATCCGACGGACCCCTGTCAATATCACCTCGTGATCGACAGCACCACAATCCCCGTTCCGACATGCGTCGATCTGATCGTCAGGGCGGCCGAGTCACTGGATTGACCTGGGGAGCCCTATCATGGGGGAATTCTTGGTCAGTCCCGAAGGAGCGATTGACGTGGCGACCGTCCCGAGTGTGTCGTACTCCATCACCGTGCGTCTCGAGGTTCCGGCCGGCGGCAAGGCCGTCAGCCAGCTCACCCACGCCGTAGAGTCGGCAGGGGGCGTCGTTACCGCCCTCGACGTCAGCAACGCGGGCCATGAGAAGCTCCGCATCGACGTGACCTGCGCGGCCAGGGACACCGACCACGCCCAGAGCATCGTCGACCAGCTTGAGGCGGTCGAGGGCGTCGTCATCCACAAGGTGTCCGACCGCACGTTCCTCATGCATCTCGGCGGCAAGATCGAGATGAAGTCGAAGGTGCCGCTGCGCAACCGTGACGAGCTGTCCATGGCCTACACCCCGGGTGTGGCGCGCGTGTCGATGGCCATCGCGCGCAACAAGGAGGACGCCAGGCGC
Organism: Nonomuraea sp. NPDC049400; assembly: GCF_044466425.1. Classification (NCBI taxonomy): domain Bacteria; kingdom Bacillati; phylum Actinomycetota; class Actinomycetes; order Streptosporangiales; family Streptosporangiaceae; genus Nonomuraea; species Nonomuraea sp. NPDC049400. The sequence goes on from NZ_JBITMP010000039.1 coordinate 24,389, forward strand.
CTGACCATCAAGCGCAACACGGTGGCCGTCGTCACCGACGGCTCCGCCGTGCTGGGGCTGGGCAACATCGGCCCCGAGGCCGCGCTGCCGGTGATGGAGGGCAAGGCGGCGCTGTTCAAACGGTTCGCGGGCATCGACGCCTGGCCGATCTGCCTCGACACCCAGGACGTCGACGAGATCGTCCGCACGGTGCAGGTGATCGCGCCCGGGTTCGGCGGGATCAACCTGGAGGACATCGGCGCGCCGCGCTGCTTCGAGATCGAGCGGCGGCTGCGCGATCTGCTCGACATCCCCGTCTTCCACGACGACCAGCACGGCACGGCGATCTGCGTGCTCGCCGCCCTCACCAACGCGCTGCGGGTGGTCAACAAGAGCATCGAGAACGTCAAGATCACCATGGCGGGCGCGGGCGCGGCCGGCAACGCGGTGCTGCGGCTGCTGCTGGCGGCCGGCGCCCGCAACGTGATCGTCTGCGACTACCTGGGGGCCGTGCACCGCGGGCGCGACGACCTGGACGAGTCGCTGCGCTGGATCGCCGACCACACCAACGCCGAGGGCTACTCCGGCGATCTGCGGGGGGCGGTCAAGGACGCCGACGTCTTCGTGGGGGTCTCCGCGCCGGGCATCCTGACCGGTGACGACATCGCCACGATGGCCAAGGACGCGGTGGTGTTCGCGCTGGCCAACCCGGAGCCCGAGGTGTCGCCCGACGACGCCCGCGAGCACGCGGCCGTGGTGGCCACGGGGCGCTCCGACTACCCCAACCAGATCAACAACGTGCTGGCCTTCCCCGGTGTCTTCCGCGGACTGCTGGACGCGCAGGCGGGCGGGGTGACGCAGGAGATGCTGCTGGCCGCCGCCGGCGCCCTCGCCGCCGTCGTCACGCCCGAGGAGCTGGGTCCCAACTACATCATCCCCAGCGTGTTCCACCCCGACGTGGCAGCTGCCGTCGCCGCCGCCGTGCGCGAATCCGCCGGTGGTCGTGCGCGTGGCTTCACCGAGGCGTAAAGGCAGTCATCCGGCTGCGGCGGGGCGGGCTCGGCGCCACCCCGCCGCACCGGCGAGTACGCCATCGCCTCGGTCCGTGCCCGGCAGCGGGGGATGGGCTGTGCGGTGACGCGTGGGGGTCGTCGTCGTGCTTCGCACGTCTGCCCGTTCGGCACAGCCTGCACCCATCGAGCACCCTGAGCCGGTGTGAAGGGGGCTCGGGTTACGGGGCCTGGGCCGTGATGGCAGGCATGAGGCGGTAGCTCTCCTGGAAGACCAGGTTGTGGGCGTCGCCCGCGGCGATCACCCGCAACGTGTCGAGCTGCGCTTCCGCGTCCGCCGCGTCGAAGACGTTCATCGGCCAGTCGCCGACCGTGTTGCCCCGCAGGTGCGGGTGGTGGAAGTCGCATCCGTAGTGGGCCACGACGGCGATCGGCTGGACGTGGCACGCGCGCTGCTCCGGCCACGTCAGCGACCACATCGCGTTCAGACCGCCCTCGCGCGACCGGGTGACCCCGCTGCCCACCACTTCGCCGGTGCCGAGCAGCAGGTCGGCGTTGACCTCGTCGAGTGCCCTGCGGGCCACCGGGTCGAGCAGCTCGGTGGCCGTGACGAACACGCGCTCCTTGTCCTCCCGTGTGACGGCCCCGCCGTGGTCACGATCACGCAGGTCGCGGAAGTGCCGGATCAGGGCTTCGTTCATCGGAGTGCACATGACTGTCCCCTGCCCAGATCAGGCTCAGGTGAGCAGGGCGGCGATGCGGCTCCGTACGTCAGGCGTGTCGAGGCCGCGGACCGTGAGCGTCGTGCGGCGGCGTACGACGTCGTCCACCGTGGCCGCCCACTCGCGGTCGCGCGCGTAGACCGCCTGGGCCCAGATGTCGGGACCGTCCGGATGGATGCGCTCCCCGAGCGCGGGGTCCTCGCGGATGAGCCGGGCCAGGTCGAACGCGATCGAGCCGTAGTGGGTGGCCAGGTGCCTGGCCACCAGCGGGTCCATGCGCGCGCCCGGGTCGCGGTCGGTCCACAGCCGCATGGCCACCGCGTCGGGGCTGGCCAGGCCGGGGAGCGGCACGGCGGGCAGGATGTCGGCCAGGTCGTCGCCCAGCGGCTGCCCCGGCAGGTGGGCGAGCGTGTCCAGGACGTGCCTGCCGATGTGGCGGTAGGTGGTCCACTTGCCGCCCGCCACCGAGAGCATGCCGCCCGAGCCCCTGGTCAGGACGGTCTCCCGTTTGGCCGCCGCGACCTGGCCCGGCCCGCCGGGCAGCACCCGCAGCCCGGCGAAGGCGTAGGTGATGTCTTCGCGCCTGAGCTGGGAGTCGCGTACCGCGTGGCCGGCCTCGTCCAGGATCTGGGCGATGTCGGCCTCGGTGGCGCCCACCGCGCCCGGGTCGCCCTCGTACGCCTCGTCCGTGGTGCCGAGCAGCAGGTGGTCCTCCCACGGGATGGCGAACGACACCCGGTACTTGTCGATCGGCGTGGTCAGCGCGGCCTTCCACGGCTCGTGGCGGCGCAGGACCAGGTGGGCGCCCTTGGACAGCCGGATGCTCGGCGCCGCGTCCGGGTCCTCCATGCGCCGCAGGTGGTCCACCCACGGCCCGGTGGCGTTCAGCACGAGCCGGGCGGAGACGCCGAACTCGGTCCCGTCGAGCCGGTCGCGCAGGTCGGCCCCGGTCACGGTGCCCGCGACATCGCCACCCGTCTTGCGCAGTCCGACGACCTCGGCGTGGTTGAGGACGACGGCGCCCGCGTCCGCGGCGGCCCGTACGGTCATGACCGCGACGCGGCTGTCGTTCATCTGGTGGTCGCCGTAGACGGCGGCGGCGCGCAGCCCCTCGCTACGCAGGGCCGGGACGCGTGCCATGGCCTGGTGAGGCGTGATCACCTTGCCCATGCCGTCGCCGAACACCGACAGCGCCGAGTACAGGAACACCCCCGCGCCCAGCTTGGCGGCTCCGTGCGGCCCGCCCTTGTAGATCGGCACCAGGAACGTCAGCGGCTTGACCAGGTGCGGCGCGATGTCGGCGGCCAGGGCGCGGCGCTCACGGTGGTTCTCGGCGACCAGCCTGACGTTGCCGGTCTGCAGGTAGCGCAGGCCGCCGTGGACGAGCTTGGACGAGGCGCTGGAGGTGGCGCCGGCGAAGTCGCCCGCGTCGACCATCGCCACCCGCAGCCCGGCCTGCGCGGCCATCCAGGTCACCGACGTGCCGAGGATGCCGCCGCCGATGACGAGCAGGTCGTAGGCGGTGCGGGCGAGCTCCTCGCGGGTCTCCGCCCGGTCCGCGCAGGTCGTGGTCCTCATGTCTGAACTCCCTACTGCTCGACCCAGTCGAGGGTGCGGGCCACGGCCTTCTTCCAGTTGCGGTATTCGTGCTCGCGCGCGGCCTCGTGGATGGCCGGGCGCCACTCGGCGGCCTTGTGCCAGTTGGCGCGCAGGCTGTCGACGTCGGGCCAGTAGCCGGTCGCCAGCCCGGCGGCGTAGGCGGCGCCGAGGGCGGTCGTCTCGGCCACCATGGGGCGGATCACCGGCACCGCGAGCACGTCGGCGAGCGTCTGCATGAGCAGGTTGTTCGCGGTCATGCCGCCGTCGGCGCGCAGCGTGGTCAGGTCGAGCCCAGAGTCGGCGTTCATCGCGTCGACCACCTCGCGGGTCTGCCACGCCGTGGCCTCCAGCACGGCCCGCGCGATGTGCCCCTTGTTGACGAACCCGGTCAGCCCCGCGATCACCCCGCGCGCGTCCGACCGCCAGTGCGGCGCGAACAACCCCGAGAAGGCCGGTACGAAGTAGCAGCCGCCGTTGTCGTCGACCGTCCTGGCCAGCGTCTCGATCTCGGCCGCACTGGAGATCAGGCCCAGGTTGTCGCGCAGCCACTGCACCAGCGAGCCGGTGACCGCGATCGCGCCCTCCAGGGCATAGGTGGCGGGGCCGTCGCCGATCTGGTAGCCGACGGTGGTCAGCAGGCCGTGCTTGGAGACGACGGGGTCCTGGCCGGTGTTCATGAGCAGGAAGCTGCCCGAGCCGTAGGTGCTCTTGGTCTCGCCGGGCGCGAAGCACGTCTGCCCGAACAGCGCCGCCTGCTGGTCGCCGAGCGCCGAGGCGACCGGCACGCCGGCCGCGGTGTGCCCGTAGACCTCGGCGGACGGGCGGATCTCCGGCAGCATCGCGCGGGGCACGCCCAGCGCCGCGAGCAGCTCGTCGTCCCAGGCCAGCGTGTGGATGTTCATCAGCATCGTCCGGCTGGCGTTGGTCACGTCGGTGACGTGGCGGCCCGTGAGGTTCCACAGCAGCCAGCTGTCCATCGTCCCGAACAGCACCTCGCCGCGCTCGGCCCGCTCCCGCAGCCCATGGGCGTCCAGCAGCCAGCGGATCTTCGGCCCGGAGAAGTACGTCGTCAGCGGCAGCCCGGCCTTCTCCTTGAACAGCCCCTCGTGCTCGGCCAGCGCCCGGGTCAGCTGGTCCGTGCGGGTGTCCTGCCAGACGATCGCCGGGCAGACGGGCCGGCCCGTCGCCCGCTCCCACAGCACGGTGGTCTCGCGCTGGTTGGTGATGCCGAGCGCGGCGATCTGGCCGTCCTCGATGCCGGCGCCGCTGACCGCCTCGGCGAGCACGCGCTGCACGGCCTGCCAGATCTCGTCAGCGTCGTGCTCCACCCAGCCGGGCTTGGGGAAGATCTGGCGGTGCTCGCGCTGGGCGACGGAGATGATGTTGCCGGCCTGGTCGAAGACGATGCAGCGGCTGGACGTGGTGCCCTGGTCGATGGCTGCGACGTAGTGCGGTCGAGGCACGGGGTTCCTCGCTTGGTTCAGGTTCGGCAATGCCGAACGAATGCTATTTCCTGGCCTTAGGGATGTTCAAGTGAGCGGGTGATCGCGCGGGCGGCGTCCCGTACGTACGAGACGAACTCCATGTGCAGGGCGCCGTCGGCGGCCAGCCGCTCGACGGCGCCGCGGATGCCGATGGCGCCCACCACCAGGCCCCGCGGGTCCTTGATGGGCGCGGCGATGGCCACCTCGCCCTCGGTCAGCTCCTCCATCTCGGCCGCCCAGCCACGCGTCCTGACCAGGTCGAGCTCCTGCTCCAGCGCCGCGGGGTCGACGATCGTGTGCTTCGTGTACGGCTGGAGCGGCGGCACGGGCGCCTCGCCGTACGGGTCGTGGGCGAGCAGCACCTTGCCGAGCGCGCTGGCGTGCGTCGGCAGGTACGTGCCCACCTGAAGGGTCTGCAGGCTGTCGTCGGGCCGGAAGACGTGGTGGATCACCAGCACGTGGCCCTCGTGGAGGGTGCCGATCCACGCGCTCTCCCTGCTGCGCCCCGCCAGCGCGTCGGCCCAGTTGATGGCGCGGGTGCGCAGCTCGTTGACGTCGAGGTAGCTGCTGCCCAGATGGAGCAGGGTGGCGCCGAGGTGGTACTTCCCGCTGGTCTGGTCCTGCTCGACGAACCCGACGTGGACCAGCGTGCGCAGGATGCCGTGCAGCGTGCCCTTGGGCAGGCCCAGTGCCCTGGCCAGCTCGGCCACCCCGAGCTGGCGCGGCCCTGAGGCGAGCAGGCGCAGGATCGCGGCGGCCCGCTCGACCGACTGAATCGTCTCTCCCACGTACCGCACCTTAGCGCAGTTGCGTTCGGTATTGCCGAACGAATCTTGAGGTGGAACCGATCACCCCAAATCCGCGTCCAGGAGGTGGGGGAAACGCGATGTGGATCCTTAATGGAATGGAAGTTCCGTTAAAATGGAACGTTGCGACAAGGAGATTAGATGGACCAACCTTCCCGTTCGGCGGGAACCGTGCGGCCCGGTGGCCGTACGGCGCGGGTGCGCGCGGCCGTCATGGAGGCCACGCAGGATGAGCTGGTCGAGCACGGCTTCCACGGCCTGACCATGGACCAGGTGGCGGCCAGGGCGGGCGTCGGCAAGACCACGGTCTACCGGCGCTGGGGGAGCAGGGCGGGCCTGGTCGCCGACCTCATGACCGAGCTGGCCAACCAGTCCACACCCCATGCCGACACGGGTGGCGTCGAGGGCGACCTGCGGGCCAACGCCCTGTCCGTCCTGGGGGCGATCAGCGACGGGCGGCTCGGGGCCACGTTCCAGGCGGTGATCGCCGCCGCCACCAGCGACCAGCAGGCCGCCGCCGCGCTGCGCTCCTTCTATCTGCGCCGGATCGAGGAGTGGGCCAGCGTCGTGGAGCTGGCCGTCAAGCGGGGTGAGCTGCCCGAGGGCACGGACGGCGGGGAGGTGATCCGGGCGATCTCGGCGCCGCTCTACTACCGCCTGGTGGTCACGAGGGAGCCGGTGACCCGGGAGGACGCCGAGCACTCGGTGTCGCGCACGCTGGCCGCGGCCAGGGCCGGGGCGTTCGTCGTACGGGAGATGCCGGAGGGGTCTTAGGGGGTCGAGCGCGGCCAGATGGACCCGTACCACCACAGGATGCCGCCCATCACGATCAGGCCGCCCGCCATGGCCAGCTTGGCCAGGAGGTCGGTGGGCGGACCAGTGAAGGGCAGATTGTCGCGGTGGTGACCCCAGGGGCAGTCGTTCGTGACGCGGCTGGAGTCGACGAGATCCGCCGGCTGGTGGCCGGCGACGGAGTACGCCTCGATCTCGGCCGCGCTGCCCTTGCGCACCCGCACCTGCCTGGAGACCGTCTTGCGGGCCGCGATCGAGCCGGTCGCCACGCTCACCCCGTCGGCCTTGACGTCGAAGCGTACGGGCTGGGAGGTCAGGTTGCGCAGCGTGACCTCCGCACGCCCCGAGCGGCAGGCCACGTCGTCCACGGTTAGCGCGAACGGGTCGTCGCCGCGGTCCGGCCACGGCCACGCCTCCGCGCGGTGGGGAAGGAACAGTGCGCCGCACATCGTGAGAGCGGCCACGACGAGACCTGTGTTTGTGCCCATTGAGCTCCTCCCGCGTGTGATCTTTGCTACGTAAGGTGCCCAAGCGTGCACGAAAAGTAACATCGAGCGCCGGGGGGAGCGCGGACCGCCCCGGACCCTTCATGATGGAGGTATGGCGGAAGCGATCTACGTCGGCGGTTTGTTGGTGGCGACGCCGCTTCTCGACGACCCCAACTTCCGGCGTAGTGTCGTGCTGATCCTCGAACACGACAGCGACGGCGGGACGCTGGGTGTGGTGCTCAACAGGCCGAGCGACATCTCGGTGACCCAGGTGCTGCCCGTGTGGGATCCGTTGGTGACCGGGCCGTCGGTGCTCTTCGAGGGCGGGCCCGTGCAGACGGACAGCGCGCTCGCGCTGGCGGCGGTCCCGAGCGGAGAGGAGCCGCTCGGCTGGCGCAGGCTGCACGCGGGCACTCCGGCCGTCTCCCGGCTGGGCACGGTGGACCTGGACGCGCCGCCCGAGATCCTGCAGGGGGAGATCGCGCAGATGCGCATCTTCGCGGGCTACGCGGGGTGGTCGTCCGGCCAGTTGGAGAGCGAGATCGCCGAAGGCGCCTGGTACGTCGTCGACTCCGAGGCCGGCGACACGTTTCACGCCGATCCCCGGGCGCTCTGGCGGCACGTGCTACGACGCCAGCGCGGCGAGCTGGCCTTCGTGGCGACCTGCCCCGACGACCCGACGATGAACTGACCTCAGCGGTCCCAGCCGGGCAGCAGCGAGCGCTCGGCCAGCTCCATGGTCTCCGCCATCCGCCGCGTGATCTCCGGCACGGTGGCGTCGCGGCGCGGGCACTCGAAGCCGACGCGCATGGTGCACGAGGCGAACGCGACGATCAGGTGCGAGAGCTGGTCCTCGTCGGGGTCCACGCCCCGGCGGGCGGCGATCGCCTCGACCAGGCGCCGCTCGGTCTCCGCGCCTCTGGCCACCGACAGCCCGACCAGGCGCGGATGGTCCTCCAGGAGCCGTCGCAGCTTCAGGAACCTCTCCGTCTCGTCGGGCGTTGAGCTTGCGATGTCGTTCAGCACCGCGCGCATCGCGTGCATGAGCGACGTGAACGCCGGCTCGTCCTCGGGGCGGGACGCCAGGGTCTCGAGCATGATCTCCTGGCCGTGGTCATGGAACCACAGCACCAAGTGATCTTTGCTGGTGAAGTAGCGGAAGAAGGTGCGAGGAGAGATCTCGACGGCCCCCGCGATCTGCTCCACCGTGGTCGACTCGTATCCTTGTTCGAGGAACATGTCGAGCGCGGCGTCGAGGATCGCCAGGCGCGTCTTCTCCTTCTTGCGTTCCCGAAGACCCACAGCGGCCACTCCCTCGAAACCTTTCTGTCACAGTGTGCCATAAGTCATACGGTGACGATAAAAAATGGATTGTGATAAGTCATCCTCTGACATAGATTACCTATCGTTTGCGAGATCTATGCCCCGGTGGGGGCTGACTTAGGGGGACTTCATGGCTCACGCGAAGGCGGTCGACGCGCCGTCGTCGCTCGGCCCCGCCAAAACGGGGACAGGCAGCAACCCGTGGCTGGTGCTGCTGGCGGTCAGCCTGGGCGTCATCATGGTCATGCTCGACGGCACGGTCGTGGGCATCGCCAACCCGTCCATCCAGGCCGACCTCAAGGCCTCGCTGTCCGATCTGCAGTGGGTGACCAGCGGTTACCTGCTGGCGCTGGCGGTGTTCCTGATCACCGCCGGCAAGCTGGGCGACCTGTTCGGGCACAAGCGCGTCTTCCTGATCGGTGTGGCCGGCTTCGCCCTCTCTTCGGTGGGCATCGGACTCAGCGCCGAACTGGCCGACATCATTCCCGGGCTGTCGCCGGTCGGCGCGCTGATCGCCCTGCGCGTGCTGCAGGGCCTGTTCGGCGCGCTGCTCCAGCCGGCCGCCCTGGCGCTGCTGCGTGGAGCGTTCCCCGGTGAGAAGCTCAACCAGGCGATGGGGGCCTGGGGCGCGATCATCGGCCTGTCCAGCGCCGCCGGCCCGATCGTGGGCGGTCTGCTCGTCGAGAACGCGAGCTGGGAGACGGTCTTCTTCATCAACGCCCCCGTCGGCCTCGTCGCCCTCGTCCTGGGCACCATCCTGATCAAGGACAACCGCGCGCAGGTCATGGGGAGGATCGACTGGCTCGGTGTGCTGCTGCTGTCCGGCGCGATGTTCTCGCTCATCTGGACGATCATCAAGGCTCCCGAGTGGGGCTGGGGCGACAGCACGACGCTGACCTTCGTGGCCGTGTTCGCGGTGCTGATCGGCGCGTTCATCTTCTGGCAGAGCAGGGCCGCCCAGCCGCTGGTGCCGCTGTCGCTGTTCAGGAACCTGTCGATCTCCATCGGCACCGTGCTGATGATGATGGTCGCGTTCGCCATGTTCGGCGCGATGTTCTTCCTGGGCTTCTTCTTCCAGGGCGTGCACGGCCTGTCCCCGCTGGAGGCCGGCCTGCGCATGCTGCCGATGAGCGCCGGCATGATCTTCGCCTCGCCGCTGGCGGGCATGGCGATCGGCAAGCTCGGACCGAAGATCACGATGGCGGCGGGCCTGCTGATCACCGCGTTCTCGATGTTCCTCATGTCCCGGCTCAGCATCGACGCGTCGTTCATCGAGAGTGGCATCCCGTTCCTGCTGCTGGCCTTCGGCATGTCGCCGGTGTTCGTGGGCGCCACGGAGATCATCGTGGGCAACGCCCCGGTGCAGCTGACCGGTGTCGCGGGTGGCGTGCAGCAGTCGGCCATGCAGGTCGGCGGCGCGCTCGGCACCGCGATCCTGGGCGCCGTGATGGCCGGTGAGATCTCCGACAAGCTGCCCGGCTACCTCGGTCCGGCAGCCCAGGCGATCCCGGCCCCGCAGATGACGGCGCTGGAGAAGGCCGCCGCGTTCGGCGCCGTGCCGCCCGGTGTGCCGCAGCAGATCGGCGACGCCGTGCACAACGCCTTCATGGACGGCATGCACGTGGCCTTCCTGGTGAGCACCGGCATCGCGGTGCTGACCGCCGTGCTGACGCTGTTCGTCAAGGCCGGCAGGAAGACCGAGGGCGCGCCGGTCCACGTGGGCTGATCCCCGGCTTCACGTACGGCCCTCGCCACGCGGCGGGGGCCGTACCGCTGTGTGGGGGACCAGGCGCGGGCGGGCATAAACTCGGTGGGGTGAGCAGCACGAAGATCCTCCCAGAGCAGGAGACCACGCCGCGGACGTCGCACGGCGACGGCGATCACGAGCGGTTCGCCCACTACGCGGACAAGCACAAGATCACCGAGAGCATGGTGACGGGCACCCCCATCCGTGCCCTGTGCGGCAAGGTCTGGGTGCCCAGCCGCGATCCCAAGAAATACCCGGTCTGCCCGGAGTGCAAGGAGATCTACGAGGGCCTGCCCCCGGGTGGCGGCAACGGCGGCGACGACAAGCAGTGAGTGTTGCTGAGCGGTAATCCCTCGGCGTCGAGTTACGGTCGGTAGCCAGACCAGCTCACGTCGTAGTGGGGGATCGCATGGCCCGGCGCGTGACCGCCGTCTCGTTGGCATGCCTGCTCGCGGCCGGGTCCACACCCCCGCTCCGGCTCGAGGCCGCGCCGGCGGCGGACTGCGCCGTCCATGCCTTGCGGGTGCCGTGGCCACGTTCGCCCAAGCCGGAAGACGTGGCCAGGGTCATGGCCGAGGTGGCCGGCAAGCTGGCCGGTCGCACGCCGCCCGCCCAGATCACCGTGCCCACCTGGGTCCACGTCATCACCGGCGGCGAGCGGCCGATCTCCGACAAGGACGTCGAGGCCCAGATCGAGGCGCTCAACTCCGCGTACGGCGGTGGCCACGGCGGCGTGGACACCGGCGTGCGCTTCAAGCTCGAGGGCGTCACGTTCGAGGAGAACGCCCTGTGGTTCGCCGATCCCGTCGGCAACGAGCGGCCGATGAAGGAGAAGCTGCACCGCGGCGACGCCCGCACGCTCAACCTCTACATCGCCCAGCTCAGCACCCAGATGCTGGGCTTCTCGAGCTACCCCTTCTGGTATGCCGAGTCCCCCGGCCTCGACGGCGTCGTGATCGACTGGCGCAGCCTGCCCGGCGGCACGCTGGCCGACTACAACCGCGGCTTCACCGGCGTGCACGAGACCGGGCACTGGTTCGGCCTCTTCCACCCGTTCGAGAACGGGTGCGCCGCGCCCGGCGACGGCATCGACGACACCCCGATGGAGGCCAGACCGACCGTGGGCTGCCCGCCGGAAAAGGACACCTGTACGAATCCGGGCACCGACCCCACGCACAACTTCATGGACTACGCCTACGACCGGTGCATGTCGGAGTTCACGCGGGAGCAGGCGGAGCGGATGCACCAGATGTGGGCGGTGTACCGGCACACCTCAGTGGCGTAGGTGTCCGACAAATTACGATGTGTAGGTGACAGGACCGAAGGCACTCGACACTCCACACACGCCCACGCGCATCCTCGCGCCCGAATTCCGTACCGCGACGGTCGGCATCGTCCTGACGATCACGTTGGTCGCCTTCGAGGGCATGTCGGTCGCAGTCGTCATGCCGACGGTGGCGAAGGAGCTGAACGCGCTCTATCTCTACGGGATCAGCATCTCCGCCTTCCTCATCGCCAGCCTGTTCGCGAACGTGGTGGCGGGCCTCTGGTCGGACCGCCGCGGCTACCAGCTGCCGTTCCTGACCGGGGTGGTGCTGTTCGTGGCGGGCATGGCGCTGGCCGGGGCGGCGCAGTCGGCGGGGCTCTTCCTCGCGGCGCGGGCCGTGCAGGGGCTGGGGGCGGGGGCCTCCATCGTGGCGCTGCTCGTGATGATCGCGCGGGTCTACCCGGCGGGGCTGCGGCCCAAGGTGTTCGCCGCCGTCTCCGCGGCCTGGGTGGTGCCCGCCATGGTGGGACCGGCCGTGGCCGGGTTCGTGGCCGTGCACTGGGGATGGCGCTACGTCTTCTTCGGGATCATCCCGCTGGTGGTGCCCGCGCTGGCGATGCTCGTGCCCGCGCTGCGCATGCCGTCCTCGTCCGAGGCCGAGCCGTCGCGGGGGCCGCGGTCGAAGCCGCTGGCGATGACGCTGGCCGCCACCGCCACGGCGGGCGGATCCGCCGTGCTGCTGCACGGGGTCGACCGGCTGCACGTGGAGCCGGTGCCGGGGACCGTCGAGACGGTGGCGGGCCTCGTGTTCCTCGTCTACGGGCTGTACCGGCTGCTGCCGCCCAGAGCGTTGCGGTTCGGGCGCGGGCTGGCGACGACCATCCTGATGCGCGGATTCTTCTCGGCCTCCTTCTTCGGGGTGAACAACTTCATCCCGCTGGCGCTCGAAGAGGTGAAGGGCTTTGATCCGAGCTATGCGGGGATCGCGCTGACGACCGGGGCGCTGGGGTGGTCCGCGGGGTCGTACCTGCAGAGCAGGCAGGAGGGGGAGGCGTACAAGAGGATCCGGCTGGGTGCGGGGTGCGTCACCGTCGCGATCCTCATATGTCTGTTTTCCGTGCTTCCTGGGGTGACGGGGTGGATCTCGGTGCCCGCGTGGATCGTGGCCGGGTTCGGGATGGGGTACGGCATGACCACCGTCAGCGTGACGGCGTTGAAGCAATCGCCGGTGAACGAGCAGGGGGCGAACTCCGCTGCCCTGTCGGTCACGGACATGCTCGGATCCGCGCTGTCGGTCGGGGTCGGCGGCGCGCTGGTCAACCTGATCGGGCACTCCCCGGCCCAGATCGCCACCGGGTTCGTCGTGATCTCGCTCCTCATGGCGGCCATCGCGCTGAGCGCCACCGCGCTCGCCGGGCGCACCCGCTGAATTCCACCTCTCCTGTCACACCGCTCACGGTTCTCCTGACCTCCGTTCCGAGGAGTGATAGGACAGCGGGCAGGGAGGTGCCATGGAGGATGATCGTCGCGTCTGGCCGCCTCAGCCCGGCCCGAGGCATCGCCGCACTCCTCCGCGCTACACGTGGGGCCCGCCTCATGAGGAGGAGCCGCGGCGCGGGCGCACGGGCCCCCTGGAGGCCGTACCGGACCTGGAGCCGGAGCCGGTACGGCGGGAGCCCCACCCGCTCGACCTCCAGCCGGCACGCGGCGAGCCCCACCCGCTGGATCTCGAACCGGACGAGCCATGGAACCCGCGGATCCGCAGGACCGCGGAGCGCGCCGTAGAGCGCGATGAGGATCCCTGGGACTCGCTTCCGCCCTCCGCCCGGCTCCGCGGCACCCCGGCGGACCCGGGGCGGCGCAGGGGCGCGCCGGGACGGGCCTGGCGGCGGTGGTCAGGCGTGACGGCGGCGGTGCTGGCCGGAGCGGGACTGGTCGCGGGGACGAGCGCGGTCGTGCTGCGGATCACCGCGCCGCCGGCGGAGACGGGCCGGCTGAGCGACTCGCTGGCCGGGGTGACGGTGACGCTGCCGCAGGGGTGGCGCCAGGGGGCGGTGGCGCCGGTGACGGGGTTCACGTCGGTGATCAGGGACGGTGGCGGGGGGCTCGTCATGGCCAGGCCCGTCCCCGGGCCCGTGGAGAACGCCGAGAAGGCCACGGCGGAGGCCGCGGAGCTCTACTCCAGGCTGCTGCTCAAGGGCGACCGGGTGACCGTCGTCGAGAACAAGGAGCTGCCCGGAGGCCGCACGCGGGCGCTGCGGGCGGAATATCAGGACGTGGTCAACCGGCCGGCGTTCCTTCGAGTGACTCTGCTCACTCGGGGCGGCGATGGCGTGCTGCTCGTTGGGCTGCTCCAACCCGAGGAAACCGCTCGCAGACAAGCGCTGGACGCGGTGATGACGAGTATGAGATAAGCCGCATAGCACGTGGAGATGACCTTGGCCAGAATCCTCGGCTCACGGCACGTCTTGTCGGTGGGCCCGATTACCCTTGGGTCACTGTGAGAAAGCGAAGCACACGAACCCCAGAGGTGATGCGGTGAGCACCTTCGCCGCGTCCCACCTTTCGCCTTCCTATCCAGACCGAGCCGCGTGGGGCACCGCGCCCAAACTGCGTGCCTGGCAGCAGGAGGCGTTCGACCTCTATTTCAGGCGCGAGCCGCGTGACTTCCTCACCGTGGCGACGCCGGGCGCGGGGAAGACGACCTACGCCCTGCGGATCGCCAGCGAGCTGCTCGCCAACGGGGTGATCAGAGCGGTCACCATCGTCACGCCCACCGAGCACCTCAAGCGCCAGTGGGCCGACGCCGCCGGGCGGGTCGGCATCGCCATCGACCCCGAGTTCAAGAACAGCCAGGGCGCCACTTCGCGCGACTACATGGGCGTCGCGGTGACCTACGCGCAGGTCGCCATGCACCCCGCGCTGCACCGGGCACGCACGGAGGCGCGCAAGACGCTGGTGATCTTCGACGAGATCCACCACGCGGGCGACGCCAAGTCGTGGGGCGACGGCGTGCGCGAGGCGTTCGAGCCCGCCACCCGCCGCCTCCAGCTCACCGGCACCCCGTTCAGGTCCGACGACAACCCGATCCCCTTCGTCGCCTACGAGGAGGACGGCGAGGGCCTCAAGCGCAGCGTCGCCGACTACTCCTACGGCTACGGTCCCGCGCTCGACGACGGGGTCGTGCGCCCGGTCATCTTCCTGGCCTACTCCGGCGAGATGAAGTGGCGCACCCGGGCGGGCGACGAGATCGCCGCGACGCTCGGCACCCCGCTCACCAAGGACCAGCTCTCGCAGGCGTGGCGGGCCGCGCTCGACCCGAAGGGCGACTGGATCCGCCAGGTCATGCAGGCCGCCGACCGCCGTCTCACGGAGGTGCGCAGGGGCGTGCCCGACGCGGGCGGCCTGGTCATCGCCACCGACCACGAGACCGCCCGGGCCTACGCCCGCCACCTGCGCAACATCACCGGCGAGGGCGCCACGGTCGTGCTCTCCGACGACCCAGGGGCGTCGAAGAAGATCAAGCAGTTCGCGGCCTCGGAGGACCGCTGGCTGGTGGCCGTGCGCATGGTCTCGGAGGGCGTCGACATCCCCCGCCTGTGCGTGGGCGTCTACGGCACCTCCACCTCGACCCCGCTCTTCTTCGCCCAGGCCGTGGGCCGCTTCGTGCGCGCCCGCAAGCGCGGTGAGACCGCCTCGGTCTTCCTCCCCTCGGTGCCCACCCTCATGGGGCTGGCCAACGAGATGGAGGTGGAGCGCGACCACGTGCTCAACAAGCGGCCGCCGGAGGACGGCCTCGACGACAGCCTGCTCGAGCAGGCCAACCGCCAGAAGGACAATCCCGACGTCCTGGGCGACGAGCTCCCGTTCGAGACGATGGAGACGTCGGCCACGTTCGACCGGGTGCTGTTCGACGGGGGCGAGTTCGGCACGGGCGCGGAGATCGGCTCGGCCGAGGAGGAGGACTTCATCGGCCTGCCGGGGCTGCTGGAGCCCGACCAGGTGGCGACGCTGCTGCGCAAGCGGCAGTCCGACCAGCAGGCGGCCAAGCGCAAGCAGGTGGAGCAGCCGCAGGAGACCCTGGCGCCGCACGAGCAGATCGCGGAGCTGAGGCGCGAGCTCAACGGCCTGGTGGGCGCGTGGAACCACCGCACGGGTCAGCCGCACGGCGTCATCCACTCGGAGCTGCGCCGCTCGTGCGGCGGCCCGCCGATCGCGCAGGCGACGGCGGAGCAGATCCAGGAGCGGATCGACATGATCCGCCGCTGGGCCACCCAGCGCCGCTAGCCTGCCGTTCCTTCCTGCGCTCGCCGTCCGGGTGGTGGACGACCTCCGTCGTGCCACCCCCGCACAAATCCCGGCAAACCGGTCCCTGCTACGCTCCGTAACTCTGTGCATTTGGCCACAGAACCATGCCCTCTTGTTAGAAACTCGACCGAAACGGCAAGAACCACTCTTGGCTTGTCTCGGGATACGCAGAAGGACTTTGCCCATGTCGTCTGAGGCCACCAGAAAGCCGACGTTGAGCGTCACTTCCGGCCTCACCCGAAACGCAGTCATCGTCAGGCTCGAGGGCGAGCTCGACGTCTACGCGCTGCCGGTGCTGCGCGAGCACATGGAGCCCATCTGGGACCTGCCCCCGAGACCCTTCCTGATCCTGGACCTCGGGGAGCTGCGGTTCTGCGACTCGATGGGGATGAACGAGCTGGTCGGCGTCCTGCAGAAGTGCGAAGCCAGGGGGACCAGGCTGCTGCTCGGCGGGGTCCAGGGCGTCATGGCCAGGGTGTTGTCGATCACCGGGCTGCGGCACGCGTTCGAGGTCTTCGCCCGGCTCGACGACGCGCTGCGGCTGGCGGTGGCCAAGACCTGAGCTCAGGCGGGCGGCTTGCGGGCCAGGAGCAGGGCCTGCTGCGTCGGCTCGCTCGTCCCCGCCCCGGGCTCTCGTACGAGCGTGGCGTGCATGACGAGCCCGGCCTTGGTCATCAGCTCGGCGATCTGGTCGGGGCGGCGCCGGTGGAAGTCCAGCGAGATCTCATGCCCGAACGCCTCCGTCCTGCGCCCCGACTCGTCGCCGACCTGGAACACGACCAGCGCGTATGCCCCGGGAGCCAGCACCCGGTGGAACTCGGCGAACACGTCGGGCAGCAGCTCCAGGGGGATGTGGATGATCGAGTAGTTGGCGACGAGGCCGCCCAGCGCCCCGTCGGGCAGGTCGAGGTCGAGCATCGAGCCCTCCTCGAACCGCAGGCCGGGGTGCGTCCGCCGGGCCAGCGCGACCATCTCGGGCGACAGGTCCACGCCGAACACGTCCAGCCCGAGGCCGTGCAGGTGCGCCGTGACCAGCCCAGGACCCGAACCCACGTCCGCCACGGGACCCGAGCCCCGTACGAGCTCCGCGAACGCGGCGAACATCGCCCGGTCCAACGGCTTGCCCGCCAGCTCCTCGCGGAAGAGCTCGGCGTAGTCGGTGGCAATGGCGTCGTATGAGGCGCGGGTGGCGCGCAGGAAGTCCGGCTCGGTCACGACGGATGACCTTAGACCAGCCGTCAGCCCCGGATGAACGCCGGCAGATCAGCGCTGCGGGATGCGTCGCCCCGTGCGCCCATCGGTCAGGACATAACCCGATTTCTTGTGTATTGGAACCCTGACGGTCGCCATCCCGCTCTTGACGTTCACGGGCAGCGTGAACGCGCGCTGACGACGCACCGCGAGCACGGGGACGCGCCCGCCGATGCTCGGCCCTTCGTACAGCCAGACCGCCATCTTCCGCCCCTTGGTGCGCACGACGGCCTCGGCCGCCCGGCACTCGTGCGGGACCGCCGCCCAGGTCAGCTCGATCTCGCGCCCCGCCCTCGCGGACCGGGGCACCGGCACGCGCTCGTCGCAGGACGGCTCGGCATGCGCCGCGACAGCACGGGCGGCGGGCGTGGCCGGACGGGTGGCGTCCATGGCGATCGTGCCGCCCTCCAGCAGCGCCAGCGCCACGACCGCGGCCACCCGCTCGACGGCGCGACCCCGCACGAGCAGCCACAGGCACAGGGGGCCGAGCACGAGCCAGGCCACGCCCAGGGAGACGGCCAGCATGAAAAACCTCACACGAAAAGGAGTATGTGACTCTCCGTATTACTACGGCTCCGGAGAGGGTTCGCCCTCATGGATATCACATGACCTCAGCGTTGCATATCGCATACGCTTCGTGATCAGGAGTGCTGGCTGATCAGCCCACGACGGGCGCCCCCAGGAGGGTGGCGCCCGCGGCCTTCATCTCCGCCAGCGCCGCCTCCGTCGTCGTGTGGGCCACGCCCGCCGTCAGGTCCAGCAGCACCCGCACCGCCAGCCCGTTACGCACCGCGTCGAGCGCCGTGGCGCGCACGCAGTGGTCCGTGGCGATCCCCACCACGTCGACCTCGTGCACCCCGCGTTGCCTGAGCCACTCGGCCAGCGACACGCCGTCGCCGGACGTGCCCTCGAAACCGCTGTACGCCGCCGCGTAGGAGCCCTTGCTGAAGACCTCCTCCACGCCCGACACGTCGAACGACGGGTGGAAGTCCGCTCCCGGGGTGCCGGCCACGCAGTGCGAGGGCCACGTCGCGACATAGTCGGGCGAGCCGGAGAAGTGGGCGCCGGGGGAGATGTGATAGTCGCGGGTGGCCACCACATGGTCGTAGCCGTGCTCGGACACGTGACGGGTGATCGCCGCCGCCACCTCGGAGCCCCCCGCCACGGGCAGGCTGCCGCCCTCGCAGAAGTCGTTCTGCACATCGACGATGATCAACGCGGTCCCCATACCCAGCACCATACGTCAGGCGAACTCCGTGGGGATCGCCGCGTACCCCCTGCCGAGGTGCAGGGCCTCCAGGGGGAGGCTGGAGACGGCCTGCGCGTGGCGCTCGCGGGCCGCGGACAGGGGCTCCCTGCCCACGACCTCGCCGTCGCGTACCAGCTCGTGCAGCAGGGGGATGCCGCCCTCGGGGACCAGGCCGCCGGTGGTGATCAGCTCGGTCTCCACGTGGCCCGCCTCGTCCAGCAGCCGGTACGCCTGCTTGCGGCCACCACGCGACGGCTTGCCCACCGAGCGCTTGGCGACGGCCTCCAGCTTGCCCGTGGCCGTCTCCCGCGCCACCAGCTTGTACACCAGGGCCGCCGTGGGGACGCCTGACCCGGTCACGAGGGAGGTGCCGACGCCGTAGCCGTCCACGGGGGCGACGGCGAGCGCGGCGATGGCGTACTCGTCCAGGTCGGAGGTGACCAGGATGCGGGTGCTGAAGGCGCCGAGCGCGTCGAGCTGCTCGCGCACCTCCTGCGCGGCGGCGGCCAGGTCGCCCGAGTCGATGCGGACCGCGCCCAGGTCGGGCCCGGCCAGCTCGACGGCCGTGCGCACCGCCTCTGCCACGTCGTACGTGTCCACCAGCAGCGTCGTCCCGCGGCCGAGCGAGGCGATCTGGGCCTCGAACGCGTCCTTCTCCGAATCGTGCAGCAAGGTGAACGCGTGCGCCGCCGTGCCGGCCGTGGGGACGCCGTACACGTGCCCGGCCATCAGGTTGGAGGTGGAGGCGAACCCGGAGATGTACGCGGCACGGGCGGCGGCCACGGCGGCGCCCTCGTGCGTGCGGCGCGAGCCCATCTCGATGATCGGCCGCTTGCCCGCGGCGTTGGTCATGCGGGAGGCGGCGGAGGCGATGGCGCAGTCGTGGTTGAGAATCGACAGGGTGAGGGTCTCCAGCAGCACGGCCTCCGCGAAGGTGCCCTCCACGATCATGATGGGAGAGGCGGGGAAGTAGAGGTCTCCCTCGCGGTAGCCGTAGATGTTGCCGGAAAACCGGTAATCGGCCAGAAACGCCAGAGTGGTGTCGTCGACGACGTGGTTCTCGGCCAGATAGGTGAGTTCTTCCTCGCTGAAACGGAAGCGTTCCAGCTCGTCCAGGACACGTCCCGTCCCAGCGACAACCCCGTAGCGCCGGCCACCCGGTAGATGTCTGGCGAATACCTCGAAAACGGCGCGTCTGTGTGCGGCCCCACTGCGCAGGGCCGCCTGTAGCATCGTCAGCTCATAGTGATCTGTGAGCAACGCAGTGCTCATGGTCATCCTCACGACTCGAAGACTACGGCCCAGATAGGGCAGACTCGGGGATGTGGGTAGCACCGCTCCAATCGCCGTTGAGCGTCCGTCATCGGACGTCCGACCCGATCTGCCATGGGTGACCATCGTCTGGAACGACCCCGTCAACCTCATGTCCTACGTGACCTATGTCTTCCAAACGGTCTTCGGCTACACGAAGGAGAAGGCCGAGAAACTCATGCTGGACGTTCATCACAAGGGCAAGGCCGTCGTGTCCAGTGGCACGCGGGAAGAGATGGAACGCGATGTGCAGATTCTCCACTCCTACGGCCTGTGGGCGACGCTCCAGCCGGACTCGGTCAAGTAAGGCGGCGCGGGTGACATCGGGTTTCTCACCGGGCAAGGGTGGCGGCGTCATCGCGGAGTTCGAGGCCGCGGAGGTCTCGCTCCTGCGCTCGCTCGTCTCGATGATGCTGGGCATCGTGGAGCCGGGGCAGACCAGCGACGACCCGTTGGAGCGGGCGCTGGGCATCGGAGGGGGCGAGGCGCCGTCCGACCCGGTGCTGGCCAGGCTGTTCCCGTCGGCGTACGAGGACGAGCAGGAGTCCGCGGAGTTCCGCCGCTACACCGAGGCCACGCTGCGCGACGGCAAACGGGCCGACGCCCAGACCGTCTTCGACACCGCCAAGTCGGGCCGCGCCGAGCTCACGCCCGAGCAGGCCCAGGCGTGGCTGCGCTCGCTCAACGACGTGCGCCTCACGCTCGGCACCAAGCTTGACGTGACCGAGGAGGTGCACGACGAGATCGCCATGATGTCCGAGGACGATCCGCGTTACCCGGCCTACGTCACCTACGACTGGTTGACCTACCTCCAGGACAGCCTGGTCCGCGCGCTCTGGTAATTTCCGGGCATGCTGTCGATCTCGCAGGAACTGGTTGACAAGATCGTCGCCCATGCCCGCGCGGACCACCCCGATGAGGCGTGTGGCGTCATCGCGGGCAAGAACGGCGTTCCCGAGCGGTTCATCCCGATGGAGAACGCCGAGCGCTCGCCCACCTTCTACCGCTTCGACTCCATGGAGCAACTGCGCGTCTGGCGCGAGATGGACGACCGCGACGAGGAGCCCGTCGTGATCTACCACTCCCACACCGCCACCGAGGCGTACCCCTCGCGCACCGACGTGTCCTACGCCTCCGAGCCGGACGCCCACTACGTCCTGGTCTCCACGCGGGACGAGGACAAGGTCGAGTTCCGCTCGTACCGGATCCTCGACGGAGTGATTACGGAGGAAGAGGTAAGGTTTCTCCCATGATGGTCAGGCCGGTGCAGAGCTTCCTCTTCGCGCACACTCCGGCTGTCGTCGTGTACGACTGTCGTCAGCGCTGAATCCCCGGAATCCCCACCCAGCCGTCGGTGTTGCTGCCGATGGGACGACCTGACCTGAGGAGACTGAGCGCGATGGCCATCGAAGTTCGCATTCCGACCATCCTGCGTAATTACACCGGCGGCGCCAAGGCCGTCGACGCCGAGGGCGCCACCCTCGAAGAGCTGATCAGCAATCTTGAGTCGCGCCACCCCGGCATCAAGGACCGCCTGGTCGACGAGGGCAGCCTGCGCCGCTTCGTCAACGTCTACCTGAACGACGAGGACGTGCGCTTCCTGGGCGGCCTCGGCACGCCGCTGTCCGACGGCGACACGGTGACCGTGCTGCCTGCCGTCGCCGGCGGGTGACATGCGCTTCGACTCGCTGATCGACTCGGTCGGCCGCACGCCGCTCGTCGGTCTGCCGCGGCTGTCGCCCTCCGCCGACGTGCGGATCTGGGCCAAGCTCGAGGACCACAACCCGACCGGGTCGATCAAGGACAGGCCCGCCCTCTGGATGATCCAGGAGGCCGAGAAGGACGGCAGGCTCACGCCGGGCTGCACGATCCTCGAGCCCACCAGCGGCAACACCGGCATCTCGCTCGCGATGTCGGCCAAGCTCAAGGGCTACAAGCTGATCTGCGTGATGCCGGAGAACACCTCGGAGGAGCGCCGCCAGCTGCTGCGCATGTGGGGCGCGGAGATCATCTCCTCGCCGGCCGCGGGCGGTTCCAACGAGGCCGTACGCGTGGCCAAGGAGCTGTCGGCCCAGAATCCCTCCTGGGTGATGCTCTACCAGTACGGAAACCCGGCCAACTGGCGCTCACACTACGAGACCACCGGCCCGGAGATCCTCGAGGACCTGCCTGCCGTCACCCACTTCGTGGCCGGGCTCGGCACCACGGGGACGCTGATGGGGGTCGGGCGGTTCCTGCGCGAGCGGGTGCCGGGCGTGCAGATCGTCGCGGCCGAGCCGCGTTACGGCGAGCTCGTGTACGGGCTGCGCAACGTGGACGAGGGCTTCATCCCCGAGCTCTACGACGAGTCCGTGCTGACCACCCGCTTCTCCGTGGGCTCGGCCGACGCGCTGCGGCGCACGCGTGAGCTGCTCGCCGCAGAGGGCATCTTCGCCGGGGTCTCGACCGGCGCGGCGCTGCACGCGGCGCTGGGGGTGGCCAAGAAGGCGGTCAAGGCGGGCGAGCGCGCCGACATCGTGTTCGTGGTGGCCGACGGCGGCTGGAAATACCTGTCCACGGGTGCCTACGAGGGCACCCTGGAGGAGGCGGAAGAGCGCCTCGAAGGCCAGCTCTGGGCCTGAGGGCCAGCTCTGGGCCTGAGGCAACGAAGAAGGCGGCCGGTCCGACGACCGGCCGCCTTCTTCGTCTTCTGCGTCAGTTGAACAGGACCCGCAGCGAGAACGTCGACTCGGTGTCGGTCACGCTGCCGCTCATCCCGATGGCCCGCAGCGCCTGCGCGTTGGCCTTGTCGTCGCCCTGCATGGACTTGAGGTAGAGGTTCTCGACCTTGTCCAGGTCCACGAAGATCGCGTAGTTGGCGTCATCGGCGTTGGCGACCGCCGTCTGGAACGTCTCCGAGTCGCCGAGCGTGCCCTCACCCGCCAGCTGCTTGGCGTACTCGTCCGTCGTCGCGACCGTGAAGACGCCGTCGCCCTTGACCTTGGCGATCTGCGGCCCGCCCTGGCCCTGGGACATCGCCTGCTGGACCTTGTCGACGATGGCCTGCGCCTTGGCCGGGTCGGTGACGACGCGCACGCCGCCCTTGATCTGGTTGCTGTTCAGGCCCTGGCTGTCCACCGCGATCGTGAAGTTCTTGCCCAGGACCGTGGCGAGATCGCCGGGCAGCTGCAGGCCGAGCTGGCTCTGAGCCTGCTGGATGAACTGCTGGACCTGCGCGCCGCCGGTCGCCGCGGCCTGCTTCTGGAGCTCGGCCCACTGCTTGGTGACGATCTGGTCGAGACCGGAGACCGACAGGGCGCCCGCCGTGCTGGCGGGCAGCGTGCCCAGCTCGGCCTTGGGCAGGTCACCCTCGGGCGCCGTGCCCTTCATGCCCCGCACGAGACCGGCGAGCTCGACGTACGCGCTGTCGAAGCGCAGCGCGCCGGCGAACCTGGCGTTCTTGATCTGCTCGACGGCGGCGGCCTGCTCGGCCGGGATCTCCTTCTTGGCCAGCTCCATGAGCCCGCCCATGCTGGCCCAGAACGACAGCACGCCCTGCTCGCCGATCGCGCCCATGTCGTCGTTGAACTCGGTGTTGTCAGCCAGGCTGGTGTCGGCCTGCGCGAACTTGTCGGCCAGCTGCTGGGTGGAGCTGATCAGCGCGTAGTCCTCGCGGAAGGCGATGCCGTACTTGTCGCCCTTCATCAGCTTGGCGATGCCGGCCTTGGCCTGCGCCTCGTCCTCGACCTGGATGGCCAGCGCGAAGTCGGGCTCCTCCTTGCCTGACGGCACGGCCGCGAAGCCGACCCTGCTGCCCAGCCAGGGGTCGACGTCCCTGGCGAAGTCGAGCTTGGCGTCGTTGCCCTTGTTGAACATGTCGAACACCGCCTTGCGCGGGTCCTCGCCGGTGAAGGAGTCCTTGGTGACCGTGAACTTCCTGGCCAGCTCGAACAGCGCCACCTTCTGGTTCGCTGCCGGGTCCATGTCGAGCCGGACGTAGGCGATCGAGTTGGCGGGCAGGACCTCGTTCGGCTGCGTGCCGCCCCCGCCGATGGCTCCCACTGCCCACACCGCGCCGCCGCCGAGCAGGATCACCGCGAGCGCCGCGGCGGCGGCGATGATCCACGTCTTACGGCCCTTCTTGGCCGGCTCCGCGGGGCCGAAGCCCTCGGGCCCCTGCTGCTGCCAGCCGCCCTGGGCGTGCTGGTCCTGCTGCCAACCCTGCTGCTCCTGCTGCCAGCCCTGGCCCTGCTGCCAACCTTGCTGTTCTTGCTGCCAACCCTGCTGCGGTTGCTGTTGCTGCCAGCCACCCTGCGCCTGCTGCTGGCCCTGCTGCCAATTCTGCTGGCCCTGCTGGCCGTAAGGGGCGCCGTAGGAAGGCTGCTGCCCGTAGGCCGACTGGGGGCCGTACGGCTGCTGCTGCTGGCCGTGGGACGCCTGCTGCCCGTACGTGTCCTGCTGGCCGTAGGGCTGCTGCTGCGGCGGGTACGGCTGGCCGGAGTTCAGCGGGGGGTTCTCCGGCTGCTGCCCCTGGTTCCAGTTGTACGCCGTGGTCCGGTCAGGATCCTGGCCGTAGGGGGGATTATTCGCAGACATCACTCAACTCACAATGTGGACATTGGACCCCAAAGAAGTTAGCTGATGTTGCTAGACGGGCGCTTGCAATGTGCTGAAGTGATATTCAGACCCGGGTGAGCTCCTTTCTCAGCGTGCTGATGTGCACCTCGCCGCCGCCGTACTCCGCGATGGCCGACCACGGCACGAACGTGCAGCCCGCATAGGCCAGGCGGGACAAAATCCGGGAGAGCCATTCCGGGCGGTCCTCGCGCTCGCGGGTGAGACCGAGCAGCAGCGGCGCGCGCAGGCTCGAGACGACGAGTCCGTAGACGGTGTGGCTCTGCTGCAGCTCCCCTTTGTGTTTGACCACGCGGATGTCCACCACGTGGCCGACCCACACCCCATTGGAGTCCCAAACGGACTGACCGATGAGTTCGGTGACACTCGACATGATCGAACTTTCTCAGCCGAATCACGTTTTCGCAGGTAGGCGCGCTGATAAGGGGATGCACTAGAGTATGCCGCCAGAATAGTGTTCTGGACTTGAGGCAGGCGTGGATGACCAAGTTCGACGAGGCGACGCAGGCGATCAAGGTCGATGAGGGCACATACGACGTGTGTCTCGATCCCGGGTACGCGATCGGCGGACCGCTCAACGGCGGCTACCTGATGGCCGTGATGCTCCGCGCGGCGGTGGACGCCTCGCCGTTCGAGCACCCGGTGAGCACGACCGCGCAGTTCCTCAAAGCGCCGATCGCAGGCCCCGCCCAGGTCAGGATCGAGCCGCTCAAGGCAGGCAGGACGGCCGCGTTCGCCAGGGCCACGCTCGTGCAGGACGGCGTGGCGCACATCGAGGGCCTGATCACGACGGCCACGCTGAACGAGGCCGAGCCGGTCTACGAGAGGCCGGCGGACGACATGCCGAGCCGTGACGAGTGCGTCAAGCTCCCTGCCCCCAAGCCCGAGTCGGGCATGACCCTGAACGCCCAGATGGAGCTGCTTTTCGACCCGCCCACCATCGGCTGGCTGAAGGGCGAGCCGACCGGCAGACCGGAGTCGCGGGCGTACTTCAGGATGGCCGAACCCCAGGATCCGGACCCGTACGTGCTGGCGCTCGCCGTCGACGCGCTGCCGCCCGTGGTGTTCTCCGCGGGCGCGCGGGGCTGGGCGCCGACCGTGGAGCTCACCTGGCACCTGCGCGCGCTGCCCGCGCCCGGCTGGCTCACGCTGCTCGGCAGCGGCCGGCTGATCTCGGACGGCTGGTTCGACGAGGACGTCGAGGTACGCGACTCCGCCGGCCGTCTCGTGGCCCAGTCGCGCCAGCTGGCCCGGGTCGGGAGAGGCTGACGACCACGAATGTGAGGATTCTTACGCAGAGTTGATCGCCCAGGTCGCCTACCCTCTAGAGCGTGCCGGACACGAGTATTGGGATCTTCGACAGCGGGGTCGGCGGCCTGACGGTCGCTCGCGCGATCATCGACCAGTTGCCCTACGAGTCGATCACGTACGTGGCCGACACGGCCCGCCAGCCGTACGGGCCGAAACGCATCGCGGAGCTGCGCGCCTATGCCCTGGAGGTGATGGACCACCTCGTCGAGCACGGCGTCAAGATGCTCGTGATCGCGTGCAACAGCGCCAGCTCGGCCGTGCTGCGCGACGCGCGCGAGCGCTACGACGTGCCTGTCGTGGAGGTGATCCAGCCCGCCACCAGGCGCGCGGTGCGAGCCACCCGCACCGGCAGGGTCGGCGTGATCGCCACCAGGGCCACCATCGACTCCATGGCCTACCACGACGCCTTCGCCGCGGCGCCCGACGTGCTCCTCACCGCCGTGGCCGCCCCACGCCTGGTGGAGTACGTCGAACGAGGGGAGACGATGAGCGACGAGCTCATCGAGGTCGTGCGCGAGTACCTGGAGCCCATCAGGGCCGCGGGCTGCGACACCCTCATCCTCGGCTGCACCCACTACCCGCTGCTCACCGGCGCGATCTCCTACGTCGTGGGTGACGGGGTCACGCTGGTCTCCAGCGCCGAGGAGACGGCCAAGGACGTCTACCGGATCCTGCACGACCGCGATCTGGCGGCGGGAGGCGAAGCCACCCCCCGGCACCGCTTCCTGGCCACCGGCGACTCCCTGCTCTTCGCCCGGCTCGGGCGGCGTTTCCTGGGCCCGGAGATCGACGCGGTCGAAGTCGCACCAGTGGGGGGTACTACCTCTAACGGCCGTGACGCGGAAAAGGAGCCCACATGAAGGTGACCATCGTCGGGTGCTCGGGCAGCTTCCCCGGGCCCGACAGCCCCGCGTCCTGCTACCTCCTCGAGGCGGAGGGGTTCAGGATGTTGCTCGACTTCGGCAGCGGGTCGCTCGGTGCGCTCCAACGCCACATCGGCCTGTACGACGTGGACGCGGTCTGCCTGTCCCATCTGCACGCCGACCACTGTCTCGACCTGTGCGGCTACCACGTGGTCCGCACGTACGGGCCCGAGGCGCCGTACCCCCTGGTGCCCGTCTACGCGCCTGCCGACGCGCCGCGCCGGCTCTCGGCCGCTTACGGGATGCCGGACGAGCCGGGCATGGAGACCGCCTTCGAGTTCGTGCCGCTGGCTCCGGGCTCCTTCGAGATCGGCCCGTTCACGCTGACCGCGGGGCTGGTCAACCACCCGGTCGAGGCGTACGGCTTCCGCGTGTCCCACGGCGGCAGGTCCGTGGCGTACTCCGGTGACACCGGCGAGTCCGGCGAGCTGGTGAAGCTGGCCGCGGGCGCCGACCTGATGCTGTGCGAGGCGTCGTTCGTCGAGGGCCCCGACCTGCCTCCCGACCTGCACCTGACCGGTCGCCAGGCCGCCGAGCACGCCGCCAAGGCCGGCGTCGGCCGGCTCGTGCTCACCCACCTCGTCCCGTGGAACGACCAGGGCACGGTGCTGCAGCAGGCGGCGGGAGGAGGCTTCACGGGCCCGATCGAGCTGGCCCGCAGCGGCGCGGTCTACGACCTGGCCTGAAGCTCGTTGAAGTCCCGCATTCGGGGGAGCGGGGAGAACAGCAGCGGGAGGAACGCCAGCAGCCTGACCGTCATGATCGCCCACAGGGCCTCACGCACGCCGATCTGCTGGGCGAGGAGCCCGCCGAGCAGCGCGCCCAGCGGCATGATTCCCCAGACCATGAACCTCACCGACGCGTTGACCCGGCCCAGAAGGTGCTCGGGGGTCACGGTCTGCCGGTAGGTGATCTGGCCCACGTTCGTCAGTGCCGCGCTCCAGGAGAGCGCCATCGAGGTGGTCGCGAAGCACACCACTCGCCAGTCGGCCTGCGTCATGGGTAACAGGAGGCCGAAGGGCGAGGCCACGCTGACGGCCAGCCAGGTCATCCTGGCCGTGCCGTACCGCCTGGACAGCCAGCCGCCGGTCAAGCCGCCGATCAGGCCGCCGATGCCGCCGGTCATGAGCAGCACGCCGACGACGCCGGGGGGCAGCGCGACCTCGTCGGCCAGGAATAAGACCGACAGGCCGAGCACGGCGCTGGTGGACAGGTTGACGGCCGCCGTGGAGGCCACGAACATACGCATCAGCCCGTCCCGCCACACGTACGCGAGGCCTTCTCTGATGCCGCGCATCAGCGAGGTGCGCTCGGTGACCGCGGGAGGCTTGTCGGGCGCCTTGATCAAGCCCAGGAGGAGCACCGAGGAGAGCGAGCCGAGCGCGGTGGCGGCCAGCGTGGACGGCGCCCCGAACAGCTGCACCAGCGCGCCCCCGATGCCCGGCCCCGCAAGGAACGCCCCCGAGCGGACGACCTCCAGCTTCGAGTTGCCGTCGCTGAGCTGCCCGGTGCCGACCAGCTCCGGCAGGTACGTCTGGTCGGCCACGTCGTTGAAGACCTGGCTCGCGCCCGCCAGCAGCGCGACCACGAACATCATGCCGATCGACAGCAGCCCCAGCTGGGCCACCAGCGGGATGCTGCCGATCAGCAGGAATCTGGCGAAGTCGGTGGCCATCATCACGCGGCGCTTGCGCATCCTGTCGACCCACACCCCCGCGGGCAGGCCGATCAGCAGGAACGCCGCCGTCTGCAGCGCTGACAGCGCGCCGACCTCCGCCGGGCCGGCGTGCAGCGCGAGCACGGCCACCAGCGGGAGCGCCACTCGTGAGATATTCGCCCCGAGTTCGTCCGCTACATGCGAACTGAGGAACCGGAGGAAGTCAGGGTTTCGCAACACCCCCGTTGTCATTGCGTAAGGATCCATGTGGCGGACACATTTGGTCAAGAGTGTCGTGGCGCGGAGATAGGGTGATCTGCATGTCCAGACAGGATGGCCGCAACCCTGACCAGCTCCGCCCGATTACCATCACCAGGCATTGGCTGGCTCATGCCGAAGGGTCGGTGCTGGTCGAATTCGGCAACACGCGGGTGTTGTGCGCGGCCTCGGTCCAGGACAGCGTGCCCCGGTGGCGCAGAGGCAGCGGCCAGGGCTGGGTTACGGCCGAATACGCCATGCTGCCCAGGGCGACCAATACTCGCAACGATCGAGAATCGGTCCGCGGCAAAATCGGCGGCAGGACTCACGAGATTTCCCGGTTGATCGGGCGTTCGCTGCGGGCCTGCGTCGATTACAAGGCGCTGGGGGAAAACTCCATCCTGCTCGACTGCGACGTGCTGCAGGCCGACGGCGGCACCAGGACCGCCGCGATCACCGGCGCCTACGTCGCGCTCGCCGACGCCGTCGCCTGGATGCGCGAGCGCCGGATGTGCCCGGGCGACCCGCTGATCGGCTCGGTCGCCGCCGTCTCCGTCGGCGTGGTCGGCTCCGTGCCGATGCTCGACCTCTGCTACACCGAGGACGTGGCCGCGGAGACCGACATGAATGTCGTGATGACCGGAGAGGGCAGCTTCGTCGAGGTGCAGGGGACCGCCGAGGGCACCCCGTTCGACCGCTCGGCCCTCGACCAGCTCCTCGACCTGGCCGTGACCGGCTGCGAGGAGCTCACGCTGATCCAGCAGGAGGCCCTGGGCTCATGAAGATTGTGCTCGCCACCCGCAACGCGGGCAAGATCGCGGAGCTGCGCCGCATCCTGGCCGGGTTCGACATCGTGGGGCTCGAGGAGTTCCCCTCGATCGGCGAGGTCGCCGAGACCGGGCTCACCTTCGAGGAAAACGCGCTGCTCAAGGCGCACGCCGTCGCCCAGGGCTCGGGGCTGCCCGCGGTCGCGGACGACTCGGGGCTCTGCGTCGACGTGCTGGGCGGCATGCCGGGCGTCTTCTCCGCCCGCTGGTCGGGGCGGCACGGCGACGACCAGGCCAACCTCGACCTGCTGCTCGCTCAGGTGTCCGACGTGCCCGCCGGCAAGCTGAGCGCCCACTTCGCCTGCGCCGCCGCGCTGGCGCTGCCGTCGGGGGAGACCCGGGTGGTGGAGGGCACGCTGCCGGGCCACCTCGTCACCTCGCCGCGGGGGTCCAACGGGTTCGGATACGACCCGATCTTCGTTCCTGACGGCGAGGAGCGCACGACGGCCGAGATGTCGCCGGAGGAGAAGGACGAGATCAGCCACCGGGGGCGGGCCTTCCGTGCGCTGGCGCCCCTCGTGCGGGAGCTGCTCAGCTCGTAACCACCGCGTAAGAACCGCGCGGGGCCGGGCGGCGTAGCGTCGAATCGTGCAGAGTAACTCGGTGGCGCCCGCCTGGGCGCGGGCTCTGATCGGCCTGGTGGCCGGGGGCGTGGCCCTCGGGATCGCGCAGCTCGCGGCCGCGTTCGTCAGGCCCGAGACGTCTCCCGTGGTAGCCGTGGGCGATGTGACGGTCGATCTCGCGCCGGCTCCGGTCAAGGAGTTCGCGATCAGGACGTTCGGCGAGAGCGACAAGACGGTCCTCATCGTGGGCGTGGTGCTGGTGCTGCTCGGCGTGGTCGCGCCCCTCATCGGGATGCTGACCATGCGCAGGCTCGCCTACGGCTTCGCGGGGTTGGCCGCGTTCGGGGCGATCGGCCTGCTGGCGGTGCTGACCCGGCCGGACGCCGAAGTGCCGGACGCGCTGCCGACCATCCTCGGGACGGCGGCCGGTGCCTGGACGCTCTGGTGGCTGAGACGGCGAGTGGCGGGCGCCTCGCCCTCGCCATCCCCCGCCACCGGCGACGACAGCAGCGCGACCGGTGCGGAACGGCCTGCGGTGATGCTGGCCGGGGCGGACCTGCGAGGGTTCGACCGGCGGCGGTTGCTTACGGGAGCCGCCGGAGGGGCGGCGGTCGCGTTCGGGAGCGCCGTGCTCGGGCAGGTGCTCGGGGATCGGCGGGTGGTGGATGCCGCGCGGGTGAGCCTGGCCGTGCCCAGGCCGGCGACTCCGGCCAAGCCCATTCCGGCCGGCGCCGATCTCCGCATCAACGGCTTGTCATCGTTCATCACGAAAAATCGGGACTTCTACCGGGTGGACACCGCGCTCATCGTCCCCCAGGTGAACCCCGACGACTGGAAGCTGCGCATCCACGGCATGGTCGACCGGCCGGTGGAGCTCACGTACGCAGACCTGCTGGGGATGCCGCTCACCGAGGCGGACGTCACGCTCACCTGCGTCTCCAACGAGGTCGGCGGCGAGTACGTCGGCAACGCCCGCTGGCTCGGCGTCCGCATGGCTGAGGTGCTGCGCAAGGCCGGGCTCCAGTCCGGCGCCGACATGCTCCTGTCCACCTCGGCCGACGGCTTCACCTGCGGCACCCCGGTCGACGTGGTCATGGACGGCCGCGAGGCGCTGTTCGCGATCGCGATGAACGGCGAGGCGCTCCCCGTGGCGCACGGCTTCCCCGTGCGCCAGGTGGTGCCCGGCCTGTACGGGTACGTGTCGGCCACCAAGTGGGTCGTGGACCTCAAGGTGACCAGGTTCGACCGGGATGAGGCGTACTGGACGCCGCGCGGCTGGGCGGCCAAGGGCCCCATCAAGACCCAGTCGCGGATCGACGTGCCCAAGCCGGGCGGTTCCCTGAAGGCGGGGCGCACCACGATCGCCGGGGTGGCGTGGGCACAGCACATCGGCGTGGACGCCGTGGAGGTGCGGGTCGACGGTGGACAGTGGCGGCAGGCGAGACTCGCCGAGGTGCCCGGGCCGGACACCTGGCGGCAGTGGTCGATCGACTGGGACGCCGCTCCGGGGCGGCACACGATCCAGGTGCGGGCGACCGACGCCGCCGGGCGTACCCAGACCGAGCAGGAGGCCCCGCCCGCGCCCGACGGCGCGACCGGCTGGCACACCATCACGGTGCAGGTGGCCTGAGCCCTACTTGTCCCTGTTTCTGCAGGTACGGCGGGTGGTTCTTGCGGAGAATCTTGCCGACTTCCCCTCCCCGCCACGGTGACGCCTCTACGATCGGTCGTCGAGCATGACAGGAGGCAGGCCGTGTTCCGCGAGCGCAAGCCGAGCGTCCGAGACGGGCACTACAACCCCCAAGTGGCGGAGGGGGTGCGGTGGCTCGACTACGAGCGCGCCGCCGAGACCGGTGCCGTCAACGCGCGGGACGGCTCCTCTCCGGAGGTCCCGTCCACCTTGGAGGCCGCCAATCCTGTGTATGACGCTCTCCTGCGCGACGGCGAGTTCCGAGCCCGCCGTATAGACGCCGATGAGGCGGACTGGTTCGACAGGCCGCACCGGCCGCCCAGGCTCGCCGACTCCAGGCCGTACGGGGTGCCGGGCGGGCTCGCGCAGCCCGACCCGCAGGTCGAGCGGGACCTCGCCGAGGCGCTGCGGCCAGGCGAGCGCTTTCCCGACCCGCGCGGCACCTGGGTGCGGCTGGTCAACGGCGGCGGGCCGGCCGACGACCCGTTCAGGGCCTCCAACGCCGCCGACTGCGCGCTGGCCGTCCTGTCCACCTGGCACGGCGAGCCCGCGACGGCCGCCCCCAGATTTCCCGAGTACGACGGGATCGGCCGGCCCCTGCTGACCGGAGAGCAGGGCAGCCTGGCCAGGATCGAGCAGTGGGTGGGGCAGCGCTTCCAGTACGCGGGGCAGGGGCGGGACGGCTACCCGATGATCGTGCGGCGGCTGCTCGACGCGGGTCACGGGGCGAGCGCCGTCCTCGTGGTGCGCTGGCCCGGCGGCGGCTCCCACGCCTGGAACGCGGTCAACGCCGACGGCGAGGTGATCTGGATCGACGCTCAGCGGGGGCACATGTCCGTCGAGCCGCCGTACACGACGGTGACCGGGGTGTTCTGCGTGATACTCGACCGGCAGGGGCGGCCGCGATGAACCTGGACCAGGCCCGGGCGATAGCCGAGGAGTATTTCAACGGGGTGCGGGCGCACGCCGAGGCGGTGCCGGTTGGGGTGTACGGGTTCCACGACGGCTATGTCGCCTGGGTGCGCGATCTCGATCTCGACGATCCGGCGACGCTGCCGGAGACGATCGGGGGCGGGTGCATCGTGATCGACCGCGCCACGGGCGAGGTGGTGGCCCGGCCGCTCCTCGACCCGGAGACGGTCGCCGACCTCTGGCCAGGGCGCACGCCCCGCTGACATCCCGCGTGGAGAAGGCCGGGCGCCGCCCCCATGAGACGCCCGACCAACCGTGCTCCCCCTTTCCTCGCATTTCGGTTTTATTCGGTTACGGGGCTATTCGTCCGGATCAGCCGGTGGCGAGAGAGCCGACGATCGAAGCACGTGCCGCGCGGCGAGCCGGAAGCACGGCGGCCAGCACCCCGGCCACCCCCGACAGCACCACGAAGAGCCCGATCTGACCGACAGGCACGGAGAAGACGGCGCCGTCCAGCATCGCCCTGATCGCGGCCCACCCGAAGGCGCCCCCGAGCACGACGCCCACCAGCGCCCCGATCAGCCCGAGCACCAGCGCCTCGATC
Source organism: Nonomuraea sp. NPDC049400 (assembly GCF_044466425.1). NCBI lineage: Bacteria > Bacillati > Actinomycetota > Actinomycetes > Streptosporangiales > Streptosporangiaceae > Nonomuraea > Nonomuraea sp. NPDC049400. The sequence goes on from NZ_JBITMP010000039.1 coordinate 57,084, forward strand.
GACAACATCCGCCGCAGTTGCGGCCTGGTCAGGCCCAGGGCCCGCAGCAGCGCCGACTCCCTGGTCCGCTCGTGGACCGACAGGGAGAGCGTGTTCGCGATGCCCAGCAGCGAGATCAGGATCGCCAGCCCCAGCAGCCCAGTGATGATCATGAGCAGCATGTCCAGCGTCTCGTCGAACTGGCCGCGTACCTCCGTCGAGCTCGTCACCCGCACGGCCGGATAGGCCGCGACGGCGGCGTCCACCACCTTGCGGGCCTGCTCGGGCGGCACGCCGTCGTTGACGTTGACCATGACGTAGGAGTCGGGCAACGACCCGAAGTACGTGTCGAACGCGGCCTCCGCCACCGTGACGGGCGGCAGCGACGACTGAGCCCCGTCGAGCACCGCGACCACCTTCAGCGAGACCGTCCCGGCCTTCGGCGTCTTGAGCGATATCGACTCGCCGAGCCGCATGCCGAGGTCGTCGGCCACCGCCGCCTGCCCGGCGCCGAAGCCCTTCATGGAGCCGGTGGTGACATACGCGTCGATCGGGCCGCTGAACGTGCCGACCTCGAGCCGCCTGCCCGCGACGGTGGCCTCGGCCTGGCGGATCTGGGCCACCGCCGCCAGTTCGGGCCTGCCGCGCAACTGCGTCGCCACGGACCTGGGGACGACCGGGTCGCGGGACTGGCCGGCCACCATGTAGTCGACCGGGAACTGGTCGTCGAGCTTGGCCGTCATCGTCAGCCTGGTGGAGGCGGTGACCACGGAGATCAGCGTCATGAGCGTCACGCCGATGGTCAGCGCGATGGTGGTGGTCGCGGCCCGCCTCGGGTTGCGCCCCGAGTTGTCCACCGCCAGCCGCCCAGGAACCCCGAACAGCCTGGCCGGGATCCAGCCGATCAGCGCGCTCAGCGGTTTGACCAGCACCGGGCCCAGGATCAGCACCCCCAGGAACGTCAGCGCGCCCCCGGCCATCACGACGAAGAGCGAGATCTGCTCGCCGGGCTGGAGCACGAACACGCCGACGCACGTCGTGGCCAGGCCCGCCACCAGGAAGAGCGCGGCGAAGAGGCCGCGCAGCAGGCCGCCCCTGAACGTCTGCTCCTCGACCTGGCTGCGCAGTGCCGCGATCGGCGCCACCCTGGTGGCCGACCTGGCGGGCAGCAGGGCCGCGCACACCGTGACCACCATGCCGACGGCCAGGCCGGCCGCGATCGTGGCGGGGGTCAGCGTGACGGCCGCGTCCGTGGGCAGCGGGGCGTCGAGCGCGCCCAGGACGGTCAGCGTGAGCGAGGCCAGGCCGTACCCGATCAACAGGCCGAGCGCGGAGGCGAGCGCGCCCACCACGGCGGACTCCAGCAGGATCGAGCCGAACACCTGCCCGCGCGTGGCGCCGATGCACCGCAGCAGCGCCATCTCCCTGGTGCGCTGAGCGACGAGGATGTTGAAGGTGTTGTAGATGACCAGCGCGGCCACCATCATCGCCACGACGCCGAACATCAGCAGGCCCAGCGTGAACATGCGGGTCTCCACCCCGGCCGCCCTGGCCAGGTCGTCGGCCAGCTCGCCGCCGGTCTTGACCACGTACGCGCCGCCGGCCGCCGCCGCGACGGCCTGCTTCAGCCCGGGAGCCGTGCCCGCGACGTCGATCTCGCGGTAACCCTTCGCGCCGGTCATCCGCTGCGCGGTGGCCGCGGTGAAGCCGACCGCGCCGGTGTAGGAGAGCTCCTGGTCCACGCCCGGGTCGAGCAGGCCGACGAGCTTGAACTGGTGCCGGCGCTCCTTGTCGTCGAGCACGGTGATCGTGTCGCCGAGCCGGAAGCCCTGGGCCTTGGCGGTGTTCTCGTCGAGCACGGCGGCCTGGTCGTCGGTCCCCGGACCGGTGCCCGAGACGATGTCGGTGCGGTCCAGCGGGCCACGGACGATGGACAGGGCGGTGGTGGGGGCGTTCCCGGCGGTCTTGCCGTCCTTGCCGAGCACGGGCGCGGCGGCGCGGATCAGGCCCTGCGCCTCGGTCACGCCGTCCAGCGCGCGTATGCGCTCCAGGACCTGCTCGGGCAGCACGGCGTCCGGGCCCTTGGGCAGCACGGCCACGTCCACCTTGGCCGCGTCGGCCGTGACGCGCTGCGCGAACCCGGCCTGCACGGTGTCGTTCAGCATGAACGTGCCCGCGATGAACCCCACGCCGAGCGTGATCGCCAGTGAGGTGAGCAGCAGCCGGAGCTTGTGCGCGCGCAGCCCGGCCAGTGCCGTCTTCAGCACCTCACGCCTCCAGCTTCACGAGGGTGTCCAGCACGGTCTGCGGCGTGGGCGCGGTGATCTCGGTGACCAGCTCGCCGTCGCGCAGGAACACCACGCGGTCGGCGTACGAGGCGGCCACCGGGTCGTGCGTGACCATGACGATGGTCTGGCCCAGCTCGCGTACGGAGGTGCGCAGGAAGGACAGGACCTCCGCGCCGCTGCGGGAGTCGAGGTTGCCCGTCGGCTCGTCGGCGAAGATCACCTGCGGCTTGCTGATCAGCGCCCTGGCCACGGCCACGCGCTGCTGCTGGCCGCCGGACAGCTCGGCCGGCTTGTGCGCGAGCCGGTCCTTCAGCCCCACGGTCTCGATGACCCGGTCGAACAGCGGCTGGTCCGCCTGGCGGGCGGCGATGTCCAGCGGCAGGCGGATGTTCTGCTCGGCGGTGAGCGTGGGCAGCAGGTTGAACGCCTGGAAGACGAAGCCGATCCGCTCGCGCCGCAGCAGCGTGAGCTGCCGGTCGCTCAACCCGGTGAGCTCCACGTCGCCGATGTGCACGGTGCCTGACGTGGCGAGGTCCAGCCCGGCCAGGCAGTGCATCAGCGTGGACTTGCCCGAGCCCGACGGGCCCATGATGGCGGTGAACGCGCCCGTGGCGAAGGACACGTTCACCGCGCGGAGTGCGTGCACCTGGGCGTCGCCCTGGCCGTACACCTTGGTGAGATCTCTGGCCACCACCGCGGGCGGGGCTTGGGTGAGCGTCACATTCATGCGCATCACGCTAGGAGTGGAAATTTCAGGTTTTATGGGTCCTGCGGATGGACTTTGTGTAGGCCCCTGGATGACGCCGGTCAGACTTTCGGCCGATGCGACGGCACGATCAGCCCGGCCTCGTACGCGTACACCACCACCTGCGCCCGGTCCCGCAGCCCCAGCTTGGCCAGCACCCGCCCCAGGTGCGTCTTCACCGTCGCCTCCGCCACCTCGAGGCGGCCCGCGATCTCGGCGTTGGACAGGCCGCGGGCCACCATGAGCAGCACCTCCCGCTCGCGCGGCGTCAGGTCGGCACCCGGCACCGGCTCGCCCGTCGGGAGCTGCGCGGCGAACCTGTCCAGCATCCGCCGCAAGGTGCTCGGCGACACGACGGCGTCGCCCGCGTGCACGACCTTGATCGCGTTGATCAGGTCGGCCGTGGGCACGTCCTTCAGCAGGAAGCCTGCCGCACCCGCCTTGACCGCCGCGAACGCGTACTCGTCGAGGTCGAACGTGGTCAGGATCAGCACCTTCGGCCCGTCGATGCGCTTGGTGGCCTCGACGCCGTCCATGTGCGGCATGCGCACGTCCATGAGCACGACGTCCACCTCGGTGGTCTTGAGCTTCTCCAGCGCCGAGAGCCCGTCTCCGGCCTCCGCCACCACCTCGATGTCCGGCTGGGCCGCGAGCACCATCCTGAACCCGGCCCGCAGCAACTCCTGGTCGTCGACGAGCATCACGCGTATCACCCTGGCCGCCTCCTCTACGCCGCGTTGACCATGGGCAGCCTGGCCAGCACCTCGAAGCCGCCGCCCTGGCGGGGACCCGCCGAGACGGCGCCGCCGTACATGCCGACCCGCTCGCGCATGCCGATCAGGCCGTGGCCGTCGGGGCTGCTGGGCGCCGCCGCGCCCCTGCCGTCGTCGGTCACGCGTACGACCAGCTCCGGGCCGGTGTAGTCGATCTCCACGACCGCCCGCACGCCGGGGCCGCCGTGTTTGAGGGCGTTCGTCAGGGCCTCCTGGACGATGCGGTAGACCGCGAGCTGCTGGCCCTCGGGCAGCTCGCGCGGGACCCCGCCGACCTCCAGCCGGGCGGGCACGGCCGAGCCGCGCACCAGCTCTTCGAGCTGGCCGAGGCCGGGTTGCGGGGTGTAGTCGATGATCGCCGCCTCGTCCTCGCGCAGGACGCCGACCAGCCTGCGCATCTCGGCCAGGGCCGCGCGGCCGGTCTTGGAGATGGCCCTGACGGCCAGGCGGGCCTGCTCGGGATCGCTGTCGAGGGCGTAGCCCGCGCCGTCGGCCTGCACCACCATCACGCTGACGTTGTGTGCCACGACGTCGTGCAGCTCCCTGGCGATCCTCGCGCGCTCGGCCGCCGCCGCCATCCTGGCCTGCTGGTCGCGCTCGCGTTCGGCCCGCTCGGCGCGCTCCTCCAGCCCTTCGAGGTATCGCCTGCGCGTGTTGGCGTACAGGCCGGTCAGCCAGATCGTCACCACGAAGATCGAGCCGCTGAAGAACATGCCGAGCGTTGGCGTCTCCCAGTTGACCAGCGCCAGGAACACGCCCAGCTCCGCCACCAGGCACGCGGCCAGCGCCCAGCGGAACGAGCACTGGTAGGCCACCGCCCAGAGCGCGATCAGCACCGCGAGGTTGGCGGGCAGCGGAGCGACGTCCGCCAGCCACTGCCCGAAGCTGACCAGCGCGACGACGGCGAACGAGGCGATCGGCCGCTCGCGCCACAGCAGCGGCAGCAGCAGCGCCGCCGACAGGCCCAGGTAGCCGGCCACGCCGAGGTACGTGCTGGTCAGTGGGGGGTCGATGGTCGCGTACGGGATCGCCAGGAAGCCGCACAGCGCGGCGAGCGGTCCCACCCGGAGGGCGGCCGCCAGCTTCTCATGGCGTCTTGACCACGCCCGTACCCTGCCGAACACACCATCACGATATGTACCTCCACCTGACCCTTGTTCCGCCTGGAGGTGGAAGTGCGCCTACGACCCAGGTCTTACATGACGCGGGGCCAGCCTGGGTCTTACGCCGGTCTTACGGGGATTTGGGCATCCTGGTTCCTGGGAGCGCCCCTCTAGCGGGCGAGTAAAGGGAGATCGTGATGGCGGATCATGATCGCGAAGCCGGGTCGCGCGGTGAAGAGGAAGCACCGCGCGACCCTGCCCCCGCGGAGGAGACCGAAGAGCTGCACCAGCCCCGTGCGGAGGGACGGAGCAGGCTGAGGTACGGCGAGCCCCCGCCGGGTCCCGGAATCCCGCCCACCATGCCCTCTGTGTCGGTCTCGTCTCCAGGGTCCTACCGTGACTTCTTCCGGCAGAAGCAGGCTCAGATCCTCGGCGCCGGACTGATCGGCCTCGTGCTCGGCGGCCTGCTCGGCGGCGGTGCCGTGGCCGCGATCAGCAACTTCACGCATCGGGACGAGGTGCGCGGGGGCATGCACTGGAACCTGGGCCGGATGCACCACCGTCACCTGGTGCCCGCGCCCGGCGCGGACTGCGCCCAGAGGTCGGACGGCGTCTGGTGCAGTGACGTGGTCCCCAAGCCCCTGCCGTCCTTCAGCCTGGCGCCCGACCCCCTGCCGACCAGCACCGGCTAGGCCGAGCTGGCGGCGGACATGCGGCACCGGCTAGGCCGAGCTAGCGGCGGACGTGCAGGCGGACGACGGTGCCCGCGTCGTCGTTGCGGATCTCCCGACGGATCCTGCCGACGATCTCCTGGTCCAGCTTGCTCACCACCGCGCCCACATCCGCGGCCGCCGGGCAGGTCAGGCCGATGCGCAGGCCGTCCTCGCCGACCCGTACGTGCGCCCTGCCCAGCCCCTCCACGTTCTTCAGCCCGACGAACAGCATGGCCGTGCCCGTGCCGTTCGGCACGCGGCGGCGACCCCAGCCGAGGCTGAGCAGCAGCCAGCGGAGCGAGAGCAGGGACAGCAGCACCAGGCCCAGGGCCAGCGACCACAGGGTCCACGGCTCGTCGAGCGTCCTGCGGACCTGGGCGGGCAGGACCTTGGCTGTGGCCGGCAGGTCGAAGAAGCGGTCGTGGCCGCGGAGCCAGGCGTAGGCGCCCAGGCCGAGCAGCGTCCCGCCCACGACGGCCAGGCCAATGCGGTTGCCCGCGTACTGCCGCATCTACCGCCCCTTCCTGCGTAGCCGGACCACGACCTCGCCCGTGCCGAGCGTGCCCACGCCCGCCAGCCGGTCACCCACCGCCGTGCCGATCTGCCTGAGCATGGAGCCCGAGCTCTCCGCCTGCGTCACGATCGTCACCTCGATGGTGCGGCGGCGCAGCCGTACCTGGGCCTTGTTCACCCCCGCCACCTGCTGGGCGGCCGCGCGCAGCGTGCGGCGCAGGCCCGAGCGGGTGATGCCGATGACGATCAGCGGGTCGGACGTCTCCACCGGCACCAGCCCGGAACGGCCCGGCACGATCGCCAGCAGCAGCATCAGCGTGCCCACCCCTACCGTGACCAGGGCGGCGGTGGACAGCTGCGGCCAGCTGGTCTTGCCCGCGAGGCCGACGAGCTCGTTCACGGGGACCCAGCCGAGCGGGTGGCCGATCAGCTCCGACACCACCTCGGCCGCCGTCGCCCCCAACCCGGCGGCCAGCGCGAGCGCGACGAAGGCTCCAGGGAGGGTACGCGCCGGCCTGAGCGCCCTTCTCGCCCTGCGCAGCCCGGTCTGCCGGGTCGTGACGGCGGCGCCGGGCGCTGTCTGCTGAAGCGTGGTCATCACAACGACAGACGTACATGGGTGCCGCGTGGCCGGAACCGCGCCCTCGCCGCCCGTTTGCCCGATCATTACGGGGACAGGTCCTAATGTGAACGGCACTCATATTCATTTGTCGGATATGCGGTTACCCTGCTCATATGGACGATCGCCAGCGCTACGACCGCGCCACAGCGGTCCTCGAACCGCCGCTCGCGATCCTCGACCTGGCGGCCATGCGCGCCAACGCGGCGGATCTGGTACGGCGGGCGGCGGGCAAGCCGATCCGGGTGGCGAGCAAGTCGGTACGCAGCCGCCCCGTGCTCGAGCGCATTTTGGCCATGGACGGCTTCCAGGGCATCATGGCCTTCACCCTCCCCGAGGCCCTGTGGCTCGCCTCCCACGGCTTCACCGACATCCTGGTGGCGTACCCGACGGCCGACCGGCACGCGCTCGCCGAGCTCGCCGCGAACGCCGACGCGGCCAGGCACATCACCGTCACCATCGACTCGGCCGCCCACCTGGACTTCACCGAGGCGGCCGTGGCGGAGGTCCACCCTCGGGCCGAGATCCGGATATGTATAGACATCGACGCCGGATATGTCGCCTTGGGCGGGAAGTTTCGGGCTGGGGCTCTCCGCTCGCCCATCCGCGAGCCGGAGGAGGCCGCCGACCTGGCCGCCGCCATCGCCAAGCGCCCCGGGTTCCGGCTGGCCGGGCTCATGGCGTACGAGGCACAGATCGCCGGAGTCGGCGACGACCCGCCCGCGAACGCCGCCTACACCCGCGCCATCCGCATCATGCAGGCCCGCTCCGCCCGGGACCTCATTTTCAGGCGCGGCCGCATCGTGAACGCCGTCCGCCAGATCGCCGACCTCGAGTTCGTCAACGGCGGCGGCACCGGATCGGTCGAGCGCACCGTGCGTGAGAAGGCCATCACCGAGGTGGCGGCCGGATCGGGCTTCTTCCATCCGAGGCTGTTCGACTTCTACCGCCGCTTCACCGGCCACCCGGCCGCGCTGTTCGCCCTGCCGGTGGTCCGCCGCCCGGCCCCGAACACGGTGACCGTGCTGGGCGGCGGCTACCTGGCCTCGGGCGCCCCGGGGCCGAGCCGCCTGCCCCAGCCGTACCTGCCCGCCGGGCTCCGCTACGCGCCCGACGAGGGGGCGGGCGAGGTGCAGACCCCGCTGCTCGGCCAGGCCGCCGAGGACCTGCGGATCGGGGACCGGGTGTGGTTCAGGCACGCCAAGGCGGGCGAGCTGTGCGAGCGCTTCGACACGCTCCACCTCATCGACGGCGACACCCTGGTGGAGTCGGTGCCCACGTACCGGGGCGAGGGCCGGACCTTCCTCTGAACGTCCCGGCCCCCGGGTTCAGCGGCGATTGCGGCGGCGCCAGAGGACGATGGCCGCCCCCACGACCAGCACGGCCCCGACACCAATCAGCACCGGCGCCAGGTCGGGCCGCTCGTCCTCCCACACCTGGTCGGTGTCGTCGCCGTACACGGCCGGCCGCGACGTCACGCCCAGGGCGTCGCCCACGGACACCACGAAGCTCGTGGCCCGGCTCTTGACGTCGGACACCGTGCGCTCGGCCACCCGCTTGGGGCTCACCCGGTCGGCAATGGCGTCGACCGTCTGCGCCAACTCCGCGCGCGTCCGCGCGATCCGCCGCTCCAGCTCGTCGGGATCGGTGTCAGCCATGTCTCTCCTCTCGACCGTACGCGGGGCCGCGCCCGCTCCGCGTGCCGTGCGAGCTCCGTCCGTTCTGGTCGTGATCAGTCTGTCAGGTCGCCACGCCGTACGGCACGGCGGCCGGGCCGGTAAGTTGGCCGGGAAGGAACTCAGGAGGGCACATTGACCGACACCAAGCTCGCGCCCGGCGACGCCGCGCCCGAGTTCACGCTACCCGCCGCCGACGGCACCACCGTCTCCCTTGACGCCTACCGCGGCAAGCGGGTGATCCTCTATTTCTACCCCGCCGCGATGACGCCCGGCTGCACCAAGCAGGCCTGCGACTTCCGCGACAGCCTCGACCAGCTGGCCGCCGAGGGTTTCGTCGTCCTCGGCGTGTCGAAGGACAAGCCGGCCAAGCTGGTCAAGTTCGTCGAGCGCGACGCCCTGACCTTCCCGTTGCTGTCCGATCCAGAGCTGGCCGTCCACCAGGCGTACGGGGCGTACGGGACGAAGAAGCTCTACGGCAAGGAGGTCGTGGGGGTCATCCGCTCGACGTTCGTCATCGACTCGGACGGGAAGATCGAGCAGGCGCTCTACAACGTGAAGGCCACGGGTCACGTGGCGGCGTTGAAGAAGAAGCTCGGCCTGAGCTGACGGCCACCCGCGGGCCCTCTGCCGAGGGCCCGGGCAGTAAAGGCGACTGCCGCAGCACAGACGCTCCTCTTCCTCATGCGGAGCGCTAAACTGTGTCAGGATCGCTTCAGTGATCCGTGCGGGCGTGGCGAAATGGCATACGCGGCAGGTTTAGGTCTTGTTGGTGGAGACACCGTGGGGGTTCGAGTCCCCCCGCCCGCACTTATGCACTGGACCGGCCTCTGTTCCGTCCGGCGAACGTCGCTGTTTGAGAGTGGCAGTTCGGGCGCAGCAGCCTCAGATTCTCTCGCCGATTGTCGAGCGGATTGCCGTTGATGTGGTCCACCTCCAGTGTCAATGGCTTCCCTTGCCAGGTTTCTCCGACCCCGCACTTGACGCAATGCGTGGGCACGCCGATTTCGTCCAGAGCGCGTCGCAGCACTGCGCCTGGAGTACGGCTCCCCCGGGGAGGGCGTAGCACGAGAGCAGCGGTGGGATCTCTGCGTGGTTTGCTCATTACCGAGCTGGTGATCTTGCGGTCGAAGTGGGTTGTGTCGATGCCATAGCGTGCGATGCACCGAAGGAGACGCCGCCGGTTCGTTTCACTGACGGGTAGGCCGAGACGGCGCATCATCGCCGCGACCGATTGTGACTCTTTCGCCGCGGACCTGACCTCGTTCTCGTCTAGGCGGAGACGCTGGAAGCTGGTGGGCTCAGCGATGCCGAAAGACTGGAGTTGACGACGGACCTGCTCCCGGGATCTCCCGCTCTCGGTCGCGCCAAGGCGTCGCAGAATTTCCCGCATGCTCCTCGCGCCCTTGGCCGCCTCTTCAAGAACGCCGCGCTCGAACTCCTCGGGTGGTGCGCTCGACCGACGCCCGGGCGCGTGGGAGAAGTGCGATATGTCAATGCCAAGAGCTTTGATCCGGCGGCTGATATGTGAGTGCGCGCCACCGCTACGTGGGATTTCGAGGTGGTCGAGGACTTCGTAGGCACTCGCCGACGCCGCCACCGCCGTGGACAAGAGCTCGAGGGTGTATTTACTACGCGATGTGCGACGGAAATGGCTGGTGTCGATGCCGAGTGCGGCTATCTTTCGGCCCAGGCTCGCCCGCTGGCCACCGGATTTGCTCAGGCCCAACAACGCGAGGACCTCGGTCATCGATCGAGCCTGACGCACGAATCGAGCCAGCTCCTCGGGGGTGGGATCGGTCTTCGGCACATGCGTATCCTAGATTCGGCGACCGACACTTTCAGGAAGTCGATTTTCCCCGGTCCCATCAATCGACTATTTCCTGAAACGGCCGATACTTCAGCACTCGATCACGTTGACGGCGAGGCCGCCGCGTGACGTCTCCTTGTACTTGTCCAGCATGTCCCGCCCCGTGTCCCGCATCGTCTTGATGGCCTTGTCCAGGGCCACGAAGTGGCGGCCGTCGCCGCGCAGGGCGATCCTGGCCGCGGTGATGGCCTTGTTGGAGGCCACCGCGTTCCGTTCGATGCACGGGATCTGGACCAGGCCGCCGATCGGGTCGCAGGTCAGGCCCAGGTTGTGCTCGATGCCGATCTCGGCCGCGTTCTCCACCTGCTCGGGCGTGCCCCCCAGGACCTCCGTGAGGGCGGCTGAGGCCATCGAGCAGGCCGAGCCGACCTCTCCCTGGCAGCCCACCTCGGCGCCCGAGATCGAGGCGTTCTCCTTGAACAGCACGCCGATGGCGCCCGCCGTCAGCAGGAAGCGCACCACGCCCTCATCGTCCGCGTGCGGCACGAAGCGGGTGTAGTAGGTCAGGACGGCCGGGATGATGCCGGCGGCGCCGTTGGTGGGGGCGGTGACGATGCGGCCTCCTGCGGCGTTCTCCTCGTTGACCGCCAGCGCGAAGAGCGTCACCCAGTCCATGGCCTGCAGCGGGTCCTTCTCGGCCGGCTCGGACTGCAGGCGGCGGTGGAGCTGGTTGGCGCGGCGCTTGACCTTGAGGCCGCCGGGCAGGACGCCCTCCTTGGCGATGCCGCGGCGCACGCACTCCGACATGACCTGCCAGAGCCGCAGCAGGCCCGCGCGGATCTCCTCCTCGGTGCGGCCGAACGCCTTCTCGTTCTCGAGCATGAGGGCCGAGATGGACAGGCCGGTGTTGGAGCAGTGCTTGAGCAGCTCCTCCCCGGTGGTGAAGGGGTAGGGCAGGACGGTGTCGTCCGGCTTGATGCGGTCGGCGCCGGTGGCCTTCTCGTCCACGACGAACCCGCCGCCGACCGAGAAGTAGACCTTCTCCCTCAGTTGCTCGCCGTCGGCCGTGTACGCGGTGAAGCGCATGCCGTTCGGGTGCTCAGGCAGCGAGATCTTGCGTTCGAAGACGAGGTGCTCGCCCACGACGAAGGGGATCTCGTGCGTTCCGTACAGCTTGACCGTGCCCGACTCGCGCATCTGGGCCAGCCGGCCGTCGATGGAGTCGACGTCCACCAGCTCGGGCTTCTCGCCGGAGAGGCCGAGCAGGACCGCCTTGTCGCTGCCGTGGCCCTTGCCGGTCAGGCCGAGCGAGCCGTACAGGATGGCTTCCACCCGCGCGACCTGCGGGAGCAGGCCGTCGTCGTGCAGACCGCGGGCGAACTTGTGCGCGGCCGCCATCGGGCCTCCCGTGTGGGAGCTCGACGGGCCGATGCCGATCTTGAAGAGGTCGAAGACGCTGATCGCCATTGATGGCGCCTTTCATGCAGGGCCGGGGCCCCGGCAAGGGGCCCCGGGAAAACGGGTCAGGATTCGCCCGAGGTGAGCGCTTTGTACTCCTCGGCGGAGAGCACTTCTTCGGGCTCGCCTTCGACGCGCACCCGGAACATCCAGCCGTCGCCGTACGGGTCGCTGTTGACCAGGCTCGGGTCGTCCACGACGACCTGGTTCACCTCGACGATCTCACCGCCGACGGGGGTGTAGATCTCGTTCACCGACTTGGTGGACTCCACCTCGCCCACGGAGTCGCCCGCCTCGACGGTCGAGCCGACCTCGGGGAGCTGCACGAAGACGACGTCACCAAGGGATTCGGCGGCGAAGGCCGTGACGCCGACGGTCACGGTGAGGCCGTCGTCGAGGCCCGCCACCCACTCGTGCTCCTTGGTGTAGCTCAGGTCGTCAGGGATGTTGCTCACTTGTTCCTCCTGTAAAAGGGCAGCTCTACCAGGTCCATAGGTTCTTGGCTGCCCCGGATGTCCACGGCCAGGCCTGATTCGACGCCGGTGTCGACGTAGGCCATCGCGATGGGCCTGCCCAGGGTCTGGGAGGGCGCACCGCTGGTGACCTCGCCGACGACGGCGCCGTCCTTGGTGACCGGGTAGCCGTGGCGCGGCACCCGGCGTCCCCGCGCGACCAGGCCGACGAGACGGCGTCGCGGCGTGTCGTCCTTGACCGCCTCGAGCGCCGACCTGCCGACGAAGTCGCCCGGCTTGTCGAATTTCACCACTCTGCCCAGCCCCGCGTCGAACGGGGTCAGTTCGGCGCTGAGTTCGTTGCCGTACAACGGCATGCCGGCCTCGAGCCGGAGCGTGTCGCGGCTGGACAGGCCGGCGGGCTTGAGTCCGTACGGCTCGCCCGCCGCCATGAGTGCGTGCCAGAGCGGCACCGCGTCCTGGTTGGCGACGAACAGCTCGAACCCGTCCTCGCCGGTGTAGCCGGTGCGGGCGATGAGCGCCTGCCGCCCGTCCACCAGCCCGGGCAGACCCGCGTAGTACCTGAGACCGTCGAGGTCGGCGTCGGTGAGCGTGGCGAGGATCTCCTGGGATCGAGGCCCCTGTACGGCGATCAGCGCGTACTGGTCCGAGCGATCCTCGACCACCACGTCGTACGCCTTCGTGCGCTCTACCAGCTCATTTCCGACTTTTTCATAGTTCGAGGCGTTTGCTACGACCATGAACTCTTCGTCCCCCAGCCGGTAGACGATGAGGTCGTCGAGCACTCCGCCGCGCTCATTGACGATCATGGTGTACCTGGCCCGCCCGGGCGTCAGCGCCGACAGGTGGCCGACCAGGGCGTAGTCGAGGGCCTCGCCCGCCTGCGGCCCGGTCAGGAAGATCTCGCCCATGTGCGACAGGTCGAACAGCCCGGCCGCCTGCCGAACGGCGTTGTGCTCCGCGGACTCGCTCCCGTACCGGAGCGGCATGAGCCACCCCGCGAAGTCGGTGAGCGTGGCGCCGAGGCTCTGGTGAACGTCACGTAGCGGTGTTGGTCGGGACATTTGTCGCACCTCTGGACAGGATCGGATGCCAGCATCCTCCCCCTCTGTCATCGATGCCTGAGAGCTTCGCCCGAGTTTTGCCGGACTTTCACCTTCGGCGAGGCCCTGAAGGCCTGCTTTCCAGAGGTCACCTCGCCCGCGCGGTCCTTTGCCTTGAGAGGTTTGCGGGGAGGGCTTGCTCCTTCAGGGACCCTGACCGGCTGTCAGGGTGCTCTCCCGCGCGGTTTTGCCGGTGATGTCCGTCAGCCTAGTGCTGGGATGGGGGTGTTGTCGCGTTCAGGCCCTGATGGACTGCTCAAGCGAATGGCGGCTTTCCGCACAGTCGCCATGGGGCCTGCGGTCAGCAGGCGGCGATGAGGGCCTCGAAGAGCGCGCAGTCCTCGGCGGCCTCCGGGTGCCACTGCACGGCCACGGCGAAGGGCGCCGAGTCCAGTTCGACCGCCTCGATCGTGCCGTCGCCGGCGGTGGCGCTGACCGTGAGGCCGGGCGCGAGGCGGTCGATGGCCTGGTGGTGGTAGTGGGGGACCGTCACGGGGTCGGCGCCCAGCGCCTTGGCCACGCGGGTGCCGGGCACGGCGGTGACGGGCATGGGACCGAAGCGACCGGGGGCGGGGGAGTGGCCCGCGTGCCCGACCACGTCGGGGAGGTGCTGATGGAGGCTGCCCCCAAGGGCGACGTTGAGCACCTGGAGTCCGCGGCAGATGCCCAGGTACGGCAGGCCCGCGTCGAGGGCCGCCGCAATCACGGCGAACTCCGACTCATCACGAAATTTCCGGATATAGCCGGTGTGCTCCCCGGGCGACTCGCCGTACCTCGCCGGGTCGATGTCCCCGCCACCGGCCAGGATGAGCCCGTCCAGGCGCTCCAGGACCGGCGCGGGCTCGCCGGCGGGCGGCAGCACGACCGGCTGCCCGCCGGCGCGTACGACCTGCTCCACGTACATGTACGGCAGGAGCGCCACGGTCATGTCCGCCCAGACCGTGAAGTTCGCCGGCTCGACGTACGACGTGATGCCGATGACGGGACGCTGCACGATGATCCCCCAGGGCTAGAGCGGCGTGACGTAGGCGCCGGAGATGCCGCCGTCCACCAGGAACTCACTACCCGTGATGAACGACGCGTCGTCACTGGCCAGGAACGCCACCGCCGCCGCGATCTCCGACGCCTCGGCGAAGCGCCCCAGGGGAACGTGCACCAGCCGCCGCTGCGCCCGCTCAGGGTCCTTGGCGAACAACTCCTGCAGCAGCGGCGTGTTCACCGGTCCCGGGCACAGCGCGTTCACCCTGATGCCCTCCCTGGCGAACTGCACGCCCAGCTCGCGCGTCATCGCGAGCACCCCGCCCTTGGACGCCGTGTACGAGATCTGCGAGGTCGCCGAGCCCATGACGGCCACGAAGGACGCGGTGTTGATGATCGACCCCTTGCCCTGGCGCCGCATGTACGGGATGACGTGCTTGCAGCAGAGGTAGACGCTGGTCAGGTTGACCTCCTGGACCCGGCGCCAGGCGTCGATGCCGGTCTCCAGGATGGAGTCGTCATCAGGGGGCGAGATGCCCGCGTTGTTGAAGGCGATGTCCACGCTGCCGTAGGTGTCGTGGGCCGTCCTGAACATCCTGACGACGTCGTCCTCGCTGGTCACGTCGGCCTTGACGAACAGGCCGCCGACCTCGTTCGCCGCCTTGACGCCCGCCTCCTCGTCGACGTCCACGCAGACGACCTTGGCGCCCTCCTCGGCGAACCTGCGCGCGGTGGCCAGCCCGATGCCGCTGCCCGCGCCCGTGATGACGGCGACCCGATCCTGCAAACGCTGCACTTGATTCACTCCCTGCTCATTTGGTCGTTCACCCTCCTCATTCGCTTCGCGAAGTGCTTCGTTCCTCAGCCCTTCACTCCGCTCACTGCGTCGGATTCACTCCCAGGAGATGAAGACGTTCTTGGTCTCGGTGAACGCCGCCAGGGCGTCAGGGCCGAGTTCCCTGCCGAGTCCGGACTGCTTGAAGCCGCCGAACGGGGTCCAGTAGCGGACCGACGAGTGCGAGTTGACCGACAGGTTGCCCGCCTCCACCGCCCTGGCCACGCGCAGCGCCCGCCCGACGTCGCGGGTCCAGATGGAGCCGCTCAGGCCGTAGGGGGTGTCGTTCGCGATCCGTACGGCCTCGGCCTCGTCCTGGAAGCGCACCACGGACACGACCGGCCCGAAGATCTCCTCGGTGAACGCCCGGTCCGTCACGTCGGGCGTCAGCACGGTCGGCGGGAACCAGTAGCCCTTGCCGTCGGGGCAGGATCCCTGCAGGTAGGGGGTGCCCTGGACGAAGCCGCGCACGCGGTCGAGGTGCTCGGCGCTGATCAGCGGGCCCATCTCGGTGCTCTCGTCGAGCGGGTCGCCGACCTTGACGCCCTGTACGGCCGTCGCGAGGCGCTCCATGAACTCGTCGTACACCTCGGCCTGGACGAGCAGCCGGGACCGGGCACAGCAGTCCTGGCCGGAGTTGTCGAAAACGGCATAGGGGGCGGTTTTCGCCGCCTTCTCGAGATCAGCGTCTGCGAAGACGATATTTGCGGATTTGCCGCCCAGCTCCAGCGTGACCCGCTTGACGTGCCGCGCCGCCTTGGCGGCTATCTCCTTGCCCACCTCGGTGGAGCCGGTGAACACGATCTTCGCCACGCCGGGATGTTCCACCAGTCGGGCCCCCGCGACCTCCCCTGCCCCAGGCAGAACCTGGAGCACCCCCTCGGGGAGGCCCGCGGCGAGGGCCAGCTCAGCCAGCCTCAGCGCGGTCAGCGGGGTCCACTCGGCCGGCTTGACGATCACCGTGTTGCCGGCCGCGAGCGCCGGGGCCATGCCCCACGCCATGATCATCATAGGGAAGTTCCACGGCACAATGACACCGACGACGCCCAGCGGCTCCTGGAACGTGATGTCCACGCCGCCGGGCACGGGGATCTGCCTGCCGTGGTCGCGCTCCGGGGCGCCGGCGTAGAAGTGCAGCACGTCGCGCACGTTGCCGGCGGCCCAGCGGGCGTTGCCGATGGGGTGCCCGGCGTTGGCCAGCTCCAGCCGCGCCAGCTCCTCGCCGTGCTCGTCCACCAGGTCCGCGAACCTGCGCAGCAGCCGCGCCCGGTCGCCGGGCGACACCTCGCGCCAGCTCCCGTACGCCTTCCTGGCACGCTCCACAGCACGGTCGACCTCGGCGGCGTCGGCCAGCTCGACGTCGGCGACGACGTCCTCCGTCGCCGGATTAACGATCTTCATGCGACCCATTCACATCCGCTCGAAACCACGGAACAGCTCCCAATCCGTCACCGCCGCGTCGAACGCGGCCAGCTCCACCCGCGCGTTGTTCGCGTAGTGCTCGACCACGTCCTCGCCGAACGTCTCGCGCGCCAGCTTCGACCCCTCGAACAGCGCCAGCGCGTCACGCAGCGTGTGGGGGACGGTCTCGGCGCCGGAGTCGTAGGCGTTGCCCTCGTACGCGCTCTCCAGCGGCAGCTCGTTGTCGATGCCATGCAGCCCCGCCGCGATCAGCGCGGACACCGCGAGGTACGGGTTGACGTCGCCGCCCGGCACCCGGTTCTCCACGCGCAGCGACAGTCCGTGGCCGACGAGCCGCAGCGAGCAGGTGCGGTTGTCCACGCCCCATTTGACGGCCGTGGGCGCGAAGCTGCCGGGGACGTAGCGCTTGTAGGAGTTGATGTTGGGGGCGTACAGGAGGGTGAGCTCGCGCAGGCAGGCGAGCTGCCCGGCGATGAAGCGGGCGCCGAGCGGGGAGAGCCCGTGCGGCCCCTCGCCCGCCATCACCGGATCGCCTTCGCTGCTGCGCAGCGAGATGTGGACGTGGCAGGAATTGCCCTCGCGCTGGTTGGGCTTGGCCATGAAGGTGATCGACTTGCCCTCCTGGGCGGCGATCTCCTTGGCGCCGTTCTTGTAGATGACGTGGTGGTCGCAGGTCCTGAGCGCCTCGTCGTAGCGGAAGGCGATCTCGTGCTGGCCCAGGTTGCACTCGCCCTTGGCGGACTCGACGTACAGGCCGGCGCCTTCCATGCTCCGCCTGATCCGCCTGAGCAGCGGCTCGATGCGGGCGGTGCCGAGCAGCGAGTAGTCCACGTTGTAGAGATTGGCCGGCGACATGTCCCGGTAGCCGCGTCTCCACGCGTCCTCGTAGCTGTCCTCGTAAACGCAGAACTCCAGCTCGGTGCCCACGTACGCGGCCAGCCCGCGCTCGGCGAGGCGGGCGAGCTGCCTGCGCAGGATCTGCCGGGGCGAGGCGGTCACGTCGCCGCCGCTCTCCCAGGCCAGATCCGCCATCAGCATCGCGGTACCCTCGTGCCACGGCACCCTGCGCAACGTCGCGAGGTCCGGCTTCATCACGAAGTCGCCGTAGCCCCGCTCCCAGGACGACATCGAGTATCCGGAGACGGTGTTCATGTCCACGTCCACGGCCAGCAGGTAGTTGCACCCCTCAGAGCCGTGGTGCAGCACCTCTTCGAGAAAATAGCGGGCGGACAGTCTCTTGCCCTGCAGCCTGCCCTGCATGTCGGCGATCGCGAGGAGGACGGTGTCGATGCGCCCGGCGGCCACCTCGTCGCGCAGCTCGCTGACGGAAAGGAACCCGGTGCTCGACCCCTCGTTCACGCTGTCCCGCTCCGATCTGGGCTGAGGCGCTCTTCCGCTGATTGGGCTAGTGTTAGACCATTGATGTGTATGCGGGATCTCTTGTCAAGACCTGAGGACACGTTGGACGAGTCGGCGCGTTTGATGACGGTGTTACGGCCGGTGCGGGCCGGCAACGCCTTCGAGGAGACCGTGGAACGGCTGCTCCAGGCGATCAAGCTGGGCGTGGTCCCGCCCGGCGACAAGCTGCCGCCTGAGCGTGAGCTGGCCGTTCAGCTCGGCATCAGCAGGGTCACCTTGCGCGAGGCCATCCGCGCGCTGTCGGACGCCGGCTATCTCGACGTGCGCCGGGGGCGCTACGGCGGGGCGTTCGTCACGTACGTGCCGCCCAAGCCGGACCCGGGCGATCTGCAGCAGGTCGTGGCCGAGATGGGCACGGACGACGTGTCGGACGCGCTCACGTTCCGCCTGGCGGTGGAGTGCGGGGCGGCGCAGGTGCTGGCCGCGTCCGACCTCACGCAGGAGAAGGGGGACGTGCTCCGCCGCCGGCTGTCGGATCTGAACGAGGCCCCGATCGAGGACTACCGCCGCCTCGACACGGCCTTCCACCTGTCCATCGCCGAGCTGACCGGCTCGACCCTGCTCGCCACGGCGTGCGCCGACGCCCGCTCCCGGGTCAGCGACCTGCTGAACGCCATCCCGATGCTCCAGGTCAACCTGGACCACGCCGCCGTGCAGCACCAGGCCATCGTGGACGCCATCCTCTCCGGCGACCCCGACGCGGCCCGCCGGGCGGTGAGCGAGCACCTGGAGGGCACGGCAGCCCTTTTGCGGGCATTCCTGTCCTGAGGCATGGAAGGGGCGGACGGCTCGTACCATCTCTTTTAGAGTCATGGGCAACTGGTTTGAGCAGAGCATTGTCACCACAGGACGGCTGCCGCTGTTCTGTTACTTCGTCACGCTCATCGTGGCGTTCATCGCCACCCGCATCAACGTCCGCCTGATCAGGGCGAAGGTCGGCTGGTTCCGCAACGTGAACGTGGGCGAGATGCACATCCACCACGTCGTGTTCGGCGTCGTACTGATGCTGGTGGGCGGCGTCTCCGGGCTCATCGTCTCCTCCGCCTCGCAGGCCGGCTACGCCGCCGCGGCCTGCATCTTCGGCATCGGGTCCGCGCTCGTGCTGGACGAGTTCGCGCTGATCCTGCATCTGCACGACGTGTACTGGGAGGAGGAGGGGCGCACCTCGGTGGACGCGGTCTTCATCGCCGTCGCCGTCACCGGCCTGCTCCTCATCGGCCTGCGCCCTTTGACCTGGGACTACGGCACGCCGGTCAACCCTGCCGCGCTGATCGTGGCCAACCTCGTGCTGGCCGTCATCACCCTGCTCAAGGGCAAGATCTGGACGGGGATGGCGGGCCTGTTCGTCCCGCCCATGCTGCTGGTGGGCGCGGTACGGCTGGCGCGCCCCGGCTCCCCGTGGGCCCACTGGTTCTTCGCCAAGCGGTCACCGCGCAAGATGGCCAAGGCCATACGCCGCGAGGAGCGCTGGCGGCGACCCGTGATCAAGGTCAAGATCGCCTTCCAGGAGTTCCTCTCCGGGCGTCACGATCTGCCTTCCACTCGGCGCGGCCGTCGGCATACTTGAGTCATGGCGCTTCCTTCGATCTATGAGGGGCTCGAGGAGAAGGTCCCCGACTCCCTGGCTGACCTTCACGGGCCGGCCGGCGGCGTGGTCGCTCTGCCGCCGCACCTGGCGTGGTCGGGGCTGACGGAGTTCGACCTGTCCAATTTCAAGCTCCGCCTCTCGATGTACAAGATCGTGATCACCGCCGGTCAGCGGGCCGATTACGAGACGTACCTGAACGCCGATCATCTCGTCGCGGACTGGCCGTTGCTGCGGAAGGGGCTTGGCCGCGGTTATCGGCGGGCTCTGGAGCAGAAGCTCGCGTTGCCGCGGGAGATGCCCGCCTGATGTATTTTCCGCCCTTTCAGGAGCGGCTGCTCCATGCCGTCATGCCCGTCTGCGATCGCTACGGCCTGGTGCTCGCGGGCGGATATGCGATCAAGGCGCACGGCTTCACGGACCGGCCGAGCAAGGATCTCGACTTCGCCACAGCAGAGGAGATGCCGCTGCCCGAGGTGGCAGCCGGTATTCTTGGAGCGTTCCACGACGCCGGGCTCAGTGCGCGGATCATCGAAGTGACGCCCCGGATGGGCCGCTTGATGATCGAGGACACGGTCACCGGCGAGACGTGTGAGTTCGACCTCCTGCGCGAGGCGTTACAGGAGCAGCCGATCACCTGCGGCATGTTGAAGGTGCTGGGCCTGGAAGACGCGATCGGGCTCAAGATGCGAGCGCTGCACGAGCGGAGCTACGCGCGCGACATCATCGACATCGCCTCGGTGGGCCACCTGTACACCTTTCGCGCGCTCGAAAGCCTGGCCAAGGTGCACCACGACGAGTTCTCGCTCTATGAGCTGGCCTCGCGGCTGGAGGCCGTCGACTTCATCGACGACGAGGAGTTCGAGCGCTACGGCGTCGGCGAGGTGCGGATCAAGGAGATCCGATGCTTCGCCCTGGCCTGGCTGGAGGACGTCAAGCTGCGGCGCGCTGATGACGGCGACGTGGACTACGACGACCCGGATGTGCCCGACATAGACTGATCGCCGTCGATCAGCGGCGTGAGCAGCGGGCGTTTGGCGGTGCGGCCGTCGCCGGAGGAACGCCCGCGGAGGCGGCGGCCGATCCAGGGTCCGGCGAAGGTGGCGAGCCAGCGCACCTCCCCCGACGCGGCACGCAAGGCGCCCGGGGTGGGCAGGGGTGGCAGGGGTGTCGTCCACGTGTCGTCGCTGCCGGGCAGGCCGAGAGCGTGCGCGACGCCGGCGGCGAAGCGGGCGTGGCCGGTCGGGCTCGCGTGCAGCCGGTCGACGCTCCACATGCGGGCGTCCACGATGAAGTCGAGCGGGAACGTGTCCACCAGCGTGACCCCGGGACGGGCGGCGGCCTCGCGGATGCGGGCGTTGAAGTCGAGCAG
This sequence comes from Nonomuraea sp. NPDC049400, assembly GCF_044466425.1. Classification (NCBI taxonomy): domain Bacteria; kingdom Bacillati; phylum Actinomycetota; class Actinomycetes; order Streptosporangiales; family Streptosporangiaceae; genus Nonomuraea; species Nonomuraea sp. NPDC049400. Next base: position 77,948 of record NZ_JBITMP010000039.1, read on the forward strand.
CCTGGGCAGGAGCGGGCGGGCCAGCGGAGCGATCCGGGCGATGTCGGGGAAGGTCACGGTGACCACGTGCGCGCCCGCGGCGGTCAGCTGGGTGATCATGTCGTCCACGATGCCGGCGACCTTGGCGGCGTCGAAGCCGGGCCGGATGATGTCGTTCATGCCTGCCATGACCGTGACCAGGTCGGGACGCAGGGCCAGGGCGGCGGGCAGTTGCTCGGCCCGGATCTGGGCCGCCTGGCGGCCGCGGACCGCGAGGTTGGCGTAGCGGAGGTCGGGGTTGGCGTGGGCCAGGTGCTCGGCGAGCCGGTCGGCCCAGCCGCGGTGGCCGATGATGTCGTCGCCGTCCCCGAGGCCCTCGGTCTGGCTGTCGCCGATTGCGACGTAACGGGCATATGTCATGAGTTCGTCCTCTGTGTGTGGGCTGCTCGCTCGGTCAGGGTTCGGGCGGTCTCCAGGCACCAGTCGCGCATCTCGCGCTCCAGGCGGCAGCCCGCCAGGCAGGAGAGGTACGGGCCCACGTGCTCGCCCTGGCGCAGGAACGTCTCCTCGTCCTGGTCGCCGCGCATGCGGAGCAGGGTCTGCTCGAAGAAGGCGAGCTTGACGGCGGCCTCCTCGGCCCGCTCCCGGAGTTGCTCGATCACGGGCCCCGGGTCGACATGGTCCACGGCATGCACTTTGACGGCGAGGTCGTCGCGGATGAGCAGGGGCTTGGGCGGGGTCGCGGCGAAGGACGCCAGCTCGGCGGCCCCGGCCTCGGTGACCGTGAACACCCGCTTGTTGGGACGGCCCTTCTGGACGACCTCCCGGCCCGCGATCAACCCGTGGGCCTCCAGCTTGGTCAGCTCCGCGTAGAGCTGCTGAGGTGCGGCGTACCAGAAGTTGGAGACGCCGACGTCGAAGATCTTGGTGAGCTGGTAGCCGCTGTACTCGCCGCCGAGCAGGGCCGCCAGCACGGCATGCCTCAGAGCCATGGATAGTCATATCCATGAGTAGTCATGGACATGACTATAAGCGGAGCTGGCGTACCGGGTCTAGAGGGTGGCCACCGAGCGGAGGGCCAGGCCCGCGCCGAGCAGCACCACCATCGCGGCCGTGCCCACCGGGGCGAGGCCTGAGAGCCTGGTGGCCAGGCGGCGGCCCGCCGAGGCGCGTCGCTCCAGGCGGTCCACGAGCTTGACCAGGAGCAGGCCGGTGACGGTGAGGGTGGCGGCCATGCCGACGCCGTAGGCGGTCACCAGCGCCACGCCGAACCAGGTGCGGCCGAGCGCGATGGCCCCTAGGAGGACGACGAGGGCCGAAGGGCTGGGGACGAGGCCGCCCGCGATGCCGAGGCCCACCAGGGGTGCCCGCTTTGTCGCGCGACCTCCCTCCTCGCTACCGTGTCCGTGCCCGTGCCCATGTCCGTGTCCGTGGCCGTGGCCGTGGCCGTGGCTGGGGCTGGGGCGGCGGGTGTTCAGGAGGAGGCGGAGGCCGATGGCGGCGATCAGGGTGCCGCTGGCCACGCCCAGCCAGGCCAGCACCGATTCGCCCGCCAGCGCCGTGAACACGCTCAGCAGCAGCCCCACCACCAGCACCCCGACCGTGTGCGTGGCCGTCACCGTCGCGCCCACCACGAGCGCGTCGCGCGGGCGACCGCGCCGCCCGGCCAGGTACGCGGCCATGATGGTCTTGCCGTGCCCGGGGATCAGCGCGTGCCCGGCCCCCAGGACCACGGCCAGCCCGACCGCCAGCAGCCCGAGCGGGACCGTCAGCGAGTCGGAGCCGATCAGGCCCGTGAACATCCGGTCCAAGGCGGCCAGGGCGTCACCTATCGGGCCCCCGATCCCGCCCGGCACCGTGCCGCCGCCGGGAGCGGAGGAGGCGGGCAGGCTCGGGCCGGTGGCGACGGTCAGCGTGGCGGTGTGCTGGTCGAGCGGGTTCGCCAGCAGGTCGTCGGGGTACGCGTACAGCTCCCTGCTGACGCTCACGGAAGGCACCGAGGAGCGGACCAGTCGCACCCCGTCGCCCACGGCGGTGATCTCGCGCCAGCCGATCCTGTCCTGCTCGAACCCGTCCGTGAACTCCACGGCCCCCGCGGCGCGGACTTCGGCCACGAGCCGGCAGGACAGGCGGCTGGTCTGGAGGCCCCCTTGGCCGGGGGCGTAGGCGAAGGAGGAGCCGGCCACCCGCCACGGCACCGCCCTGCCCGCCACCTCGAGCCGCTGGGCAGAGGCCAGAGCGGCACAGCGGCGAGCCGCATACGAGCCGTCCACCTGGGGTCCGGCCTGCAGCGTCGGCAGCTCGGCCAGGTCCACGACGGCGAGGTTGCGCACCTCGGAGGGCGAGATGCGCAGGCCGTTGTAGTGGTTGACCGTGAAGTTGCCCAGCGGGTGGAGCGTCACGGGAGCGGCGGCGTGGGCGGCCCCGGTGTTGAACAGGGCGCCGAGCAGGAGGCTCGCGCAGAGGGACAGCAGGCCGAGCCGGAGCAGTCTCATGAGAACCTCGCCAATGCGGGAAGCGTCGGGTCGAAGCCGGCGTCCACCGTGACGGACCGGCCGAGCGCCTGCTCGATCTTGGCGCGGTGGTATTTCAGCAGCGGGTTCCGCCAGCCGGTGGCGGTGGCCTTCTTCGCGTACGGCAGCGCCTCGGCCGGTTTGCCCGCCTTGAACAGGGCCCAGGCAAGGGTGTCGGCGGCGACGAGGTTCGGGTTGCGCGCGTACTCGGCCCTGGCGTGCTTGACGGCCAGCGCCGGATCCCCGTGGTCGGCCTCGAACTCGGCCCAGGTCAGGTCGTCGCGCACGCCCGCCGCCTGGAACAACTTGCGCTGCGCCTTGAGCAGCGTCCAGTCAGGGGTCTGGCCCGCCTTGAGCCGGGTCTCGCCCTGCTCGATCAGGTACTGGGGGAGAGGCAGGCGTTCGACGACCGTGTCGTACAGGGCCAGCGACTCCGTCAGGCGGCCGGCCAGCGCGGCGGTCCTGGCCTGGCCCGCGAGGGCCGGCGTGTAGGCGGGGTGGACCTGCAGGGCCTTGGCGTACCGGTCGGCCGCCGTGGTGAGATCGCCGGAGTGGAGCGCCAGCTCGCCCTGGTAGTAGCGGGCGTAGGCGACGTCGGCGGGCGACCAGGCGTCGCTCTCCGCCAGCTCCAGGTATTTGCGGGCCGCCGCCAGGTCGCCGCGGAGCTCGGCCGCGTACGAGGCGCGGGCGAACGCCGCCACTCCGGGACGCAGGCCCATCATCTCGTCGACCGCTCGTTGCGCCCCGCGCAGGTCCCCGAGCTGCGTCTTCGCGTCGGCCAGCACGCCGTAGGCCGCGGCGCCGTACGGGTTGGCGCGTATGGCGCGCTCGGCCAGCCGCACCGCGTCGGCGAACTCGTGGCGGCCCGCGGCGAGCGCCGCCTGGCCGGTGAGCACGGCGTCGTCGCCGGCCCTCAGCTCGGCGGCCGTGGCGATCGCGCCTTCGGCCTTGGTGTAGTACGACGGGTCGCCGGTGATCCTGGCCTGGTCGACGTACTGGGAGGCGAGCTCGGCCCAGCCGCGGTAGTCGTCCGGCAGGCGCTTGAGCCGCTCCTGCAGCGTCTCGGTGAACGGCTCGGCCTGCGCCACCGGCTGCTCCGATGGCGCCGCCGAGAACGAGAAGATCGTGAAGGCCATGGCCCCGAGGAGGGCCAGTCCGGCGAATACGGCGAGGGAACGCATGTCCAAGGCTCCAGTGCTGAGGGACCTCGAGGGGTGACAGCCGGCCGGCCGTGACGGGGACCACGGCCGGCCGGCCTCATATCGGCGGCGGACGGTGGGAGAGAGGTCTGCCGCCGGAGGGCGGACCGGCCTGCTTGGAGAGTGAGCAGGCGGGTCAGGGAGTTAGCGCTGGTTCACCGCGACGTTGCTGGGCAGCGGGATGTACGGGAACGACTGGAGGAAGGGCTTGTCGTTCTTGTCCACCTTGTCTGTCAGCCCGGGCACGAGCTTGCCGGTCAGCGCGGCGCCGGCCACGGCCTGCAGCTCGATGTCCACGACGTCGTCGGTGAGTCGGCGGCCGTTCGGGAACCCCTGCAGGTCACCGGCCAGCACGCCGAGGCGGTTCGGGTCCTTCGCCGGCGGGATCGCCATGTTCAGCCGCAGCATCTCGGAGGGGCGCAGCTTACCCGCGTCCTTGTTGAGCACCTGCGAGTTCAGGTCGGCCTTGATCGGGCCGTTCTGCTTGGCGATGCCGGTCAGGAAGATCTCGACCAGGTCGGCACGCGGGGTCGCGGGCGCCTTGATGCCGTAGATGGCCTCGAGCAGCCTGGCCACCTCTGGATCGGTGACCCGCTTGACCAGCGGCGCCACGTCGGCGTCCTGCTCCGGGGACAGGGCGTTGAAGGCGTCCTTGAGCCCGGCGGGCGAGACGACCTCGTTCACCAGCGGGTTGCACAGGCGCGAGACCTGGACGTACCTGCTGCCGTTGAACTTGTCCGTCGTCGAGCAGATGCCGATCACGGGGTTGCGCTTGACGTCGCCCTTGAGCGCCAGCTCCTTGGCGGGCACCTGGATGGCCACGGTGTTGACGTTGTAGCCCTTGACGGTGTCCTGGCCGACCTCGGCCAGGTTGCCGCCGTAGAGCAGGTCGAACACGCGCAGGTCCAGGAAGAACGCCTCGTCCGACTGGCCGGCGAACACCTTGCCGCCGCCGGGCAGGCTCCTGACGGACTGGGTGCGCAGGGTGCCGTAGTCGGGCATGGAGGCCGGGCCGACGTTGCTCGGCGCGGCGATGGCGTCGCTGACCAGGGTCCTGGTGCCGGCGGAAGTGATCTTCTTGAGCGTGTAGCGCTGGCGGAAGAGCAGGTTCGGGTCGTCGAGCGAGGTGACGGGGCCGTTGTTGTACAGGAACGTGGTGGTGCCGCGCTTGTCCTCGTTGCGGAACGTCCATTGGTAGGTGATGTCGGGCCTGGCGTCGCCGTCGTTGTCGATCTTTATGTTGTAACGGGACTTCGCGGCGAACGGGTAGAAGTTCGGGCCGCCGTTGGGCTCCTGGAACGGGATCCAGTTCGCCAGCAAGGTCACCGTGTCGGCCTTGTCGGGGCTCACGAACGCGTACACGTCCGTGTTGTCGTGCTGCGGGTCGCCCGCGGTCATCGGGGCCTCGCGGTGTGAGGAAGCGGTGCCGGAGTCGGTACGGAGCACGGCCAACGACGACGCGGCGACCGCTGCGGCGAGGCCAAGTCCGACTAGAGCGCGCCGGTTGATCCGGAGCTCCATTTTCGGTCCTTTCGAAGGGCTGATCGGTCGTACGAGGTTCCGGCCGGGTTCCTCGACGCCCTATTCGTCCGGGGGGCTGCCTTCGGATGTCGTCTCCTTCTCAGGAATGAGGGGTCAACCAAAGTTGACATACTTAGGTCGTCAATTTAGGTTGACCCTGTCGGCGGGGTGCGGATCGTGCCGCCCCGTTCGTTGGAGAAAGTCGGGATATGTCGTGAGAGGAGATGCGGTGGTCAAGGAGTTGCTCGCCTACATCCGCCCGCACCGGAAGGTCCTGTTCCTGGGCGGGCTGCTGGGCCTGATCGGCTCGGCCGCGGGGCTCGCGATGCCGTTGCTGGCCAAGTACGTCGTGGACGCGTTCGGCGAGGCGGGATCGATGGCCGGGCCGCTGTTAGGGCTGACCGCGGCGGTGCTGATCGGCGCGGTCGTGTCGGCCGGGGGAAGCTACCTGATGGAGCGCACCGGCGAGGGCATCGTGCTCGGCGCCAGGCGCCGGCTAGTCGACCGGATGCTGCGGCTCAAGGTCGCGGACGTGGACCGGCTCAAGCCGGGCGACCTGCTGTCGCGGGTGACCGGTGACACGACGCTGCTGCGGGCCGTGCTGACCAACGGGATCGTCGAGTCCGTCAGCGCCGCGTTCATGCTGGTCGGGGCCATCGTCATGATGGCGACCATGGACGGCGTGCTGCTGCTGGTCACGCTGCTCGTGGTGGTGGTGATCGGCGGGCTGGTCGCGCTGATCATGCCGAAGATCGAGCGGGCGCAGACCCATGCCCAGGAGGCCGTGGGCGAGATGGGCGCCGTGCTGGACCGGGCGCTGCAGGCGTACCGGACCGTCAAGGCCAGCGGGGCGGAGGAACGGGAGATCGCGGTGGTGGGCGACGCGGCGGAGCGCGCCCGCGACAGAGGGCTGCAGGTCGCCGGGTGGACGTCGCTCGCGGGAGTGGCGACGTGGATGGCGGTGCAGATCGCGTTCCTGGCGGTGCTCGCCGTCGGCGGTGCCAGGGTCGCCTCCGGCGCGCTCGAGGTGTCGTCGCTGATCGCGTTCCTGCTGTACCTCTTCTACCTCGTGCCGCCGATCGGGCAGCTCGTCCAGGGCGGCGTGCAGCTCCAGCAGGGGCTGGCCGCGATGAAGCGGATCAAGGAGATCGAGAACCTGCCCGCCGAGCCGGTCAGCGCCGCCGTCGCGGGCACGGCTGAGCCGGTCGGGGTGACGTTCGACAACGTGGTCTTCAGGTACGGCGAGGACCGGCCGACCGTGCACGACGGGGTGAGCTTCGAGGTGCCGCCCGGCGGGCTGACCGCGCTGGTGGGGCCGTCGGGGGCGGGCAAGTCGACGGTGTTCGCGCTGCTCGAACGCTTCTACGACCACCAGAGCGGGACCATCAGGATCGGCGGGCGCGACATTCGCGACTGGCCGCTGGGCGAGCTGCGGGCCGCGCTGGGGTACGTCGAGCAGGACGCTCCCGTGCTGGCCGGAACACTCCGCGAGAACCTGCTCTTCGCCGCCCAGGACGCCACCGAGGAGGAGCTGCGCCGGGCCGTCACGCGTACGAGGCTCGACGACCTGGTGGCCAGGCTGCCCGAGGGGCTGGAGACGCCGGTCGGGCACCGCGGCGTGCTGCTGTCGGGCGGCGAGCGGCAGCGCGTGGCCATCGCCAGGGCGCTGCTGCGCAAGCCCAGGCTGCTGCTGCTCGACGAGGCCACCTCGCAGCTCGACGCGGTCAACGAGCTGCGGCTGCGCGAGGTCATCGCCGAGGTGGCCGCGGAGACCACCGTGCTGGTGATCGCCCACCGGCTGTCCACCGTGACGAACGCCGACCGGATCGTGGTCATGGAGGGCGGCGGCGTACGGGCGGTCGGGACGCACGACTCGCTGGTCGGCGAGGACGACCTCTACCGGGAGCTGGCCGCCACCCAATTCCTGGTCGGCTAGTCCGTTGTAGGTGCGTAGTCCGCTACCTGCAACGGGCCGCTGGACGCGGCCCGTTGTAGGTGCAGATTCCGCTACCTGCAACGGACCGCTGGACGCGGCCCGTTGTACTCTGCGGGTGACAAAGATGAATGCCTTCATTCAGGAGGGTCACGATGAGCCGCAGCGTGCGCGCGCCACGAGGCACGACGATCACCGCGAAGGGGTGGCCGCAGGAGGCGGCGCTCCGCATGCTCCAGAACAACCTGGATCCGGAGGTCGCCGAGCACCCCGAGCAGCTGGTCGTCTACGGCGGCTCGGGCAAGGCGGCGCGTGACTGGGCGTCGTTCGACGCGCTGGTCAGGACGCTGACGACGCTCGAGGGCGACGAGACCCTCCTGGTGCAGTCGGGGCGCCCGGTGGGCGTGTTCCGCACCCACGAGTGGGCGCCCCGGGTGCTCATCGCCAACTCCAACCTGGTGCCCGACTGGGCCAACTGGGAGGAGTTCCGGCGGCTGGAGGCGGCCGGGCTCACCATGTACGGCCAGATGACGGCCGGTTCGTGGATCTACATCGGCACGCAGGGCATCCTGCAGGGGACGTACGAGACGTTCGCGGCGGTGGCGGCGAAGCGCTTCGGGGGGTCGCTGGCGGGCACGATCACGCTGACCGCCGGGCTCGGCGGGATGGGCGGAGCCCAGCCCCTGGCCGTCACCATGAACGGCGGGGTGGTCATCTGCATCGACTGCGACCCGCGCTCGGTCGCCCGGCGGATCGAGCACCGCTACCTCGACGTGGAGGCGGCGTCGCTGGATGAGGCGCTGCGGCTGGCGTACGCGGCGCGCGACGCCCGCGAGGCCCTGTCCATCGGCGTCGTGGCGAACGCGGCGGAGGCCGTGCCCGCCCTGCTCGCGCGCGGGGCCGAGATCGACATCGTCACCGACCAGACCTCGGCGCACGATCCCCTGATGTACCTGCCGCTGGGGATCGCCTTCGAGGACATGGCCGCGGAACGGGACAAGGATCCCGCCGGGTTCACGGAGCGTGCGCGGGACTCGATGGCGCGGCACGTGGAAGCCATGGTGGGGTTCAAGGACGCGGGGGCGGAGGTCTTCGACTACGGCAACTCCATCCGCGGCGAGGCGCGGCTGGCCGGATACGGGCGGGCCTTCGACTTCCCCGGGTTCGTGCCCGCGTACATCAGGCCGCTGTTCTGCGAGGGCAAGGGGCCGTTCCGGTGGGCGGCGCTGAGCGGGGATCCCGCCGACATCGCCGCCACCGACCGGGCCATCCTTGAGCTCTTCCCCGAGAACGAGGCCCTCTCGCGGTGGATCAGGAAGGCCGGGGAGAAGGTGCACTTCCAGGGGCTGCCCGCGCGGATCTGCTGGCTCGGGTACGGGGAGCGCAACCTCGCCGGTGAGCGCTTCAACGACATGGTGGCGTCGGGCGAGCTGCGGGCGCCCATCGTGATCGGGCGCGACCACCTCGACAGCGGGTCCGTGGCCTCGCCGTACCGCGAGACCGAGGCGATGGCCGACGGCTCGGACGCGATCGCCGACTGGCCGCTGCTCAACGCCATGCTGAACACGGCCTCGGGGGCTGCCTGGGTGTCCATCCACCATGGCGGTGGGGTCGGCATCGGACGGTCCATCCACGCCGGCCAGGTGACGGTGGCCGACGGGACCGCCCTGGCGGGGGAGAAGCTCAACCGGGTGCTGACCAACGACCCTGGGACCGGGGTCATGCGGCACGTGGACGCCGGATACGAGGAGGCCGCCGAGGTGGCCGCCACGCGCGGCGTCCGCATCCCGATGCGCGAGTCCTGACCCTGGCCACCGTCCACGTCGCGCCGGCCGCCCCCGCCGCACACCGCCTCGCCGACGCGGCGCCCGAAGAGCGGGCCGGTGGGCAGGGCGGGGCCCGTTCGCAGCGCCGTTGAGAGCGTGCGCCGGGGGCCGCCCGGGGCCTGGCGTTGGCGGTGGGGTGCTGCGGGGTGCCGCGGGCAGGCAGCGCACGGCCGCTGGCCGGAGCTGTGGCTGGTGGGGTGGTTGTGGCGTCCGACGGGATGAGATGCGGGGTGGGAAGCGTTGGAGATGGGCGTGGCGGACGGATATCACGGTGGGCTGGGTGTGCTGCTGGATGGCCGGAGGCTGTCGCCCGTGCAGCGGCGGATCGCGCACTACCTCAGCGAGCATCTCGACGAGGCGATCTTCCTGTCCAGCGTGGAGCTGGCCGAGCGGGCAGGGGTGAGCCAGCCGTCCGTGACCCGGTTCGCCATGGTTCTGGGGTTCGCCGGATATCCCGAGCTGCGCCAGGCCCTGCGCCCGCTGGTGCTGGGCGGGGGCGGAGTGGAGGTCCCGCAGGAGAGCCTGCTGCGCGGGGCCATCGACTGCGAGATCCGCAATCTCGCGCTCGTCCGTGAGCGCCTGTCCGCGTTCCCGCTGAAGGAGCTGGGCGCGCAGCTGGCAGCCACCGAACCGCTGCCCGTGGTGGGCTTGCGGGTCTCGTGCGGGCTGGCCACCACCTTCGCCTACTACGCCCGCCGCATCCACCCCGACGTGCGGCTGCTCACGCACGGCGGGTCGGAGCTGGTGGACGGGCTGCACGCCGCGCGCAGGGCGGGCGCGGAATGGGTGGTCGCCGTGGTGCTGCCGAGGTATCCCGCCGAAGCGGTGCAGGCGTTGGAATACGCCGAGAAATTGGGGCTGCGCGTTGCCGCCATAACGGATAAATCCGATTTCCCGGCCGAGGTCGTGTTGGACGCGCCCGTCGGCGACCGGCTCGTGTTCGATTCGCACGCGGCGCCGCTGGCCCTGGCCATGGCCCTGGTCGAGGCCATGGCCGACGCGGCGCCGCTGCGCACCCAGGCTCGGCTCGAGGAGTACGAGCGGATGACCGACGAGACTGGTACGTTCCTACCCGGCGATCCTGCGTAGCGAGCGCATCGACCAGATCGTGGTGAGCACCGCCAGCACGATGAACACCGCGAACGCGATCGGGATCGACGAGTCGCTCAGCTGCCCGGCGAACAACGCCCGCCCCGCCTCGACCGCGTGGTAGAGCGGGTTGATCGGAGCGACGGCCTTCATCCAGTCGGGCGCGAACGAGATCGGGATGAACAGCCCGGCCAGCAGCATGATCGGCAGCATGAACAGGTTGAGCGTCTGCGACATGCCGTTCTCGTCGCGTACGGTCAGCGCCAGCCCCTGCGACAGCCCCGAGGCGAACAGCCCGGTCGCGGCCATGAGCGCCAGCACCAGCAGCAGCTCGACAGCCCCGATGCGCACGCCCATCGCGATCGCCACGACCAGCACGAGGATCGCCTGGCACACCAGCACGATCATGTCCTTGGCCACCCGCCCGAGCACGATGGCCGGCCGCCAAGCGGGGCTGACGGCGTACCGTTCGAGTGAGCCGTTACGCAGCTCGGCGATCAGCCCGAACCCGGAGAAGAGCGAGCCGAAGACCGCGATCATCATCATCGACGCCGGGGTGAACATCCGCAGGGCGTCCGCCGTAGTGCCGCCCGGCGTCAGCGACTTCAGCAGCGGCGCGAACATCAGCAGGTACAGCACCGGCTGCATGATGCCGAACAGCGGCCAGATCGGGTTGCTGAACGACTTCTTCAGCTCGTAGCCGGTGAACAGGGCGGTGTGGCGGATCATGCGGCGGCTCCAGCGTCGCGGAGGGTGCGGCCGGTCTTGGCCAGGAAGACGTCGTCGAGCGTGGACCGGTCGAGCGCGATCGAGCTCAGGCCCAGGCCCTGCTCCTCGAGGGCCCGCAGCAGCCTGGGCAGCGTGTGCTCGCCGTCGTCGACGTAGACGCGCAGGAGGTCCTCGTCGACGCGGGTCTCGCGCGCGTACGGCTTGAGCGTCTCGGCGGCGCGCTCCGGCTCGTCCACCCTGAGCGTGATCACGTCGCCGGAGACCTCCCGCTTGAGCTCGCCGGGGGTGCCCTCGGCCACGATCAGGCCGTGGTCGACGATCACCAGCCGGTCGCACAACACGTCGGCCTCGTCGAGGTAGTGCGTGCTGAGCAGCACGCTGGTGCCGGACTCGCGCAGTTGCCTGATGCGGTCCCAGAGGTTGGCGCGGTTCTGCGGGTCGAGGCCGGTGGTGGGCTCGTCGAGGAAGAGCAGCGGCGGGTTGTGCACCAGCCCGAGCGCGATGGCCACGCGCCGCTTCTGCCCGCCCGACAGGGTACGGCCGGGGCGGTCGGCCAGCTCGGTCAGGTCGAAGCGCTCCAGCACCTCCACGGTCGCCCGCTTGGGATCGGCCATGGCGTGGATCTTGGCGGCCATCATGATCTGGGCCCTGGCGCTCGTGGTGTCCTCGACGCCTCCTGCCTGGCTGACGTACCCGAGCTTGGTCCGCACCGCTGCGGGCTCCTTGAGCAGGTCGTGACCCGCGACGGTGGCCGTGCCCGCGTCGGGGGCGATCAGCGTGGCGAGCATCCTGATCGTGGTGGTCTTGCCCGCGCCGTTGGGGCCAAGCACGCCGAAGATCTCACCCTTCGCCACCTCGAGATCCACACCGCGGACCGCCTCGACGGTCTGCGTGCCCTTCCTGCTCCTGGTGGTGAACGTCTTCCTTAAGCCGTGTGCCTCAATGATCATTGGGGGTTCAGCTCCTCAGGGCAGTTCGTCGCCCTCCACCTGCTTGATGGCCTTCTCCACCCAGTCGAGCTGGGCTTGGAGCATGGCTCTGTTCAGACGGAGGTTCTCATCCACGTGCCGGGGGCGCCATAGCGCTGCCTGGCGCCCATCACCTCCGGCCGCCGCCGCCGGTCAACCTCAATAGGCTGATTTCCATGAATGAACGACCGACGGCGCTGGTCACAGGCGCTTCACGGGGGATCGGCGCGGCCGTCGCCAAGGCCCTGGGCCCCACGCATCACGTGATACTCAACGGCCGGGACGAGGAGTCGCTGGCCGCCGTGGCGGCCGAGCTGCCCGACGCGCGGCCCTGGCCGGTGGAGTTGACGAGGGTCGCGGAGCCGGACGTCGCCGGGATCGACCGGCTCGACGTGCTGGTGCACTCCGCCGGGGTCAACCGCATGGGCAGGATCGCCGACCTGGCCGCCGACGCCTGGCGCGAGACGCTGGAGGTGAACGTCGTCGCGGTCGCCGAGCTGACCAGGCTGCTCCTGCCCGCGCTCAGGCGCGCCGGCGGGCACGTCGTCTGCGTCAACTCCGGCTCGGGGCAGCGGGCCAACCCCGAATGGGGCGCGTACGCCGCCAGCAAGTTCGCGCTGAAGGCGTTCGCCGACGCGCTCCGGCTGGAGGAGCCCGAGCTCAGGGTCACCACCGTCTACCCCGGCCGGACCGCCACCGACATGCAGCGCGAGCTGCGCCGGTACGAGGGCGGCGAGTTCGAGCCCGAGAAGTACCTCAAGCCGGAGTCCGTGGCGCGGGCCGTGCTCGCCGCTGTAATCGCGGGTCCCGACGCCCACCTCACCGAGCTGACCCTGCGACCCAGAGGCGGCCCGGTCAACTAGCTGAATGGATCCATTCACTACAGTGATGCCATGCTGCTTGAACCACTCGCGCACATAGGACGGGATCCGGCGACCGGGGGCTACGTCAGGGACGCCTGGTCGGACGCTGACATGGAGCTGCGCGAGTGGTTCGCGGGCGAGGCCCGGCGCAGGGGGCTCGACCTGCGCGAAGATCGCAACGGCAACCTCTGGGCCTGGTGGGGCGCTCCCTCGCGCGAGCGTCCAGGGGTCGTCACCGGGAGCCATCTCGACTCCGTGCGGCAGGGCGGCGCGTACGACGGTCCGCTCGGGGTCGTGTCCGCCTTCGCGGCGCTGGACCTCCTCCGGCAACGGGGAGCGGAGCCGGCCGTGCCGGTCGGGGTCGTGTGCTTCACCGACGAGGAGGGCGCCAGGTTCGGGGTGCCGTGCATGGGGTCGCGGCTGCTCACGGGCGTGCTGGAGCCCGGCAGGGCGCTCGCGCTCACGGACGACTCCGGCGACACGCTGGCCGACGTCCTGACGAAGGCGGGGCGGGCACCGTACGAGATCGGGCGGGACGACGAGACGCTCGCCATGGTCGGCACGTTCGTGGAGCTCCACGTCGAGCAGGGCCGCGGCCTCGTCGACGAGGGGCGGCCGGTCGGGGTGGCGCAGGCGATCTGGCCGCACGGGCGGTGGCGATTCGACTTCCACGGCAGGGCCGATCACGCGGGCACCACGCGGCTGGCCGACCGGGACGACCCGATGCTGCCGTTCGCCCGCATGGTGCTGGCCGCCCGCGCGGCCGCGGCGGAGCGCGGGGTGGTGGCGACGGTGGGCAAGGTACGCGTCTCGCCCGGCAACGCCAACGCGATCCCCGGCCTCGTCTCCGCCTGGCTCGACGCCCGCGGCGCGGACGAGAACGCCGTACGCGACCTCGTCGCCGAGCTGGCGCGCGCGGCGGCCTCCGAAGCGCCCGGCCCCGAAGTCCCGCCTCCGGCGGCCTCCGAAGCGTCCGGCCTCGAAGTCCCGCCCCCGGCGGGCCCCGACGGCGGGGGCGGGCGGGTCGAGGTCCGGGAGGAGTCGTGGACGCCGGTGGTGGACTTCGGCGTGGCGCTCAGGGAACGGTTGGCCCGGGTGGCGGGGGGCGACACGCCCGCGCCCATCCTGCCCACGGGAGCGGGCCACGACGCGGGAATCCTGGCCACGGCGGGCGTTGCGAGCGCGATGTTGTTCGTCAGGAACCCCACCGGCGTGTCCCACTCTCCCCACGAGCACGCCGAGCAGGCAGACTGCGAGGCGGGGGTCATCGCACTCGCGGACGTGCTGGAGGATCTGTGTCGCTGACCTACTGGTGTGAGCAGGCCCTGCTGCCCGACGGCGTCGCGGAAGGCGTGCTCATCGAGGTCGAGGGCGCCAGGATCGCGAGCGTCGGCCAGGGCCCGCCGGGCCCGGCCGAGCGGCTGTCCGGGCTGACCATCCCTGGACTGGCCAACGCCCACTCCCACGCCTTCCACCGGGCCCTTCGCGGCATCGTCCAGGAGGGCAAGGGGGACTTCTGGACCTGGCGCGAGCAGATGTACGAGGTGGCGGCGGCACTCGACCCCGACTCCTACCTCCGGCTGGCCACGGCCGTCTACGCCGAGATGGCGCTGGCCGGGGTGACCTGTGTGGGCGAGTTCCACTATCTGCACCACGCGCCGGACGGCCGCCCGTACGACGACTCCAACGCGATGGGCCACGCCCTCATCCGCGCGGCCCGCGACGCGGGCCTGCGCATCGCGCTGCTCGACACCTGCTACCTGTCCGGCGGCATCGGCGCCCCGCTCTCCGGCGCGCAGCTGCGCTTCAGCGACGGGTCCGCCGAGGGCTGGGCCTCCAGGGCCGAGGAGCTGGCGGCGGCGTACGAGGGGCAGCTCGACGTGGAGATCGGCGCGGCCATCCACTCGGTACGCGCGGTGCCGCCCGAGCAGATGCCGGTCGTGGTCGAGTTCTCCCATCGGTACGCGGCGCCGCTGCACATGCATGTGTCCGAGCAGCCGGCGGAGAACACCGCGTGCGTCGAGATGTACGCGGCCACGCCGGTCCAGGTGCTGCACGAGCGGGGCGCGCTCGGCCCGCGCTCGACCGCGGTGCACGCCACCCACCTGACCGACGTGGACATCGAGCTGATCTCGCAGTCCGGCACGTACATCTGCATGTGCCCCACCACCGAACGCGACCTCGCCGACGGCATCGGCCCGGCCAGGGCGGCGGCCCACCGGGGCGCGCAGATCACGCTCGGCTCCGACAGCCACGCCATGATCGACCTGTTCGAGGAGGCCAGGGCCGTGGAGCTGGACGAGCGGCTGGGCAGCGGCAAGCGCGGCAACTGGAGCGCCGCCGAGCTGCTCGCCGCCGCCACGGGCAGGGGTCACGCCTCACTCGGCTTCCCCGACGCGGGCCTGCTCGTGCCCGGCGCCTGGGCCGACCTGGTGTCGGTACGGCTCGACTCCGTGCGTACGGCGGGCGCCCGCGGACTGGAGGCCGTGGTGTACGCGGCCACGGCGGCGGACGTGCACTCGGTGGTCTCCGGCGGCCGCCGGATCGTCACGGACGGGCGGCACGAGCTAGGCGACGTCGGATCCCTGCTGGCTGAGGCGATTGGGAGCGTGCGATGACCACGACGCTGATCGACGGGATCGGGCTGCTCTACACGGGCGACCCCGAACGCGAGGAGATCGAGGAGGCGGCGCTAGTCCTGGACGACGATCTGGTCGCCTGGGTCGGGCCCGCTGATCGGGCTCCCGACGCCGACGAGCGGGTGGACGTCGAGGGCCGGGCCGTCATCCCCGGCTTCGTGGACAGTCACGCCCATCTGGTCTTCGCCGGTGACCGGACGGCCGAGTTCCAGGCCCGCATGTCCGGCGAGCCGTACACGGGGGGCGGCATCAGGACCACGGTCGCCGCCACCCGGCGGGCCGGCGACGCCGAGCTGGCCGCCCGCACGCTGGGCCTGGTCAACGAGATGCTCGCCCAGGGCACGACCACTGTGGAGATCAAGAGCGGGTACGGCCTGACCGTCGCGGACGAGCGGCGCTCGCTGAGGATCGCCGCCAGGCTGACCGACGAGACGACGTTCCTGGGGGCGCACGTCGTGCCCGCGGACATGGACGCCGACTCCTACGTACGGCTCGTCGCGGGGGAGATGCTCGACGCGTGCGCACCGTACGCGAAATGGGTGGACGTCTTCTGCGAGCGCGGGGCGTTCGACGGCGACCAGACGCGCGAGATCCTGGGCGCCGGGCTCAAGGCGGGGCTGGGGGTCAGGGTGCACGCCAACCAGCTCGGAGAGGGGCCGGGCGTGCGGATCGCCTGCGAGCTGGGCGCGGCCTCCGCTGATCACTGCACCCACCTGACGTCGGCCGACGTGGACGCCCTGGCGTCCTCCGACACCGTGGCGACGCTGCTGCCCGGGGCCGAGTTCTCGACGCGCTCGCCGTACCCGGACGCGCGGCGGCTGATCGACGCGGGGGCGACCGTGGCGCTGGCGACCGACTGCAACCCGGGGTCGTCGTTCACGTCGTCGATGGCCTTCTGCGTGGCGCTGGCGGTGCGCGAGATGCGGATGACGCCGCTGGAGGCGGTCAGGGCGGCGACGTACGGCGGGGCACGCGCGCTACGGCGCACGGACGTAGGCTGGCTGCGGCCTGGGGCCCGCGCGGACGTGGTCGTGCTCGACGCCCCCTCCTATGTACACCTGGCCTACCGGCCCGGCGTCCCCCTCGTTCACCAGGTGTTTCACGACGGTCTCCTCCTTGAGTAGGACATCCAGAACCATCCCTCGGACGTAGTGCTTTAGGGAATCTTTGCTTCTGGCCGGACGTTGGCCGGGTATAGAACGCAGCTGCGGAACGAGGTGCCTGGGGATGGCAAGGCCTACGGGGAGTCGCACGCAGGAGCAGCACGTCGCCGAGCGCGATCTGCTGGGGACATACCTGGCTGAGATCGGCCGGGTCCCGCTGCTCACGGCGGAGGAAGAGGTGGAGCTCGCCAAGCGGATCGAGGCGGGTCTCTTCGCTGAGCAGCTGCTCGACAGCGGGGGCTCGGAGCCGCGGATCGGGGACGCGGCCGACGAGGAGCTGGAGCGCCTGGCCATTTCGGGCCAGCGGGCCAAGGACGAGTTCATCCAGGCCAACCTGCGCCTGGTGGTGGCGGTGGCCAGGAAATACTCGGGGCGCGGGATGCCCCTGATCGATCTGGTGCAGGAGGGCAATCTGGGGCTGGTGCGGGCGGTCGAGAAGTTCGACTACCGGCGGGGGTACAAGTTCTCGACGTACGCGACCTGGTGGATCCGGCAGTCGGTGGGCCGCGCCATCCACGAGCAGGCCCGCCCGGTCCGCCTGCCCACGCACGCGGGGGAGCAGATGACCCGGCTGATGCGGGTCCGGCGCGACATACTGGCCGAGTTCGACGCCGAGCCGACCGATGACGACCTCGCCGAGATCCTCGACCTGCCGATCGAGCGCGTGCGCGAGCTGCGGCGCTGGGCGTCCGACCCGGTCTCGCTCCAGCTCGGGGTGGGGGACGAGGACGAGACGGAGCTCGGCGACATGATCGCCGACGAGACGTGGGCCGATCCCGAGCAGCAGGCCATCGACATCCTCGAGCGGGAGCGGCTGGACCAGTGGCTGACCGGCCTCGAGGGGCCGACCAGCGAGATGCTGCGGTGGCGCTACGGGCTGGTGGACGGGCGCGAGCACACGCTGACCGAGGTGGGGGAGCGCTACGGCATCGGCCGCGACCGCGCCCGCCGCATCGAGCGCGACGCGCTGGCCCGCCTGCGCAAGATGGCCACCGCCGCCGCCTGACCCACACCACACCGCACCCGCGCTGAACGCGCCCACGACACGGGGCGCGTTCAGCGCGGGTGCGCCGTGCTTCCGTGGTGACATCGCCGTGGTCGTTGCGCCGCGCCGGTGGTTCGTTGCGCGGGCGGTTCTCCATGGTGAGCGTGACCTGACAGATGTCATATGGGGCCCATGACTCAGGCGACTACAAGCCTGCCCCGGCCGGCGCGAGACTTGTGGCAAGTCGAGCGTTGACAGAGGCTGGAGGCCTAATGCCGGGCACGAGCGTAGAGCTGTCGCCCCATGGCGCAAGCGCCCCCGCGTTCACCCAAGTGAAAGCTAATTTTGAGCTTGTCGCCAAATATGGCGACAACGTGCCGCTCTACCTGTTCTCTGACCTGTTCCTCCGCGCGCCCGCGCTGCGCGAGCTGTTCCCCGTCCACATGCGCCGCCAGCGCGAGCGGCTGATGACGGCGCTGTCGTACGCCGTGGAGCATGCGCAGAACCTGTCGGAGATCACGCCTTACCTGCACCAGCTCGCGCGTAGCCACCGGAAGTTCGGCATCCAGGGCGAGCACTACGAGCAGTGGAGCGCCAGCCTGGTGCACACCATGCAGCGCTTTTCGGGAAATGTGTGGAATGAGGCGATCGAGGAGGAGTGGCGGGACTTCCTGTCCCTGCTGACCCGGACGCTGGCGGAAGGGGCGCGGCAGGACGCCAGCCTCCGACCCCCGTACTGGACGGCCGAGGTGATCAGCCACGAGCGGAGAAGCGTGGACGTGGCGGTGCTGCGGCTGCTGGTGGACCGGCCCTTCAAGTACGTCCCAGGACAGTCTGCGCCCGTGGCGGTCAAGCAGTGGCCCAACATGTGGCGCTACTACTCGATGGCCAACGTGCCGCGCCGCGACAACACGATCGAGCTGCACGTCAAGGCGGGCGGCGCGGTGAGCCGCGCGCTTGTCTGCGACGTACGTGAGGGCGAGGTCGTGAAGCTGGGCGCACCCGTCGGCACCCTCACGCTCAACCCGAACACGGGGCGCAACATCCTGCTCATCGCGGGCGGCACCGGGTTCGCCCCGATCAAAGCCGTTCTCGAGCACGTCACCAAGCTGCCGGTGCCGCCGTGGGTGTCGGTGTTCGCCGGTGCGCGCGAGCCCGAAGGGCTGTACGACCTCGACGTGCTGCGTAGCTGGGAGGAGAAGTTCCCCTGGCTCACTGTGCGCGCGGCGCTGTCGGAGCTGGAGGACCAGAACGTGGCCACCACGGGCACTGTGGGCGAGGCCGTCAGCCGCTATGGCCGTTGGGAGGGCTACGACGCCTACGTGTGCGGCCCGCCGGGCATGGTCGACAACACGGTGGCCATGCTGCGGGCGAACGGCTTCAGCGACAACCGCATCCGACTGGAGAGATTCGCTA
Source organism: Nonomuraea sp. NPDC049400 (assembly GCF_044466425.1). Lineage (NCBI taxonomy): Bacteria > Bacillati > Actinomycetota > Actinomycetes > Streptosporangiales > Streptosporangiaceae > Nonomuraea > Nonomuraea sp. NPDC049400. The sequence goes on from NZ_JBITMP010000039.1 coordinate 96,771, forward strand.
CCGCCGTCACGCCTTCCCGGAGGTTTGCCACATGAATGACTCGATGGAACCGTTTCCCCCGCCGGGCCAGTCGCTGAACGGCAACGGGCACGGCGCGGCCCAGGACCTGATGCCGTGGGGCGAGGAAACGGCCGGCGACAACAGCAATGCCGGCGGCGACAACCACGGATGGCAGGAGGACGCCTGGGAGGAGCCGCAGTGGGACGAGCCCCAGGCGCGGGGCGACGACCTCCCCGCTGAGCGGCTGAGCCCGTCGGTGCTGCGTTCGGTGGTGTTCCGCCGTGCCCCACTGGGCAAGCGCGGCCTGGACGAGCACCAGGTCAACAACCTCCTCGATCGGGTCGAGGCCGAGCTGGTACGGCTGACGCAGGAGAAGAAGGCACTGGAGGCCGAGGTCAAGCTGCTGCGTGACGCCGCGACGCGGCAGGCGGAGAGCCGGCCGGAGCCCGCCGCACCTCCCAAGGAGCAGCCGCAGGCCAAGCCCAGGGAGACCGGGCTGGCGCGCGTCGACCCGAACGAGCAGGCCGCGTCGCGTGCGGTGGCCAACCGTGTCCAGGAGGCGCATGTATACGCCGCGAGCCTGCTCTCGCAGGCCCAGCAGACCGCCGACCAGTACATCCAGGACGCCCAGCGCTACAGCCGGGAGCTGATCGAGGACGCCCTGCTCAGGCGCGGCACGATGCTGGCCAAGGCGGCCGACGAGCAGGGCATCGACAGTGACGAGGCGCTGGGACGCGAGATCGCCCGGTTGCGCGCGGCCAACCAGACGTATCGCGGCAAGCTGCGCGACCACTTCGAGCTGATGCTGATGAACCTCGACGAGTGGGAGACGGCGGAAGGGATCGGCGGCGGCCCGGCGTGACCGCGTACCGACGCCTCGTCGTGGTCCTCGGGGCCACGGGGCTGATCGGCTCGCAGGTCGCCGCCCTGCTCGCGGACAGGGACATCAGACTGCGCCTGGTCGCCTCGCGTGAGCCGCCGCGGCTCACCGGCAGGGCGGAGACGGAGACCGCCGCGGCGGACCTCACCGCGCCGGACCAGGTCGCCTCGGCGGTGGCGGGCGCCGACGCCGTCTTCCACCTCGTGGCCCGCCACGACGGCGCGCGGGCCTGGCGCGTGGCCGAGGGCGACGACGCGGGCGAGCGGGTCAACGTCGGCATCCTGGTCGACGTGCTCGCCGCGATCCGGCGCGCGAGACCGGTCGTGGTGTTCGCCGGCTCGACGTCGCAGTCAGGCACGGTGGGCCGCATCGACGGCACCGAACCGGACCGCCCGGCAAGCCTCTACGACCGGCAGAAACTGGCCGCCGAGACCGCGCTCATGCGCGCGACGTCGGACGGACTCGTGCGTGGCGTCTCCGTACGGCTGCCCACCGTGTACGGCTGCCGCCCCGACGGCGCAGAACGCGGCGTGGTGTCCGCCATGGTGCGCCGTGCCCTGACCGGCGAGCCGCTGCAGATGTGGGGAGACGGGCGGATGAAACGCGACCTGCTGCACGCGCGCGACGCGGCAGGCGCCCTGGTGGCCGCGCTCGACCACGCCGGCACGCTGGCGGGACGGCACTGGGTGGTGGGCACGGGACGTCCGGTGCCGGTCGCCACCCTGTTCGGGCTGGTCGCGAGGACGGTCGGCGAGCACACGGGCCGCAGTCCCGTGCCGCTGCGATCCGTGCCGCCGCCCGCGCACGCCACCTCAGGCGACCTCCTGGACGTCGAGATCGACGCGTCGCGCTTCACCGCCGTGACCGGCTGGAGCCCGCGCGTCGAGCTGGACGAAGGACTCGCGGAAACCGTGGCTAACGCGCTGCGGCCATCTCTCGCACCACGCTGTACAAGCACGCGATGAGCGTCCTGGCCTGCACGTTGAGGTAGTGACTGTGCCGCAGCAGCTCGGTGAGCTGCGGCAGGGAGACCCAACGGAAGTCCGGGTGCGCGTGGTCGGCGTCGGTCTCGACGATGAGGTAGCGGTTGCGCGCGTGATAGAAGCGCCCGCCCTCCTCCGACAACATGGTGTCGAAGAGCACCCGGCCAGGCGGCGTGCCGAGCACCTCCTCCAGGAACGGCGGAGGCGTGTCGTGGTTGGCGGGGGCGCACTGCACGGTCGGCCCCAGCTCGGCGACATCGGCATAGCCAGGCTCGACCCGGGCCCTGACCAGCACGTGCGGCACGCCGTCGAACCAGTTGAGCAGGAACGCCACGACCCCGGGCGCGGTCGGCTCGATCATCGGCTGCGTCCAGGCGCCCACCTCACGGTCGCTGGCGGTCACGCTCACCCCCATGACGGCGAAGTACCTGCCCGTCTCGTGGGAGATCGTGCCGTGTTCCCTCCGCCAGCCGCCGACCCGGTCGAGCGGTATCCGCTCGACGTGGATCTCGATCGTCGAGCGCCGCTGGGTGATCCAGCTCAGGATCTCGCCCATGTCGTGCCGGGAACGGCCGGGCATGGCGTGATCGTCCCCCCACACGGACGGCGGCAGGCAGGACAGCACGGTCCTGGTGTCCATGTTCACCACGTCGGGCACCGACAGCAGGTCGAGCACGTCGTCCAGGGCCAGCCAGCGGAAGCCGGGCGACGGCGCGAGGTCGTCGGCGATCTCGATGACCATGTTCCTGTTGCGTTTGCGGTAGAACCAGCTGCCCTGCTCCGACTGCCGCACGTCGCTCAGCACCCGCCCGTCCGGCGAGCGGAACCTGTCCAGGTACGGCACGGGACGCCCGCCGTGCACGCGCGTGTAGTTGCTCCTGGTGGCCTGCACGGTCGGGGACAGCTGGGCCCCGTTGACGTTGCCGGGCTCGTGCTTGGCCTGAAGCAGCAGGTGGGGGACGCCGTCGAGCCGTCTCATGAGGATGCCGAGCACGCCCACCTCGGGCTGGTTGATGATGGGCTGCGCCCACCGCGACACGGGTCCCTCGGGGTGGTGGACGTCCACCCCTTCGACGCTGAAGAATTTCCCGCTCGTATGCACCAGGTTGCCGGTGCCGCGGTCACGGCGCCAGCCGGTGAGTTCGTCCAGTGGAATTCTTTCGGCTTTCATCGAGCCGTGTGCGGAAAGCCAGCGAAGGACATTCATATTCGGCCCACCCTATACGCGTAAACAAGCGCCACATATAGTGGCGTCATGGAAATTGATGTGCGTTGCCGGATCTGTTCGGGGCGACTTGAACAGGTCGCCGACTTCGGGCGGCAGCCTTTGTCCGACGCGTTTAGGGTGCCGGCGGAACAACGGGAGGAGTTCTTTTTCCGGCTCGCCGTCGGCGTATGCGGTTCGTGCTCCATGGTGCAACTCATGGAGGAGGTGCCGCGTGCACGTATGTTCCACGACGGCTATCCCTATCTGTCCTCGGGCTCGTCGGTGATGCGCGAGCACTTCGCCGCCTTCGCCGAGCGCGTCATGAGCGGATGGAGTGATCCGTTCGTGGTCGAGCTGGGCTGCAACGACGGCGTCATGCTCGGCAACCTCGCCCGCGCCGGCGTCAGGCACCTGGGCGTGGAGCCGTCGGGAGGCGTCGCCGACCGCGCCGCCGCCCAGGGGGTGCGGGTCTGCAAGGAGTTCTTCGAGTCGGGCGTCGCCGAGCGGATCCGCGCCGCCGACGGGCCCGCCGATGTGATCTACGCGGCCAACACGCTGTGCCACATCCCCTACGTCGGCTCGATCCTGCAGGGCGTGGCCACGCTGCTCGGTCCCCAGGGCGTCTTCGTGTTCGAGGACCCCTATCTGGGCGACGTCGTCCGCCTGACCTCCTTCGATCAGATCTACGATGAGCATTTCTTTCTCTTTTCCGCTGGTTCGGTGCAGCGGATGGCCGCGCCGTACGGGCTGGAGCTCGTCGATGTCGAGCGGCTGGCCGTCCACGGGGGAGAGGTGAGATACACGCTGGCCAGAAAGGGGGCCAGGGAGCAGAGCGCCGCCGTGCGTGACCTGCTCGCCGACGAGGACGCGCAGGGCATCGCGGACGCGGACGCGTTGCGTGCCTTCGCGGGCCGTGCCGCGGACACCCGTGACCGCCTGGTCGCGCTGCTCACCGAGCTGCGCGAGCGCGGCGCGAGCGTCGCCGGGTACGGCGCCACCGCCAAGAGCGCCACCGTGCTCAACTACTGCGGGATCGGGCCTGACCTGATCCCGTTCATCGTCGACACCACCCCGGCCAAGCAGGGCAGGCTCACTCCTGGCTCGCACATCCCGATCAGGGGGCCCGAGGCCTTCCGCGATCCCTACCCCGACTACGCGGTGCTCTTCGCCTGGAACCATGCCGAGGAGATCATGGCCAAGGAGCAGGAGTTCCGCGAGGCGGGCGGGCAGTGGATCCGCTACGTGCCGGAGGTCCACGTTGCTTAGCCGGGAGCTCGAGGTGCGCGGCGCCTTCGCCTTCCAGCCGGTGGCCTACGCCGACGAGCGCGGCGAGTTCGTCACCGCCTACCAGCGCGCCGACTTCGTGGCCGCGCTCGGGCATCCGCTCTTCCCCGTCGCGCAGGCCAGCCAGAGCACCTCCAGACGCGGCGTGGTGCGCGGCCTGCACTACACGCTGGCGCCGCCGGGCACCGCCAAATACGTGCGGTGCGTCCGCGGCAGGGCGCTCGACCTGGTGGTCGACCTGCGGCTCGGGTCGCCGACCTTTCGCCGGGTGGACCAGGTGGAGCTGAGCGGGAGCGGCCACTGCGCCCTCTACCTGCCGCCCGGCGTCGGGCACGCCTTCGTGGCACTGGAGGACGACACGGTCATCTCCTACCTGCTGTCAGAGGAGTACGAGCCGCGCAACGAGCTGGCACTCTCGGTGCTGGACCCGGAGCTCGGCCTGCCGCTGCCGCGGGACCTGGAGCTCGTGCTGTCCGAGCGCGACCGTGCCGCGCCCACGTTCGCGCAGGCCGCGGAGCGTGGTCTGCTGCCCGATCACGCCGCGTGCGAGGCGGTGCGGGATGCCTGGTCATAGCACCTTCCGCAACACCGAGATCACCCGTTCCTGATTCTCCCGCGACAGCGAGGGATACATCGGCAGCGAGAAGATCTCCCCGGCCAGGCGCTCGGTCACCGGCAGGCTGCCCGGCCGGTAGCCCAGATGGGCGAAGCCCGTCATCGTGTGCACCGGCCATGGGTAGCTGATGTTGAGGTGGATGCCCTCGTCCTCGAGGGCCTGGATGAGCTGGTCGCGGCGCGGGTGCCGTACGACGTAGACGTAGTACACGTGGTCGTTGCCCGGCGCGGTGGCGGGCAGCACCAGGTCGGTGTCGCCGAGCGCGTCGGCGTAGCGCGCGGCCACCGCCCGGCGCCCGGCGATGTAGCCGTCGAGCCTGCGTAGCTTGCGGCGGAGTATCTCCGCCTGGAGCTCGTCCAGCCGGGCGTTGTGGCCGGGCGTCTCCACGACGTAGTAGCGCTCCTCCATCCCGTAGTAACGCAGCCGGCGCAGGGCGCGGTCCACCGCGTTGTCGTCGGTGACGACCGCGCCACCGTCGCCGTAGGCGCCCAGGACCTTGGTCGGATAGAAGGAGAAGGCGGCGGCGTCGCCCATGGATCCGGCGATCACGCCGTCCCGGCGTGCCCCGTGCGCCTGCGCGCAGTCCTCCAGGATCACCAGGCCGTGCCGGTCGGCCAGGCGCCGCAGCGGCGCCAGGTCCACGCACTGCCCGTACAGGTGCACGGGCAGCAGGCAGCGGGTCCTGGGCGTGATGGCGGCGGCCACCTGATCCACGTCCATGAGGTACGTGCCGGGGTGCACGTCGACGAAGACCGGGACGGCGCCGACCGCGTCGATGGCCACGACGGTCGGCGCCGCGGTGTTGGACACCGTGATGACCTCGTCACCCTTGCCCACGCCGAGCGCCTGCAGGGCGAGTTTGATCGCGTTGGTGCCGTTGTCGACCCCCGCGCAGTGGCGCAGGCCGTGGTACGCGGCGAACTCGGACTCGAAGCCCAGCACGCTCTGGCCGAGGATGAGCCTGCCGGATTCGAGGACCTGCTCGACCGCGTCGAGGATGTCCTCTCGCTCGGCGTGGTACTCGGCCAGGTAATCCCAGACGTGCATGAGCTTGCCCTCCTGAGGTGTCGTCACGTACCGAGATCGCGTCGCTCGTACACGAAGATCGCCAGACCGGTGGCGATCGCGACGTACAGGGTGAACATTCCCAGTCCGGGCAGCGGGCCGAGCGGCAGGTTCGCGACGGCCGCCCCGACCGTCTTGAACGGCAGGAACGCCACGACCATCGGCGGGACGGTGTAGGCGAAGATCGCCTCGATCCCGAGCGCCCACACCAGCAGCAGCGCGACCGCGCCCGCGGTGCTCCTGAGCAGCAGCCCGACCGCCGTGCCGAGGATGGTGGCCAGCGGCACCGCGATCAGGGTCGCCAGCACGAGCAGCCCGCCGTCGCCGCTCAGCGGCGAGTATCCGCTGCCGCCGGTCAGCAGCCCGCCCACGTACGCCAGGACCGTCGACACCACGCCGACCCCGAGCGCGATCACCGCGGCCGCGGTGAACTTGGCCGTCAGCACCTGCCGGCGCCAGGGCGACATGATCGAGGTGATGCGGAAGGTGCCGCTGCGCAGATCGCCGGTGGCGATGAGCACGCCGAGCACCATCATCGCGTAGATGACCACTTCCATGGGGAAGGCGACGGCCTGGATCGACGTGCCCATCCCGGGGATGTTGCCCTTCGCGTCGACTCCGGTGCCGACGAAGGCGGCGGCGATGCCGGCGACGGCGATCGACGCGATCACGGTGATCAGGTAGCTCCTGAGCGTGCGGAATTTGATGATCTCCGCCGACCAGAGATTGGCGAATGACATGGCTTAGCCCACCTCTCCTCTGATGCCGGTCTTGTCGGCGGTCGCCTGCGCGAAGGCCCTCTGCAGATTGCGCTCTTCTCTCAGCTCGAAGATCGCGATGCGGCTGTCCCTGGCGATCTGCCCGACCATGACGGCGGTGACCCCGGTGACCTGCAGTCGTTGCGTGCCGACGACGCCGAGCACCCGGCCGCCGGCCTTCGAGATGGCGGCGCTCAGCGCCTCCGGGTTGTCGCACTCGACGCTGACCGTGTTGGCCTGGAACCGCTGGATGAACGACTCGGCGGAGCCCGCGCCGACAATCTTGCTCTGGGCGATCACCACCAGGTCGTCGATCAGGTCCTCCATCTCCGCCAGCAGGTGGCTGGAGAGGAAGATCGTCCTGCCCTGATCCCTGAACTGCCGCAGGAGTGCCTTCAGCCAGGCGATGCCGTCGGGGTCGAGCCCGTTCATCGGCTCGTCCAGCACGACGATCTCGGGGTTGCCCACCAGGGCGATGGCCAGGGCCAGGCGCTGGCGCATGCCGAGCGAGAACCGGCCGACCCGCTGCCCCGCCACGTCGGTCAGCCCCACCCGGTCGAGGAGGCTCTCGGCCTGTCCCTGGCCCGCCCCCGCCAGTTTGGCCGCCCACCGCACGCTGTCGATGGCGCTGCGGCTGGGGTGCGCGCACTGCGTGTCGAGCACCGCGCCGATCTTCCTGGCCGGAATGGGCCACTCGTCGATGCGCTTGCCGTCGATGAGCGCCGCCCCGCTGGTGGGCCTGTCGAGCCCGAGGAACAGGCGCATCGTGGTCGACTTGCCCGCGCCGTTGGGGCCGAGGAAGCCGGTGATGGCCCCCGATCGGGCGGCGAACGTGGCGTTGCTCAGCGCGACCACCGGGCCGTACCGCTTGGTAAGGCCCTCCGCCTTTAACATCGGTTTCATTATTCGTCCTCTCTTACAGGTTTCTGGGATGCAAGAAGGGAAGGCTTGCGCGGTCGTCGTTGAGCGCGCAGCGGAGCGCGAAGAGCACGCCGGCGGCGCCGGTGGCCAGGTCGGCGGACAGCCGCAGTGCCTGCTCGCCGATGAACGAGATGTGCCCGTCACGTGCCACGGCGTGCCAGGCCAGGTCGTTCAGGTGGCGCGCGCGTACGGTCCCGGTCAGGTTCGCCATGGCCAGCACGACGCCCGCCCGGCCGTTGAACAGCCCGGCGCCCGTCACGACGTGGTTGTCGACCCTGCGGCGCAGCTCGTCGCGTAGCTCGATCAGCTCAGGATCCGGGTGGTGTGCGACCAGCAGGTCCGCCACCAGGGCCAGGCCCGCGCCACCGGCGGCGAGCACCGGCGCACGCCACGGCGCGTCCATCGGCGGCGTCGGCCCGCCCACGCCCGCCACCTTCAGGTCGCGGCGCAACGCAGCCTCGGCGTGCCGGAGCAGCCGGGGATCGGGACTGGTCTCGTACAGGCGGAGCAGGAACAGCGCGATGCCCGCGCCACCGTGCATCAGGCCGGGCAGGACCGGGCCACGCAGCGGGAGCGGGTGCTCGATCAGCCACTCGGCCAGCGTCCCCGCCTCCTCGCGGAGCTCCTCGGCGCCGGTCTTCGCGGCGAAGTGCAGCAGTGTCAGGCCCACTCCCGGCACCCCGGAGTACAGCCCGCCGACGGGCATCTGCTCCGGCCCCAGCTCGCGGACCCGGTCGAGGCATCCGCGGGCCTCCTCGGCCAGCCCCAGGTCGTCCATGGCGTAGGCGATGCCGGACCAGCCGTCGTAGAAGCCGGGCGGCGCCTCCTTGAGAGAGCGCGCGCGGTCGGCGAACCACCGCAGGTGCTCCTCCGGGAAGTCCACGCCGGACTGCCGCAGCGCCCACAGGACGCCCGCCGTCCCGTGGGCGAAGTTCACCCCGCCGTGGGGTCCGAGGAACTGGCCGATGTCGCCGGGGTAGAGGCGGTCGGCGCGTTCGGGGGTGGCCGTGGCGAGGATGCCGCCCGCGATGCCCGCGCTGAGCTCGGGCCAGGCGCCGGGGCCGGCCTCCGGCCAGCTCACTGCCGGCGGCGCGGCGGTCAGGCCCACCAGGGGCGCCCAGTGGCCGTCCGGGCCCAGATCGGCGCGTACCTGCCCGGCGAAGCCGTCGGGCAGCGGGAAGTGCTCGGTGATGGCCTTGAGCAGGCGTTCGCCCTTGTCGGCGCCCCAGGGCAGCAACGGGGTCATCGGCAGAAAGAACGCGATCTTCAGGCAGGCGAGGCAGTAGCGGTCGATGGCGGTGCCCCGGTAAGTGGGCGGGGCGACGAAACCGGGCGCGGCCATCGGCTGCGTGGCGTTCTCGCTCGCCTCCGTCGCGGCTTCCAGGTCGATGAAGGCGATCGTGTCGTCGGCACGGAGGAGGATGTTCGCCGGATGCAGGTCACCGAAGACCACGCCACGCTCGTGCATGGCCTCGATGGCCTCCTCGACCGTTGCGATGATCTTCATCGCCCACGCGGCGTAGGCGGCGAAGTCCCCGGCGCCGCGCCGCTCGCGCATCAGCGGATTGCGGCGGTCGATCTCCTTGGCGAGCGGCTGGCCCTCCACGTATTCGCGGACCAGGAAGTAGTGCTCGTGACCGATGCGGTAGTCGATGACCTTGGGGATCCACGGGAGCCCCTCCAGCTTCCGCATCGCCCAGTGCTCCTGCTCCAACCGGGCGACCGCGTCGCGGCCCTGCTGGTCGAGCCCCGCCAGCGGCCTGGCCTCCTTCAGCACGACGGCCTCGCCCGTCGTGGTGTCGGTGGCGTAGTAGACGCCGCCGCCGTTGGAGAAGTGGAAGGCCTTGGTCGCGCGGAAGGGGAAGTCGCGCAGCGTCCCCTTGTTCCGGTTCGCCACCGCCTCTTGGAGGCAGTCGGGCAGGACCGCCCACTCCGGCGGGCGGAACGACGGCCCCCTGACGTCGGGCACGAGCCGCCCGTCCGGGTCCTCGATGCAGTAGACGGTCTCGCCGTTCTCGCCCTTGACGGTGCGCTCGATGAACGCGCCGTAGCGCACGTAGAGCGGTCCGGAGCGCCAGCGAAGGTCGCTCAGGATGTACGGCCCGCGCTCGCCCTCCAGCAGTTGGCCGAGCTCGCGCAGAATCTGTTCGAGCTGCCGGTCGTCGGCGGGATAGACGGTGATGAACTTGCCCGCGCTGCCCCGCTCACCGTATTTGCCGTTCCTGGCGGCGAGAATTCTCGGGGACTTCAGGAACTTGAAACTGAACTGCCGCGGCACGCAATAGTTCCATACCGTCTCGAGGATCTTCTCCGCGTTTTCCGGCGTGGCCGACGCGTGTATTTTCCAGCCCTGTTTCAACAGGTTCTCGGCGGGCGCCCGATAAATGGCCCATTCCGAGTTCTCCGTGCGGTGCCAGTCCGGCGGCGCGGGCTGCCGGGTGAGCGCGAACTCGAGGTCGGCGCCCCGCTCGACGACATCGTAGAAAGGCACGCCCGGAGGGGAGTGCTCCATGTATCGCATGAACTCCATGACTGTTACTCCCGTTCGTCACCAGGCGGCAGAGACATAGGTGCGGTAGAGCCAGACGCCGAGTGGCCGGTGGCCCGCCTCGATCCGGGCCACGCCCTGGCTGTCCGGCGGCGCCGTCGTCACCTCCAGCGGGTAGCCGGAGACGGTGCCGGGCAGCTCGCGGTCGGTGCGGACCGGCAGCAGGACCGACACCGGCACGGAGATCTCACGTGCCTGGGTCCCGGCGATCCTGGCCGTGCCGACGCGCTCCTTGAACACCACCCCGTTACGCAGCAGCCGGACGGTCGCACCCGTCTTGAGCACGTCGGGACCCGGGTCGGTGGTGAGCACCAGATCGGCCCTGCCCGCGTGGTAGCGGTAGCCGCCGCTCACCGAGTAGGGAACCTGGACCAGTGCGAGCAGCGCGGCCACCCCGCCGGCGACGGCCAGCGTGACGAGGGCGGCCCGCCACGCCGGCGCGCCCGCCTGCCTCGCCTCACGCATGCGCACCACGAAGCCGTGGCAGAGGCGGCCGATGAGCAGGCCGACGACGACGAGCAGCGCGACCGTCCCGGCGACGCCGAAGCTCTGCAGCAGGTCGCCCCAGAGCGAGAGCGCCAGCCCGCCGACGAGGTAGATCGGGAAGAGCTGGCAGGCCAGCCCGTACGGCACCGCCCACCGCACCTGCGGCAGCTCCCGCTCGTATCGCCCGCCGAACAGCAGCTTGGCGGTGTACCGCCGGGCGTCGATCATCGCTCGCTTGCGCAGGTCGGGGATGTCCAGATGGCTCATCAGCGCCAGGTAGCCGTCGAGCTTGATGAAGGGCAGCAGGTTGAGCAGCCCGCTGCCGTAGTTGAGTGCGGAGAAGACCAGCAGGCCGGTCCGCAGGTCGGAACCCGGCGTGAACAGCGCGGCCAGCGACGCCGACCCGGCGGCCACGAACTGGGTGGCTGCGCCTGCCAGCGCCACCCTGACGCGCTGCCGCCGCTCGGCCAGCCGCCAGCCGTCCGAGACGTCGCAGAAGAACGCGGGCAGCAGGTAGAGCAGCATGAACCCCATACGGTTCGCTCGCCCGCCGTAATAGGTGAGCACCGCGGCGTGGGCGAACTCGTGCAGCACGATGACGGCGTAGGTCGCGACCGCCACACCCGCGTACACCGGCATCGGGAGCGGGCCGCTCAGCGTGTCGATCAGCGTCCCGCTCATGAGCGCCAGCCCGGCCAGACCGCCGAGCGCCAGCACCGCCGCGACGAGGCCCCAGCCGCGCTTGGCCAGCGCGGCGAACAGCGGCGCGCAGGCGGTGAGCAGGCGATCGGGGCGAAGGAGCGTGACCTGCAGGGTCAGCGGTGGAACGTATTTCACCCACCGGACGCGGCGCGGCTTGCGCAGCCCGTCGTCGAGGAGCCCGGCCCGCTTGAGCTGACCGAGCGCGTAGGCCAGCGACTCGCCGGTCCACTGTGCGCCCAGGTAGGACTGGAGCTGCGCGTGGTCGCGGGCGCCGTCGAGTGCGCCCGCGAGCTTGGCGAGGTCCGCTCCCACCCTCATGTAGGAACCGGGCCGCTCGATGATCCACAGCGCGCCCTCCGCCGACGGCGGGTGCACCTGGACACCCTCGGCGAGCCTCGGTCTGGCGGGGACCGCGGGGTCCGGCTCTTGTCTCAGCACGGTGCTCGTGCCCTGGTCAACCATTGCGCTGGCCGAGGGCTGCGGCGACCAGGAGGCCGAGGAAAGCCAGGAGCGCGACCACATCGATGATCATCAGAGTGATCCGCAGCGGTTCCGGCATGCCGACGTTGAGGATCACCAGGAGCGCCAGGGCGCACACCACGCTCGCGGCGATGCACCACACCACAGTCGAGTTCATCATGCCTCACCTTCACGATTGGGGGTGAGGTGCGGTGGGGGGGGGGGCCCCCCCCCCCCCCAAACGTTTGTAAACAAAAAAAGAGCGACAGAAAAAAAAAAAAAAAACGGTGGCCGCACGTGGAGATAAAGGGCAAAAAAGGAAAAAAAC